>JAICMS010000029.1 GCA_025929075.1 Propionibacteriales bacterium
CGAGCAAGGGCCCGTGAGCGGGCACCAGACCCCCGCGGCCAAGAGCCGCCCGAGCTACTGCGGAAGGCGAGGCTACCCCGTGGCTTCCGGACGCCAGCGATTCTCCATTATCAGCGACGGCCTGCCGAGCCAGCTGCCCGATACCGATCCGGACGAGACCCGCGAATGGATCGAGTCCTTCGACGACGTGGTCCAGAGCAGGGGCCGGAGGCGGGCCAGGTACGTCATGCTGCGCCTGCTGGAGCGGGCGCGCGAGCAGCAGGTCGGCGTGCCCGGCCTGCGCAGTACCGACTACATCAACTCCATCCCGCCCGAGCGGGAGCCGTGGTTCCCGGGCGATGAGTACGTCGAGCGCCGGATCAGGGCCTACGTCCGGTGGAACGCCGCCATCATGGTGTCGCGGGCCAACCGGCCCGGCCTGGGCGTGGGCGGCCACATCGCCACCTACGCCTCGGCGGCGTCGCTCTACGAGGTGGGCTTCAACCACTTCTTCCGGGGCAAGGACCTCGCCTCGGGCATGGGCGACCAGATCTACTTCCAGGGCCACGCCGCCCCGGGCATCTACGCGCGGGCCTTCCTCGAGGGCCGGCTCACCGAGCAGCACCTCGACGGGTTCCGCCAGGAGCGGTCGAAGGCGCCCTACGGCCTGTCGTCCTACCCCCACCCCCGGTTGATGCCGGAGTTCTGGGAGTTCCCGACGGTGTCGATGGGACTGACCGCGCTCGCGTCGATCTATCAGGCCCGCTTCAACCGCTACCTGCACAACCGCGGGATCAAGGACACCAGCCAGCAGCACGTGTGGGCCTTCCTCGGCGACGGTGAGATGGGCGAGCCGGAGTCGCTGGGCGCGATCGGTGTGGCTGCTCGCGAGGAGCTCGACAACCTGACGTTCGTGATCAACTGCAACCTGCAGCAGCTCGACGGCCCGGTCCGCGGCAACGGCAAGATCATCCAGGAGCTGGAGTCCACCTTCCGTGGCGCCGGGTGGAACGTCATCAAGGTGATCTGGGGTCGCGAGTGGGACGAGCTGCTCGCGCGCGACGTCGACGGCGTCCTGGTCAACCAGATGAACGCCACGCCCGACGGTCAGTTCCAGACGTACTCCGTCGAGACCGGCGCCTACATCCGCGACCACTTCTTCGGCGGCGACCCGCGGCTTCGGGCCATGGTCGAGGACCTCTCCGACGAGGATTTGCGCAAGCTCCCGCGCGGCGGTCACGACTACCGCAAGGTGTACGCCGCCTTCAAGGCCGCCACCGAACATGTCGGCCAGCCGACAGTGATCCTCGCCAAGACCATCAAGGGCTGGACCATCGACGCCTTGGAGGGCCGCAACGCGACCCACCAGATGAAGAAGCTCACGAAGGACGACCTGAAGAAGTTTCGCGACCGGCTCTACTTGCCGATCACCGACGAGGAGATCGACGACTCCGAGCTCGCGCCGTTCTTCCACCCGGGCAACGACGCACCGGAGATCCAGTACATGTGCGAGCGGCGCCGTCAGCTCGGCGGCGCGCTGCCGCAGCGCCGGATCGACCCCACCCCGCTGAAGCTGCCGGCCGACGAGATGTATGCCGAGCTCAAGAAGGGCTCCGGCAAGCAGGCGGTGGCAACCACCATGGCGCTGGTCAGACTGATGCGCGACCTCATCAAAGACCCGGAGATCGGCAACCGGATCGTGCCGATCGCGCCGGACGAGTTCCGGACCTTCGGGATGGACTCGATGTTTCCGACGGCGAAGATCTACTCTCCGCACGGCCAGCAGTACGAGTCGGTCGACCGCAAGATGCTGCTCACCTACAAGGAGTCCGAGCAGGGTCAGATGCTCCACGAGGGCATCAGCGAGGCGGGCGCGATGGCGTCGGCAATCGCCGCCGGGACGTCGTACGCGACGCACGGCGAGCCGATGATCCCCTTCTACATCTTCTACTCGATGTTCGGGTTCCAGCGCACCGGCGACTCGATCTGGTCGTTCGCCGACCAGCTCGGCCGCGGCTTCCTGATCGGCGCGACGGCGGGCCGGACCACCCTCACCGGTGAGGGCCTGCAGCACGCCGACGGACACTCGCCGCTGTTGGCGTCGACCAACCCGGCGTGCGTCTACTACGACCCGGCGTACGCCTACGAGGTCAGCTACATCGTCCAGGACGGCCTGCGCCGGATGTACGGGTCGGACGACGAGCATCCGCACGGCGAGGACGTCTTCTACTACCTCACCGTCTACAACGAGCCGATCGTCCAGCCGGCCAAGCCGGAGGGCCTCGACGTCGAGGGGCTGCTCAAGGGCTTGTACTTGGTCCGCCCGGCCGATACCGGTGACGGCGACCACCGACCGCGGATCCAGCTGCTGGCCTCCGGGGTGGCGATGCCGTGGGCACTCAAGGCCCAACAGATGCTCGCTGAGGAGTGGCAGGTGCGCGCCGACGTCTGGTCCGCGACCTCATGGACCGAGCTCAACCGCGAGGCGTTGGCCGTGGATTCCTGGAACCTGCTCCACCCCGATCAGCCGCAGCGGACGCCGTACGTCACCGAGCGGCTGCGGGAGGCCCCCGGACCGCTGCTCGCGGTCAGCGACTTCATGCGGGCGGTGCCTGACCAAATCGCCCAGTGGGTCGAGTCGGACTGGCACTCGCTCGGCACCGACGGCTTCGGTTTCGCCGACACACGCGCTGCCGCCCGCCGGTTCTTCCGGGTCGATGCCGAGTCGATCACCGTCGCGGCCCTCGAGGCGCTGGCCGCGCGAGGCGAGTACGACGCCGGGCGTGCCGCCGAAGCGTCGGGACGTTACCGCATCGACGACCCCACCGCCGTCGCCAACGTCAAGCAGTCGGGCGCCGACGCCTGACCCCGGCTTTCCCGCGCCCAGCGAGTGTGGCCGATGTCGGCGGCGGGCCAGGCTTGTGGCCGATGGCGACAGTGAATACGCCGCTTTGGCTGTCGTGTTCGGCCACTTTCGCCGAAGCCGGCCCTCTCGGAATTGCGGGGAGCGAGAGTCGGGGTGCGCGGGGGGGAGGAGGAGTTCGGGGAAGAAGTAGGCGGTTATGGCGGCTGGCGCCTAGATTGGCGCTGCACATGCGGCCGTTAGGGCAGGGCCGCTGACTTCCCGAAGGGCGAGCTGATGATCCGACGCCGTACGGCCATGCTGACTGCCGGACTCGCGCTGCTGACCGCAACAGCCATGACGAGCTTTACGCCGACGCTGGCCGCCAGCACAACGTCAGCCGCCGTCCACGGCGTCGGTCCGGCCGGCTCCACCAAAGACGCGATCTGGATCGCCACCAGTGCGACCGACCACTTCTCCTGCGGCATCACGACCACATTCACGCTCTGGTGCTGGGGGGAGAACGACCTCGGCCAGCTCGGCCTCGGAGGCACCGACCCCAGCCGAGACCCGCTCCAGGTCGGCAGCGACGACGACTGGGCCAGCCTGGCGTCGAACACCGACCACTCCTGTGCCATCAAGCAGGACGGCACCCTCTGGTGCTGGGGCAACAACACCAACGGCGAGCTGGGCGACGGTACGACGACGATGCGGACCTCCCCGGTCCAGGTGCCCGGATCCGGGTGGAGTCAGGCCAGCGCCGGCTATAGCCACACCTGCGCGGTGAAGACGGACGGCACCCTGTGGTGCTGGGGAGCCAACGACCACGGGCAGCTAGGCATTGGGGACCTGCCGGAGCAAGATTCGCCGCATCAAGTCGGTACTGGCACGGCCTGGGCATCGGTGGCCGGTGGTGGCTACCACACCTGCGCACTCCGCACCGACAAGACCCTGTGGTGCTGGGGCAGCAACGCCAACGGCGAGCTCGGCACCGGCAAGGGCACCGTCAAGCTGCGTCCCGTGCAGATCGGCCACCAGAAGTGGTCGCAGGTAAGCGCGGGCGGTCAACACACCTGTGGTGTGCAAACCGCCAGCACGCTGTGGTGCTGGGGCAACGACGGGATCAACCCGCAAGTCGGCAAGCCGGCCCAGGTCGGAGCCCTCAACACGTGGAGCAGCGTCAGCGCCGGCGTTGCCAACACCTGTGCGATCCAAGACGACGGAACGCTGTGGTGCTGGGGCATCAACGACCACGGCCAGCTCGGCCAAGGAGACCTCGACCCGAGCGCGACGCCGATCCAGGTCAAGCCGACCGCCACCTGGCTCTCAGTCAGCACCGGCGGCCAGCACACCTGTGCGATCCGCAGCGACAAGAACCTTTGGTGCTTCGGCCAGAACCTCTGGGGCGAGATGGGCGACCACTCCCTCGGCGACAGGTTCATCCCCACGCCGGTCGACCGCATCTCGATCTGGAAGACGATCAGTGACGGTGGCGGCAACCACAACTGCACGATCACCCGCCAACAGGCGCTGTGGTGCTGGGGGCTCAACGACCACGGCCAGCTCGGGGACGGTACGACGACCGACCAGACGCTCCCGGAGACCATCGGCACCGACCTCTGGACCGCCGTCACCGGCGGGGAGTCCTACAGCTGCGGCATCCACGACGACGGGACGCTCTGGTGCTGGGGCGCGAACGGCAAAGGTCAGCTCGGTACCGGTCGGACCAGGGCGGCGAAGACCCCGACTCAGATCGGCACCGACACCGACTGGGCCAGCGTCAACGCCGCCGTCGACCACACCTGCGCGGTCAAGACCGACGGCACTCTGTGGTGCTGGGGCAACAACAGCCGCGGCGAGCTCGGCATCGGCAGCAAGACCGATGCTCTCTCGCCCACGCAGGTAGGCCATGACAGCAACTGGGCAAGCGTCTCGCCCGGGCCGACGCACACCTGCGCCCTCAAGACCGACGGCTCGCTGTGGTGCTGGGGCGACAACGCCAACGGCGAAGTGGGCGACGGAACGCAGAGGCTGCGCACGTCGCCGGTGGCGATCGGCTCGGCCTCGTGGGCAACGGTCTCCGCCGGTGGCCAGTTCACCTGCGGCACCCAAGCGGACGGCACGTTGTGGTGCTGGGGCCTCGATGACCATGGGCAGATCGCCCAGCCGCCCGTCAGCGGCGACGAGCTGGTTCCGACGCAGGTCGGTGATCTCGACGTCTGGGTGCAGGTCGACTCTGCAACCGATCACAGCTGTGCTGTCCAGACGGGGCTCACTCTGTGGTGTTGGGGCAACAACGACCACGGAGATCTCGGCAACGACAGCACCGAGAGCGACTCGCCAGTCGCCATCCCGCAGAAGATCTGGACCCGAGCAGTGACCTTCGACTCGATGAGCTGCGGCTGGAAGACCGACGACACGATGGCCTGCTGGGGCAACGACACGATCGGTCAGCTCGGCGACGGCAGCCCGGTTTCCCAACGCACCGGCTTCGTCTCGGTCGTCATCGTGCCCAACTGACCACCCGGCGGTCAGCGCTTGGCGTGGGACCAGGCGAGCAGCTCGTCGAGCGGCCAGGTGTTGACGATGCGCTCGGGCGGGACGCCGTACTGCTCAGCCCGCGCGCAGCCGTAGTCGAGGAAGCAGAGCTGACCCGGTGCATGAGCGTCGGTGTCGATGCTGAACAGGCAGCCAGCCTCGATCGCCAGCTCGATCAGCCGACCGGGCGGGTCCCGCCGCTCTGGCCGGGAGTTGATCTCGACGGCCACGTCGAACCTCGCGCAGGCAGCGAACACCACCTCGGCGTCGAACTGCGACTCCGGCCGGATGCCACGACCGCCGGTTACCAGCCGTCCCGTGCAATGGCCCAGCACGTTCGTGTGCGGGTTGGCGATCCCACCGACCATCCGAGCCGTCATCGTCTCGGCGTCCGCCCGCAGCTTCGAGTGCACACTGGCCACCACGATGTCGAGCCGGTCGAGCATCTCCCGGCTCTGGTCGAGGCCGCCGCTCTCGAGGATGTCGACCTCGATCGCCGGCAGCAGCCGGAAGCTTGGACTGCCGTCTTCCGCCGCAGTCGACGCGTTGATGTCGGCAACGACGTCGAGCTGCTCGGCCAGTCGTTCGGCCGTCAACCCGTGCGCCACCGTCAACCGAGGTGAGTGGTCGGTCAGCGCCTGGTACTCGTGTCCGAGCAACCTGGCGACTTTGACCATCTCCTCGATCGGTGAGCCACCGTCCGACCAGTTGGAGTGGCTGTGCAGGTCCCCGCGCAGCATCGACCGGATCTTCTCGCCGCCCTCCGTGAGCGGTGCCTGCCCCGCCTTACGCAGGTCGGCCAGCTTCTTCGGTACGACGCCGGTGCTGGCCTCCTTGACGACGGCGGAGGTTGACGGCCCGACGTGGGTGATCTCGGTCAAGGTGTCGTCGGCGATCCGCCGTTCGAGCTCAGCCGGCGGCAGCGCAGCGAGAGCCCAGGCCGCCTTGCGGTAGGCCTCGACCCGGCGGGTCTGCTCCCGAGACCGCTCCAGCCAGAACGCGATCTCCGACAGCGCCTCAATCCCATCCACCGACCCATCCTGCCCGATCACGATTCGGCCCGACCCGGTAACCATCCGGCATCGACCGCTTCCTCGTGCGGGGCCGTTGTCCGCAACGCCAACTGGGACCCGACAACCGACCCGGGTCGGCACCATTACGCCAACCGCTTCGTGTTCGACTTCCGCACATCGATCGACACACGACTCACTAAGTCGTTGGTGGCGGACCGCGGGACGGCACGTACCACCTTGCTGATGAGCAACCTTTCCAGGCGCAACTATGGCCTGTTCAAGGCGCGGGCAGCCGACAGGCTGGCCACCGGCCCCACACCATGCACTGATCTCTGGTATCCCGACAACCGCAAGATCACCGCCGTCAACGTACGGCGCGCACTCGGCTTGGCCTATCCGTACAAGGCTGTCTGGCGCGCAGGCGGCTCGACCGACGGCTTCACCCGGATCCCGGCCTGGGGCCCGACGCCTCCGGGAACTTTGGGGCGAACTCTCTACCAGCCGCTGCCCGGCCACGTCCCCGGCGCGACCGACCCAACCAGAGCGAAAGCCCTGCTGAAGCGGGCCGATGCGCTCAACTACACGATCACGTTCCCGTACGAGACCGACGTGCCGACCTCGCGTGCCGTGAAGGACCAGATCGTCATCGCGCTCAAGCGGGCGGGCTTCAACCCACAGCCGTACGCCACGACCAGTAGAAGCTATGCAGCCCTGATCACGAACCCGAGCGCACCGATCAACGTCCGCTCCGGAACGTGGTGCAGCGACTGGCCGACATCGAGCCTGTGGGTCACTCAGCTGTTCGCAAGCCCGCACGTCCAGCCGCTCGCCTCAAGGAACGGCAACCTGGAGCACTTCTCGACCTCGGCAGTCGACAGCCGGATCCTGGCCAATCTGCTGCTCCCCATCCACCAACAGCCAGCGGCATCAGCGGCCCTGGAAGCGCACATCATGCGAACTTCTCTGCCAGTGATCCCGACTGGATACGTCGTCGCGGCCCTCGCGCACGGCGGGGGCGTCCAGGGCGCAAGCATCGACACTGTGCGCGGCGAGCCGACGTTTGAGAACCTCTGGGTGCGGGCTGGCTGAGCCCGCCACGAGCATGGGCCCTGGTTTGTCCAGTCACCACAACTGGCCCATTAGGCTGACGGAATGGCCCGGGCATCCGCAGCGGCGACGCGAGCGCTGCAGGACGCGGTGGGCAGCCTGACCCAGGCGGCGATCGCCCGGATGACCGACGAACTGCCGTGGTTTCGTGCGCTGCCGGCCCAGGAGCGCTCGTGGATCGGCATGATCGCGGGAGCCGGCATCTCGAGCTTCGTCACCTGGCTGGCCGAGCCCGAGTCCGAGAGTCCAGCTGCCACCAACGTCTTCGCGACGGCTCCCCGCGAGCTGACCGGTCGGGTAACCCTGCAGCAGACGGTCGAGATGGTGCGAACGACCATCGACGTCGTCGAGAGCAAGGTCGAGGAGATCGTCACGCCCGCCGACGTACCGGCCGTGCGCGAGTCGGTGATGCGCTACTCCCGAGAGGTGGCGTTCGCCGCTGCCGACGTCTACGCCCGCGCAGCCGAACAGCGCGGGGCCTGGGATGCCCGGTTGGAGGCTCTCATCGTCGACTCGGTTCTCCGCGGCGAGGCCGACGAGGCGGTCAGGTCCCGCGCAACTGCCTTGGGCTGGGAGTCCACAAGCGGAGTGTGCGTGGTGCTCGGACATGCGCCGGACGGCAACTCCGCCACCGTGGTTGATGCGATCAAGCACAGCGCTCGGATCGACCGGCTGGACGCGTTGTGTTCGGTCCAAGGTGACCGGCTCGTGGTCGTCCTCGGCGGTGTCGATGACCCCGACAAGGCAGGTCGCCGGGTCGCCGACCACTTCGGGTTGGGGCCGATCGTGACCGGCCCGGTTGTCAACGACCTGCTGGCGGCCAACGTGTCGGCCCGAGCGGCGGTCGCAGCGTGGCGGGCGGCCGATGCTTGGCCGGAGGCGCCGCGTCCGGTGTCGAGCGACGACCTGCTGCCTGAGCGGGCGCTGGCCGGTGACGGGCACGCCCGGCGACAACTTGTCACCGACGTCTTCGAACCACTCGCGGCCGCCGGCGCCGCCCTCCTGGACACGGCGGCCGCCTACCTCGACAACAGTGGGTCGGTGGAGGCAACGGGCCGGGCTCTGTTCGTGCATCCCAACACGGTCCGATACCGGCTCCGCCGGATCGCCGAGGTGACCGGACTGACGCTGGCCGACGCCCGGCAGGCCTACACCTTGCGGATCGCGCTGACCCTGGGCCGTCTGCGCAGCCACGGCTGAGCACGCCCACTTGTCGGAAATCGACAAAGCTGCCCTGGCGAGTTTGGTGCGGGTCCGACTCGGCAGGCGCCGGCCCAGCCGGGCATGATGGCGATTGTGCTTGCGATCGTCGCGCCCGGACAGGGGGCTCAGACCCCCGGCTTCTTGAAGCCCTGGCTTGCCGACCCCAGCTTCGCCGACCGGCTCAACTGGCTGTCGGCCGTTTGCGGCCTCGACCTGGAGCACTACGGCACCGACGCTGACGTCGAGACGATCCGGGACACCGCGGTCGCCCAGCCGCTGCTGGTGGCGTCGAGCCTGCTGGCGGCCCTAGCTCTCTTCCCCCACCCTGCCGACGCCTTCACCCGAGTCAGCGTCGTGGCCGGCCACAGCGTCGGCGAGATCTCAGCCGCCACCGGTGCCGGTGTCATCACCGCCGAGCAGGCGATGGTCTTCGTCCGCGAGCGGGGTCGCGCCATGGCGGCGGCCTCGGCGGTCACCCCGACCGGCATGACCGCGATCCTCGGCGGTGACCGCGACGAGGTCTTGTCGGCACTGGAGCGTCAAGGCCTGACCGCGGCCAACGACAACGGTGGGGGTCAGATCGTGGCCGCCGGCACGATGGAGCAGCTCGCCGCTCTCGCCGACGACCCGCCGACCAAGGCGCGGCTGATCCCGCTCAGCGTGGCGGGCGCGTTCCATACCGACCACATGCTGCCCGCCGTCGACGTACTCGCCCGTCTTGCCCGTGCCATGTCGACTCGCGACACCAGGACCCGGCTGGTGTCCAACCGCGACGGCCAGGTCATCCACAGCGGCGCTGAGGTGCTGGCCCGCTTGGTCAGCCAGGTCGGCAGTCCTGTCCGGTGGGACTTGTGTATGCAGACAATGGCCGACCTCGGCGTCACCGGCATCCTTGAGATGCCGCCGGCAGGGACGCTCACCGGGCTCGCGAAGCGACAGTTGAAGGGGGTCGATGCGTTCGCGCTGACGTCGCCCGACCAGCTCGCCGACGCCGTCGCCTTCACCGAGCGCCATGGCGACGCAGCGCCGAACGGCTCATCTCCGACCTGGCGAATGGTGGTGTCGCCGGGCAAGGGAACGTTCGTCTTGGCCACCAATGCCAAGGCTGGAGACCGGCTCGACCGGGGGGCCGTGATCGGCGACGTGACCAACCTCCGCGGACCGACACCGGTCGTGGCACAGCATGGCGGCATGGTGGTCGAGTGGGTCGTCGAGGACGGCGACCTCGTGTCCCCTGGTCAGCCGCTGGTCCGCCTGCACCCGGAAGGAGAACGAGATGACAACCTCGACTCCTGAGACGGTCAGGCCCGGCATTACCGCGGGGAGGGGAGCGGAGCACACGGCGATCCTCGGCATCGGCGGCTACCGGCCGAGCCGGGTAGTGACCAACGCCGAGATCTGCGAGTACATCGACTCCAGCGACGAGTGGATTCGCACCCGCTCCGGCATCATTGAGCGGCGTTGGGCACTGCCGCACGAGACCGTGCAGATGATGAGCGTCGCCGCCGCGCGCAAGGCGCTGATGCGAGCAGGCATCGAGGCCGCCCAGGTCGACTGCGTGATCGTGGCGACGGTGTCCCACCTGATGCAGACACCCGCAGTGGCGCCGCTGATCTCCGACGAGCTCGGGGCCACCCCGGCAGCGGCCTTCGACATCTCAGCCGCATGCGCCGGTTTCTGCTTCGGGGTCAGCATGGCCTCGGACATGATCCGGTGCGGCTCGGCCAAGCACGTGCTCGTCATCGGCGTTGAGCGGCTGTCCGACATCACCGACGTGACCGACCGGGGTACGGCGTTCATCTTCGCCGACGGCGCCGGTGCAGCCGTTGTCGGGCCGAGCCCCACGGAGGGCATCGGCCCGGTGGTGTGGGGCGCAGACGGGTCCCGCTACGACCTGATTCGGCAGAAGCAGCCGTGGAAGGACGTTCTCGAAAGCGCAGAGCCGTCGATGCCCCACCTCCGGATGGATGGCAACCCGGTGTTCCGCTGGGCCTCGTTCGAGATGGCGAAGGTCGCGGCCGAAGCGCTGGACAAGGCGGGAGTGAGCCCCGACGACCTCGACGTGTTCCTCCCCCACCAGGCCAACATGCGGATCATCGACGCGATGGCCCGCACATTGCGGCTGCCCGAGCGAGTCGTGATCGCCCGTGACATCGCCTACCAGGGCAACACCTCCGCGGCATCCATCCCGCTGGCTACCGAGGCGCTACTCGAGGCAGGTCAGGCCAAGAGCGGCGACCTCGCGCTGTTCGTCGCGTTCGGAGCCGGGCTGGCGTACGCCGCCCAGGTGGTCCGGCTGCCGTGACCAGTCACGCCATAACACCTCTGCAGCCGACGGCTGCGGACCCCGGTCGCCGGGGAATCCCATTGCCAGCCCGACCCTAGAAGGAGCCAAGCATGGCAAGCACCGAAGAGATCCGCTCCGGCCTCGCGGACATCGTCAACGAGGTCGCGGGTATCCCTGCGGACGACGTCCAACTCGACAAGTCCTTCACCGACGACCTGGACGTCGACTCGCTGTCGATGGTTGAGGTGGTCGTAGCCGCTGAGGAGAAGTTCGGGGTCAAGATCCCCGACGACGAGGTCAAGAACCTCAAGACCGTCGGCGACGCCGTCGCCTACATCGAGAACGCCCAGGGCAGCTGACGACAACAGAGGTGTACACCAGATGAGCTCCACGACTGTCGTGGTGACCGGCCTGGGGGCGACCTCCCCCCTTGGCGGCGACGTGACGTCGACCTGGGCGGCCATGCTGGCCGGCAGGTCCGGGGTCCGTGCGCTGACCGAGGAATGGGCGGCCGACCTGCCCGCGCGCATTGCAGCCACCGTCGCGGTCGAACCGACCGAGGTCCTCGACCGGGTGAAGGCCCGGCGGATGGACCGCTCCGGCCAGTTTGCGTTGATCGCGGCGCTCGAGGCATGGTCGGACGCCGGCCTCGCCGACGAGGCGCCTGACCTGGACCGGGTGGGCGTTGCCATCGCCTCGGGGATCGGCGGGATCCAGACGCTCCTGGCCAACTACGACCTGCTCCTCGAGAAGGGTCCTCGCCGGGTATCGCCTCTCACGATTCCGATGCTGATGCCGAACAGCCCGGCCGCGAACGTGAGTCTCGCGCTGGGGGCTCGGGCCGGCGTCCACACGCCGGTGTCGGCTTGTGCATCTGGAAACGAGGCCATCGCCCATGGGGTCGACATGATCCGGCTGGGCCGGGCCGATGTCGTCGTCGTGGGCGGCACCGAGGCCGCCGTACTCCGGTTCCCGATGGCGGCCTTCGGACAGATGATGGCGCTGTCGCGGCGCAACGACGAGCCCGAGCAGGCGTCGCGTCCATGGGACGTCGACAGGGACGGGTTCGTGCTCGGCGAGGGTGGGGCGGTGCTGGTGCTCGAGAGCGCCGAACACGCCCGCGGTCGCGGCGCCCGGATCTACGCCGAGGTGGCCGGCGCCGGCGTCACTGCCGACGCCCACGACATCGCCCAACCCGAGCCGGAGGGCCGCGGTGCAGCACGTGCGATGCAATTGGCGTTGACCGAGTCGGACCTGTCCGCCCGCGATATCGCGCACATCAACGCGCACGCCACGTCGACACCACAGGGCGACATCGCCGAGTGCATCGCGATCGGCAAGGCGCTCGGCGGGGAGACCGACCACGTCGTGGTGACATCGACCAAGTCGATGACCGGCCACCTGCTCGGCGGCGCCGGCGCGCTGGAGTCGATGGCAACCATCCTCGCGCTGCACCACCGCACGGTGCCGCCCACGATCAACCTCGACAACCCCGACCCAGAGGTCGACCTGGACATCGCCATCAAGCAGCGCGACCTGCCGCCCGGCGACATCGCCGCCCTGAACAACTCGTTCGGCTTCGGCGGGCACAACGTCGCCATCGCCTTCCGCTCAGCCTGAGCATCGGGAGATTCCATGACCGCCACGGACCACCGCACAACGCCGCCACAGCAGGCGACGCCACGACCGTCGAAGCCGCCGAGGGAAGACGATCCGCGCAACCCCAACAAGCGGCTTGCCGCGCTCTACGACGCCGACAGCCTTGAGCTGATCAGTGCCGACGGCGACAGCGGCATGCTGGCCGCCATCGGCATGATCGACGGCGTCCGCACCGTCGCCTTCTGCTCCGACGCCACCGTGATGGGCGGGGCGATGGGCGACGAGGGGTGCTCGGTGGTGGTCGCCGCCTACGAGCGGGCGATGGCCGACCGGCTCCCGATCGTGGGGCTCTGGCACTCCGGCGGCGCCCGCCTCGCCGAAGGGGTCCTTTCCTTGGACGCGGTCGGCAAGATTTTCCACGCCATGACGCTCGCCTCGGGCAAGGTGCCACAGATCTCTGTCGTCCTCGGGCCGGCGGCCGGCGGAGCGGCGTATGGCCCTGCCCTCACCGACGTCGTGATCCTTGGCCCGGAGGGCCGGATCTTTGTCACCGGTCCGGACGTGGTGCGGTCGGTGACCGGCGAGGACGTCGACATGCTCAGGCTCGGCGGCCCAGAGCCACATGGGCGCCGCTCCGGGGTCGTCCATGTGCTGGCCGACTCCGAGGAGCACGCGCTCGGTGAGGCCCGCCGGCTGGTCGCGTTGCTCGGCGACCAGGGTCGGCTCGACGTCACCGCCGTCGAAGACGTCGACCTCGCCGAACAGCTGCCGGAGTCCGTCCGCCGGGCCTACGACGTCCACCCCCTCGTCACCGAGCTCCTCGACGCCGGCAGCGCACTCGAGCTGCACCCGCGGTGGGCGCCCAACATCGTCACCACGCTGGGCCGTTTCGGCGGGCGCTCCGTCGGTGTCATCGCCAACAACCCGCTGAGACTCGGCGGGTGTCTGGACTCCACCTCGGCGGAGAAAGCCGCCCGCTTCGTGCGGATGTGCGACACGTTCGGGGTGCCGTTGCTCGTTGTCGTCGACGTCCCCGGCTACCTGCCCGGTGTCGGCCAGGAGTGGGACGGCGTCGTCCGGCGGGGTGCGAAGCTCCTCCACGCCTTCAGCGAGGCCTCGGTCCCCCGGGTCACATTGGTCACCCGCAAGTCGTACGGCGGCGCCTACATCGCCATGAACTCACGAGCGCTCGGCGCCACCCGTGTGTTCGCCTGGCCGGGCGCCCAGATCGCTGTGATGGGCGCGGTAGCTGCCGTACGCATCCTGCACCGTCGCAAGCTCGCCAGTGTCGACCCCGACCTTCGCCCGACCGTCGAGGCCGAGCTGGCCGAAGAGCACGAGACGATCGCCGGCGGCGTCGAGAAGGCCGTCGAGATCGGTGTGGTCGACGAGGTGGTGGAGCCGGCGAAGACCCGATCGGCGCTCGCCGCCGCACTTGCCGATGCCGACCACGGAATCCGCGGCCAGCACGGCAACATCCCCCTCTGACCAGACACCCCGTATCCGGCGTTTAAGCCCTTCAGTATCCGAATTCGCCGCTAGCCGGTGTTCGGACCGGGTCAGACCACCTTGTGGAGCCAGCGCACCGGGGCGCCGTCGCCCGCATGCCGGAACGGCTCGAGCACCTGGTCCCACTGCTTGCCCAATAGCTTGTCGATCTCGTCATCCAGCGGGCGACCGGTAAGCGTGGCCTTGACGACGGCGCCCTTCAGCCGGTCCTCCGGGATCATGATGTCGCCGTGCAGACCGGTGACGGCGTGGAAGATGCCGAGGTCGGGCGTGAACGAGTAGCGGGCACCCTCGCTCGCTGCAGTGGGGTCCTCGGTCACCTCGTAGAGCAGGTGCTCCCACCCGCGCAGCGCCGACGCGATCCGGGAGCCGGTGCCCACCGGGCCGGACCAAGAGTGCTCGGCGCGATAGGACCCGGCCCGCGCGGGCTGCGGCGTCCAGGCCAAATCGACCTGGCTGCCGACCGCCCCGGCCACCGCCCATTCGACATGCGGGCAGAGCGCCGACGGCGCCGCGTGCACGTAAAGCACGCCCCGGGTGGTCAACTCCGAGGCGGGCAAGCCCACGATCGTCTTCACCGCTCCTCCTCAAGGCCTAGGGTCGCCTTCCCCAGCGTCTAGGTCCTCAGAGGCCGCAGCGGCTGTTCGCTGCCCATTGTGCACCATCAGTCACACCTGCACCAGCACTATGGCCAGCGGGTTGCCACCACCAGCCCGGCCGCCGTCGACAGCAGCGCCAACACGACCAGGTAGCCGACGTAGTGGGATGTCGCGTCGGTGCGCTCGGTTTCGTAGACCAGCCGCCCGTCGACGTCCTTGTAGGCGTTGAGCAGGTCGCCCGGGCTGGTGGCGACGTAGGCCTTGCCGCCCGAAATCGCCGCGATCTGTCTCAGTTGCTGGACCTCGACCGGCACCAGCACCTGCTCCCCCTGGGTGACGATGGTGCCGTACGGCGTCCCGAGGGCCACTGTGTCGATCGGAACGCCTTGCCGCCGGGCTGCATGCGCCGCCAGGATCTGCGACCGCCCGACGGTGCGCTTCCCGTCGCTGATCAGCACGATCAGCGCCGGCACCTTGCCGCCCGGCGGGGGTCTGCTCTCGGCCAGCGACTGCTTCACCACGTCAAGAGCAGTGAAGATGCCCTCGCCTGTGGCGGTGTACTCCTTCAGCTGAAGGGCGGTGATGGCCTGGTCCACCCTGGTCCGGTCGACCGTCGGCGGGACCACCACGTCCGCATGCCGGGCGAACGTCACCAGCGCCACCTTGTAGTCCGCCGGCAGCTTGGTCAGGAACTCCTTGGCCGTCCGCTTGGCGGCGGAGATCCGGTTCGGCGGAACGTCCGTTGCCGCCATCGACAGCGAGATGTCTATGGTCAGGACGACCGTCACCGCCGTACGCCGCGGCACCTTCACCAGCCCTGAGGGTTTGGCGAAGAGCACGATCGCGAAGGCGAGCGTGAGCAGGGCTAGCGCTACGGCGAGGTGCTGCCGCCAGTTGAGCCTGCGCGGAGCGACCGTCTTGAGCAGCGAAAGGTTCGTGAACCGCACCGCGTAGCGGCGCTTGCGCAACAAGAGCAGCAGGTACCCCAGCACCAGCAGTGGTACGACGAGGAGCAACCACAGCCGTACCGGCTCCAGGAAGGTCACCTCAGCGCCTCCCGCGGTGCACCGTGCAGCCGCGACGCCACCCGACGATGTCGCATCGCGAACCGTGCGGTGTCGGCGACCCAGTCGCGGTCGGTTCGCAGGACGAGATGCGCCACGCCGGCCCGGCGCAAGGCCCGACGGTTGCGCTCCCGCTGCATCCTGGCAGCCTCGGCGAAGCGCCGCCGAATCTTGCGACTTGCGGTGTTGAGCTCACGAAGCTCGCCGGACTCCGGGTCCTGCAGCAGCACGGTGCCGACGTTGGGGATGTCCAGTTCGCGTGGGTCGAGGACCTCGACGGCGATGGCCTGGTGGCGACCGGCCAACCGCCGCATCGCCGGCTCCCACGTCGGCTGGGTATCCACGTCGGCAGCGGCATCCCGCGGGTCGATGAAGTCGGACACGACCAGCCGCAAGCCGCGCTTGCGTTGCGCGCGACCGAGCGCGTCGATGGCCGACGCCAGCCCGCCAATCGCCTGGCGGGGCAGCGGACGAGCGGCCCCCGGCTCGTCGCTCAGGAGCGCCCTGAGCAGGCCGAAGAGCGCTCGACGCCCTGACGCCGCCGGCCATCGTCGCAGGCCACCGTCGGCCAACACGTAGCCGCCGAATCGGTCGCCGGCCTGGAAGGTGAGCAGACCGATCGTGGCGACCGCGGCGACGGCGAGGTCCCGCTTCTCCAGCGCCGCCGTGCCGAAGTGCATCGACGGGGTGAGGTCGACAAGCGCCCAGGTCTCCAGCTCGCGGTCGGCGATGACGTCACGGACGTGCGGCACTGTGGTGCGCGCTGAGACAGCCCAGTCCATCCGCCGTACGTCGTCCTCACCCGGCTGATAGACGCGAGCCTCCGCGAGATCGGTGCCCGGACCGGGCAGCAGCCCCAGATGCTCGCCCTGCAGATAGCCGTCCAGTCGACGGACGATCTGGATCTCCAGCCGGCGCAGCGCCTGCTCGGGTGCGAGCCGCGAGAGCGGCAACGGCGCCGGGCCGCGGGCGCGCACCACCTCAGCGGAACTCGGGAGCATGCGCGTTGCCGCTCCAGACGGGCTGCGGTTGCGGAATCGACCTGACGACCCGGTCGACGACGACCCGCGGGTCGATCCCGTCGGCCATGGCGTCGAAGCTGAGCACGATCCGGTGCGACATCACGTCGCCGGCGACCGCTGCCACGTCCTCTGCAAGCACGTAGCCACGGCCGTGGATCAGCGCCAATGCCCGAGCGGCGGCGGTGAGGCCGAGGGTCGCCCGCGGGCTCGCCCCGAGATCGATGACGCCTTGCAGGTCAGGCATGCCGAACTCCGTCGGCGAGCGCGTCGACAGCACCAGCCGCACGACATACTCGGCGACCAGGTTGTCGACGTAGACGCGGTCAGCAGCGGATTGGAGGTCGTGGATCTGCTCCGTGGACAGCATCCGCATCGCACGGGGCGGGTCGACGCTCATCCGACGGAGGATCTCGAACTCCTCGTGTCCGCGCGGGTGATGCACGTCGACCTTGAAGAGGAACCTGTCGCGCTGCGCCTCGGGCAACGGGTAGACGCCCTCCGACTCGATCGGGTTCTGCGTCGCGATCACGATGAAGGGGTCGGGCAGGGCGAAGGTCTGGCCGCCGATGGAAACCTGCCGCTCCCCCATCAGCTCGAGCATCGCCGACTGCACCTTGGCCGGCGCCCGGTTGATCTCGTCGGCGAGCACGAAGTTCACGAACACCGGCCCCAGCTCGACGTCGAACGCCTCCTTGCTCGGCCGGTAGATGCGGGTGCCCACGATGTCGGACGGGACGAGGTCGGGCGTGAACTGGATGCGGGCGAAACCGCCGCCCACCACGTCGGCGAAGGTGCGTACGGCGAGTGTCTTGGCGATGCCAGGGACGCCCTCGACCAGGCAATGGCCGCGGGCCACCAGCGCCACCATGAGCTGCTCGACCATGTGCTCTTGGCCGACGATGACGCTCTTCACCTCGACCATCGCCCGCTGCGCGAGGGCGGCAAGCTCGCGTGTGCGCGCCTCCGCCGTGGCGGCCGACGTGGTCGTCATCCGGTTCACCTCATGGTGCGCGGGGTCACGTACGGTGGTTAGTGTCGCACGGGTCGCAAAGGAGCAGCATGGGGCAGAAGGAGCGGCCACCGACCCTGCTGCCGCTCCGGCCCGGCGACCCGCCGTCGCTCGGAGACATCGAGCTGACGGCGCGGCTGCAGAACGGCGACGCCGCGGTCGCGAGCGACGCAGGCATCGTGTACGCCGGGCGCTCGGGCGACCAGCCTGTCGTCGTGGTCATGTTGACAGCCGGGGCCGAACAGGACTCCTACGGCCGAGCCAGGTTCCAGGACACCCTCGCCGAGACGGTGCACGGCCACCCCGAGCTGGTGGTCGCCGCCGAAGACGACCCGGACCTCTCTCCTTGGGCGGCACTGCGCGCCGAGTCGTGGCACGACGGTCTGGACCGGGCGGGCGCACTGTTGGCTCCGGTCGCGCTGACCGACGCTGACCGCCACCAAGCCGCTGTGGGGCCTACCTTCCGACCCCACTGGGCCGGCCGAAACACCCCTGGGCGCTGGCGGGTGTGGCCGCTGCCATGGCCGGCGACGCTGACGAGCGCGCCGAGGTGGACGTTCGCCGCGTCGTTCGCGATCGTGCTCGCGCTGGCAGCGATCGCCCTCTTCATCGCCGTCCGCCTCTTCCACAACCTGCCGCCCGCACCGGTGCCGCCGCCGTTTCCCCAGCCAGGCCCGACCAGCCCGGCTACCCCGACCCCCACCCCCACGACGCCGTCGACGCCGAGCGGTCCTCCGGGTACATCGGGACCGCCGACAGTCGGTCCTGGCCAACCGCCCATCGTCTAGTCGTCAAGAGACTGCGCCAGCGACGGCGGCGTCCTCGTCCACGTCGGTGGCCGCGCCCTCGAACTGCGCCGAGTAGAGGTCGAAGTACGCACCGCGCGATCCGAGCAGCTCCTCATGGCTGCCCTGCTCGACGATCTGACCCGCCTCCATCACCAGGATCAGGTCGGCGTCGCGGATCGTCGACAGCCGGTGCGCGATCACGAAGCTCGTCCTATCGGTACGCAGCGCAGCCATCGCGTGCTGCACCAGCACCTCGGTCCTGGTGTCGACCGACGAGGTGGCCTCGTCCAGGATCAGCAGCGAAGGGTCGGCGAGGAACGCTCGGGCGATCGTCAGCAGCTGGCGCTCCCCTGCGCTGACGTTGCTGCCCTCCTCGTCGATCACGGTGTCGTAGCCGTCGGGAAGGCTGTGCACGAACCTGTCGACGTACGTCGCCCGGGCAGCCGCAAGGATCTCCACCTCACTGGCATCCGGCCGGCCATAGGCGATGTTGTCGCGGATCGTCCCACCGAACAGCCAGGCATCCTGCAGCACCATCCCGATGCGACCGCGCAAGTCCTGCCGGCTGAGCGCGGTGATGTCGATGCCGTCGAGAGTGATGCGTCCAGCGTCGATTTCGTAGAAGCGCATGACGAGGTTGACCAGCGTGGTCTTGCCAGCCCCGGTCGGCCCCACGATCGCCACCGTCTGCCCCGGGTTCGCGACCAGCGACAGGTCTTCGATCAGCGGCTCGTCGGATCGGTAGCGGAAGGACACGTGCTCGAAGGCCACCCGCCCCCGCGGATCCTTGATCGGGACCGGCGATGCGGTATCCGGGCGCTGCTCCGGTGCGTCGAGCAGGTCGAAGACCCGTTCGGCGGAAGCGACTCCGGACTGCAGGAGGTTCGCCATCGACGCCACTTGGGTGAGCGGCTGGGTGAACTGCCGGGAGTACTGGATGAACGCCTGAACTTCGCCGAGGCTCATCGACCCCGAGGCGACGCGCAGGCCGCCCACGACCGCGATGGCGACGTAGTTGAGGTTCCCGATGAACATCATCGCGGGCATGATGATCCCGCTGATGAACTGCGCTCCGAAGCTCGCCCGGAACAGCTCGTCGTTCTTGGCCTCGAAGCTGGCCTCGACCTCCTTCTGCCGGCCGAAAACCTTGACCAGGTCGTGACCGGTGTAGGCCTCCTCGATCTGGCCGTTGAGCGCACCTGTGTGTGTCCACTGGGCGATGAAGAGCCGCTGTGAACGCTTCGCGATCTGGCGGGTGACGACAATCGAGATCGGGATCGTCACCAGCGCGATGACGGTGAGCAGCGGCGAGATCACGAACATCATCACGATGACGCCGATAACCGTCAGCACAGAGGTGAGCAGCTGACTCATCGTCTGCTGCAGGCTCTGCTGCACGTTGTCGATGTCGTTGGTGACCCGGCTCAGCGTCTCGCCGCGCGGCTGGCCGTCAAAGTACTCCAACGGGAGCCGGTGCAGCTTGTCCTCGACGTCTGAGCGCAGCCGGTAGACGGTGCGCTGGACGATCCCGGTGAGCAGGTAGCCCTGCATCCAGCTGAACATCGACGCCGCCAGATACAGCAGCATGACCAGGAGAAGGATCCGGCCCAGTTGGCTGAAGTCGATGCCCTGCCCGGGCACGACGTGCATGTGCAGCAGCATGTCGGCGAAGTTGCCGTTGCCGTTGCGCCGTGCCGCGGCCGCTGCCTGGTGGACGCTGGAACCGGCCGGCAGCCGAGACCCGATCACGCCGGTGAAGATCACGTCGGTGGCGTTGCCGAGGATCGCGGGTCCGACCACGCTGAAGCCAACGCCCACCACGGCCAGCGCAACCACAAGACCGACCCGGGCACGCTCCGGCTGCAGCCTGCCGAGCAACCGATGGGCCGACGGTACGAAGTTCATCGACTTCTCCGCAGGCATGCCCAGGCTGCCCCATGGCCCACGGCCCGCCCCTGGACCGCGACCCGCGGAGGGAAGCCGAGCCGGGGTGCGCCCACTCATACGACGTCCTCTGCGCTCAGCTGCGAGTCGACGATCTCGGCGTACGTCGGGCAGTCGGCCAGCAGCTCCTCATGCCGGCCGCGGCCGACGATCCGGCCGTCCTCGAGCACGAGGATCTGGTCGGCGCCGGTGATCGTCGACACCCGTTGAGCGACGACGACGACCGCCATGTCGACGGTGAACGGGCGAAGCGCTGCGCGCAGCCGAGCGTCGGTGGACAGGTCGAGGGCCGAGAACGAGTCATCGAAGAGCAGAACCTCCGGCGCCGCGAGCAGCGCCCTGGCGATGCACAGGCGTTGCCGCTGGCCGCCCGACACGCTGGTGCCGCCTTGAGCCACCGGGGTCTCGAGCCCGGCCGGCATCGCCGCCACGAAGTCGCGGGCCTGGGCGACCTCGAGGGCTGACCAGAGCTCGTCATCAGTCGCCTGCGGGTTGCCGTAGCGGAGGTTGCTGGCGACGGTGCCGGAGAAGAGGTAGGGGCGTTGAGGAACCAGACCGATCCGGCGCCATAGCGCCTCGGGGTCGAGATCCTTGACGTCGACGCCGTCGAGGAGGACCTGACCGGCGGTGGCATCGAACAACCGGGGGATCAGCGAGATCAGTGTGGTCTTGCCCGCTCCGGTGCTGCCGA
This sequence comes from Propionibacteriales bacterium, assembly GCA_025929075.1. GTDB lineage: Bacteria > Actinomycetota > Actinomycetes > Propionibacteriales > Nocardioidaceae > JAICMS01. Next base: position 21,195 of record JAICMS010000029.1, read on the forward strand.
TGATCGCCGTCGTCGTACCCCGGCGGGCGGTGAAGGTGATGTCGTTGAGAACCGCCACCGCCGCTCCCGGATAGGAGAACTCGACGCCGCGCAGCTCGACCTGCCCCCGAACGCCCAGCACCGGAAGGGGTTCGGTCGGCGGGACCACCGAAGTCTCGGTGTCGAGAACGTCGCCGATGCGGTCAGCGCACACAGCCGCACGCGGCACCATGATGGCCATGAAGGTGGCCATCATCACCGACATCAAGATCATCATCAGGTAGCTGAGGAACGCCGTGAGCGCACCGATCTGCATCTGGCCGGCGCCAACGCGGTGACCGCCGAACCAGAGCACCGCCACGCTGCTCGCATTGAGGATCAGCATCACGATCGGGAAGATCAGGATCATCAGCCGGCCGGCTGCGAGGGCGCTCGCCGTGACGTCCGCGTTGGCGCCCGCGAAGCGTTCCCGCTCGTGACGCTCACGCACGAACGCCCGCACGACCCGGATGCCGGAGATCTGCTCGCGGAGCACGCGATTGACCGCGTCGATGCGCTTCTGCATGGCCCGGAACTGCGGCACCATCCGCACGACGATCGAGGCGATCGAGCCGACCAGCAACGGTACGGCGACGACGACCAGCCAGGACAGGCCGAGATCCTCGCGCAGCGCCATGATGATGCCGCCCACGCAGGTGATCGGCGCGGCGACCAGCATCGTGCAGGTGACGACGACGAGCATCTGCACTTGCTGGACGTCATTGGTGTTTCGGGTGATCAGCGAAGGCGCGCCGAAGTGGGTGACTTCGCGCGCCGAAAAGGTGCCGAC
>JAICMS010000151.1 GCA_025929075.1 Propionibacteriales bacterium
GCCCGGCGAGAAGCTTGCTCCCGAGACCCTGTTGATCGATCGGGCGAACATGCTCATGCTGACCGGTCCGGAGATGACCGTGCTGGTGGGTGGGATGCGGATGCTCAACGCAAACTTCGGCCGGTCGCCGTACGGCGTGTTCACCGACCGGCCCGAGTCGCTGACGAACGACTTCTTCGTCAACCTCACCGACATGGCCTACGAGTGGAAGGCCTCTGAGTCGGAGGAGAACGTGTACGACCTCCTCGACCGGTCCACCGGGCAGACCCGGTGGACCGCAACCGCCGTCGACCTGGTCTTCGGGTCGAACTCGCGTCTGCGTGCCATCGCCGAGGTCTACGCGAGCGACGACGGCCAGGACAAGTTCGTGGACGACTTCGTCGCTGCCTGGGTCAAGGTCATGGAGCTCGACAGGTACGAGCTCGCGCGGGAGGCCTAGTCGAGAGCCCCGCCCTAGAGTTGGGGGATGACCGACCTCCAGACCGACCGAAGCCGCAGCGACCCGCTGATGGACACCGCCTCTGCCGCCTACCGAGCGGCCTTGGAGGTGATCGGGACTGTCGAACCGAGGATCGTCGACGCTATCCGGGCTGAGCTCGCCGACCAACGCGGCTCGCTGAAGTTGATCGCGAGCGAGAACTACGCCTCCCCGGCGGTGCTGCTGACAATGGGCACCTGGCTGTCGGACAAGTACGCAGAGGGCACGATCGGGCATCGCTTCTATGCCGGCTGTCAAAACGTCGACACGGTCGAGTCGGTGGCGGCCGAGCACGCTCGTGAGCTCTTCGGCACCGAGTACGCCTACGTGCAGCCGCACTCCGGCATCGACGCCAACCTGGTCGCCTTCTGGGCGATCCTGTCCGCCCGCGTGGAGTCGCCGGCACTCGAACGGCTTGGCGCGAAGACAGTCAACGACCTCAGCGAGGCCGATTGGGAGGAGCTGCGAGCGGAGTTCGGCAAGCAGCGGATGCTCGGCATGTCCCTGGACGCCGGGGGCCACCTGACCCACGGCTTCAGGCCGAACATCTCGGGCAAGATGTTCCACCAGCGCAGCTATGGCACCGACCCGGAGACCGGGCTGCTCGACTACGACCGGGTCGCCGCTGCGGCGCGGGAGTTCAAGCCGCTCATCCTGATCGCGGGATATTCCGCCTACCCCCGACGGATCGACTTCGCCCGGATGCGTGAGATCGCCGACGAGGTGGGAGCCACGCTGATGGTCGACATGGCGCACTTCGCCGGGCTCGTGGCGGGCAAGGTCTTCACCGGCGACGAGGACCCGGTCCCCCACGCGCACGTGGTCACCACGACGACGCACAAGTCGCTGCGCGGTCCACGCGGTGGTCTGGTGCTCGCCAAGCCCGAGTTCGCGGAGGCGGTCGACCGCGGCTGTCCGATGGTGCTCGGCGGGCCGCTGTCGCACATCATGGCCGCCAAGGCGGTGGCGCTCGCCGAAGCGCGTCGGCCCGAGTTCTCGACGTACGCCGAGTCGGTGGCCGCCAACGCGAAGGCGCTCGCCGAGGGGCTGCTGCGCCGTGGCGCCCGGCTGGTTACCGGCGGCACCGACAACCACATCGTGCTGCTGGACGTCTCTCCGTTCGGGCTCACCGGCCGACAGGCGGAGGGCGCCTTGCTGGACTCCGGGGTGGTGACCAACCGCAACTCCGTGCCGGCCGACCCCAACGGCGCCTGGTACACAAGCGGGATCCGGCTCGGCAGCCCGGCGCTGACCACCCGGGGCTTCGGCGCCGACGACTTCGACCGGGTCGCCGAGCTCATCATCGGCGTGGTGTCGCAGACCCAGCCGGGGACCGCCAAGAGCGGTAAGCCGTCGAAGGCCACCTACGAGCTGGCCGACGGGGTGGCCGACAAGACCAAGGCCGGTGCCGCCGAGCTGCTCGATGCCCACCCGCTGTATCCCGGTCTCGATGTGTCCTGAGCAGCTGTCGCCGTACCGATGATGCACCGCCTCTTCCCGTCAGACGCTCGCGAGGTGAGCGACGACGACCTGGTCGACTTGTACAGGTTCCCGGAGCCATCCGGGTCCTCCCGGCCGTGGGTGCGGGCCAACTTCGTGGCCAGCGCCGACGGCGCCGCGCAGGGCCGCGACTTCAAGTCGGGCACCTTGTCGGGCGCGGCCGACCGCAGGGTATTCGCCCTGCTCCGAGCCCTGTGTGACGTGATCCTCGTCGGGGCGGGCACGACCCGCGTCGAGGGCTACAAGCCCGTGCGGGCGGAGGAGTCCGACACCGACCTGCGAGCCGAACACGACCTCGAGCCGCTGCCGGCGATGGCTGTGGTGTCGCGTTCGTTGAACCTCGACACCGAGCTGGTGAGGGGGTCGTCGGCTCCCACCGTCGTCGTCACCGTCCAGTCGGCGCCCACCGAGGCGCTCGCCCGGGTGCGGGAGCTTGCCCCGGTTGTCGTCGCCGGAGAGCACGACGTGGACTTCGCCGAGGCGCTCCGCCAGCTGGCTGCGCAGGGCTACCGGCGGATGCTGTGCGAAGGCGGGCCGACCCTCATGCACTCGCTGGTGGCCGCCGACTGTCTCGACGATCTCTGCCTGACGCTGAGCCCGTCGCTCATTGCGGGTGAGCGACTACGGATCACGCATGGCGGGACTCTCGAGCCACCGCGTGATCTGCGCCTCGCCCATCTGCTGGAGGAGGGCGGCGAGCTTTTCGCGCGCTACTGCGTCGACCGCCCGGAGAGCCCGGGCACGATGTCGTCAAGTGCGAACGTGAGTGGGACCTCGAGCTGACCGTAGGTGCACGAGCGAGGCTCGCGGTCCGGTCTCCAGCGGTTGAACTGCGCAGTGTGGCGGAACCGCTCACCCTCCATGTGGTCGTAGCGGACCTCGACGACGAGTTCCGGTCGCAGCGGCACGAACGAGAGGTCCTTGCCGCTGTTCCACCGCGAGCCCTCGCCCTTGCGAGGGGTCCGCTCCCCGGCCTGGTGCGCGGCCCAGTCCCAGGGATGGCCCTCGAACTCGGTAACGAGTGGCTGCAATTCGGTGAACAGCTCCTTGCGCGTGGCCATCGGGAAGGCGCCGATCACCCCGACTGAGACCAACGTGTCGTCGCGGTAGAGACCGAGCAGGAGGGACCCGATGGCGTCCGGCCCGGACTTGTGCAACCGGTAGCCGGCAACCACGCAGTCAGCCGTCCGCTCGTGCTTGATCTTGAACATCGTCCGCTTGTCGGGCTGATAAGTGCCGTCGAGTGGCTTGGCGACGACGCCGTCGAGCCCGGCGCCCTCGAACTCGGTGAACCACTGCTGCGCCGTAGCGAGATCTGTCGTCGCCGGAGTGACGTGCACCGCGCGTCCACCCTCACCCAGCGCCTCGACCAAGGTGGCGCGCCGGTCGGCGAATGGCCGGCCGGTGAGGTCGGACTCGTCCAGCGCCAGCAGGTCGAACGCGATGAACGACGCTGGGGTGCTGTCGGCGAGGAGCGCCACCCGCGACGCCGCCGGATGGATCCGTTGCTGCAGAGCCTCGAAGTCCAAGCCGCGGTCGCTGGGAATGACGATCTCGCCGTCGACCACGCAGCGCGGTGGGAGCCTCTTCTTGATGGCTTCGACCAGCTCAGGGAAGTAGCGGGTCATCGGTCGCTCATTGCGGCTGCCGAGTTCGACGTCGTCCCCGTCCCGGAAGCAGATCGACCGGAAGCCGTCCCACTTCGGCTCGTACGACATGCCGGGTGGGATCGACGGGACCGCCTTCGCGAGCATCGGCGCGACCGGGGGCATCACGGGCAGTTTCATCGAGCCATTGTGACCGGCCCGCTGCTGCGCTCGGTCACGGCATGATGGTGCCGTACGGCGACCGCAATCCGCTTCGACGAAGGAGCTGCCCAATGTACGACGTCGTCATCCTCGCCGAACAGGCGCTGAGCGCCGGCGACGCGGCCGAGGTCGCCTCCCTGCACGAGGCGATCGAGGAGCCGCGCCACTACTTCGTCCTCATCCCCGTCGAGAACGCCGCACTTCGGGTGGAGAATGCGCTCAGCGCTCTGGCGGCCAGCGAGGTCCTGGCCGCGCCGCCGGTGGTGGCCAACGAAGTCGACGTCGCCAAGGCCCAGCAGGACATCGACGAAGAGGCTGAGACGGCCGTGTCGCTGAGCGTCGGACAGTTCCGGAGGCTCGGCCATCAAGCCAGCGGTTCGTTCACGCCCGAGGACCCGATAGAGGCGCTCGCCGCAGTAGTGGAGCAGGTCAAGGCCGCCGAGGTCATCGTGCTGACGCGGCCGCATGTGGTGGCCGAGCTGCTACACCTGGACTGGGCCTCCAAGGCCCGGCGCAAGCTCGGTGTCCCGACCCTGCATCTGCTCGAGCACGAACCCCTCGACGCCGAAGCCGGTGCCGGCGAAGGCGTCACCGGAATGTAACCCGGCGGGACGCTCAGCGGTCTTGACGGATCTCGATGCCGCCGAACCAGTTGTTCGTGATCACAAGCAGTGTCGGTGCGTCCTCGGGAAGCTCCGAGGGCTCGGTAAGGCGCGTCTCCACTTCGCCCATGGCCTTGCGATTCTCGACGTGGACCTTCCAGCCCCGGGGAAGTCTGACCTCGACGCCGCCCATGACCGCCGTGAGGCTGAGAGTCGGAGTGCCCGGACCGAGCGTCGCTCCGCGCAGGTCGATCTCGACCCCACCCATCACTGCCAGCGCCGAGGCCGATCGAAGCGCTGTCGAGCGGCTGTCGAGCTCTTGGCCGCTGAGGATCGCCACCCGCGTGAACGTGTCTGACTCTTCGTCGCCTCTCGCCAACAGGCGCGTCGAGAGGAATTGACCGACTGCTCCTGCGGCCACCACGACGATCGCGCCGGCGAGCACTTTCGTCCCGCGCGAAACGAGTCGACTCGGCATACGGGCATCCTGTCACCGCCGGTCGTCCCCGCGGTCAGCCGGCCGCTCGTCAGTAACGGACTCGCACCTGTCGACTCACTCAGCGTCGACCAGCTCGGACGCTCGAACCCCCCTGACGTATTCGTTCGATGGGGACAGTAGAGCGGCCACCGCCTGAGGCACCGGCGGGGACGCGAACGGCCTTGTGGATAACGGGTTTGGTGGTCGCGGGAGTGTCGGTGGCTCCTTCTACGGTTGGGGGTATGTCGTCCTCGGGTGAGTCGCCGCAGTGCTCGGGTGGGTTGGTGCCCGCCGACTTGGTGCTGTGGGACGGCGACGAC
>JAICMS010000126.1 GCA_025929075.1 Propionibacteriales bacterium
CCCCCCAATGCCGAGCGGGCGAGGCAGACGACACAAACGCACAGCAGCAACGCAACTCTGCGCATGAGTTGACGATGACCGTGCAGCACCGCCGGCGCAAGCCTGGCCGCTCAACCCCGCAAGCCTGGCCACTCAACCCCGCAAGCCTGGCCGCTCAACTGCAGGGGGTCAGCCGAAGAGGATCTCGGCCTCGGCGTACTGCGACTCGTCGACCACCTTCAACGTCGCCGTACCCTCACTCAGCGGCACCCGCACGATCTCGGTCCCGCGCAGCGCCACCATCACACCAAAGTCGCCATCGTGGACGGCGGTGATCGCGTGCAGCCCGAAGCGGGTCGCGAGCCAGCGGTCGAAGGCCGTCGGCGTGCCGCCGCGCTGGATGTGCCCGAGCACGACCGCCCGCGCCTCCTTGCCGGTGCGCTGCTCGATCTCGTAGGCGAGCCGGTCGCCGATCCCGCCGAGCCGCTCGTGCCCGAACTGGTCGAGCTCACCACCGGCCGACCCAGCCGTCGACGCCGCGCCGTTCGCCGGTCGGGCGCCCTCGGCCACCACGATGATCGGCGCGTACTGCAGCTTGAACCGATGCTCCACCAGCGCGCACACCTCGTCGATGTCGAACGGCTTCTCGGGGATCAGGATGATGTTCGCGCCGCCGGCCAGCCCGGAGTGCAGCGCGATCCACCCCGCGTGCCGCCCCATCACCTCCACCACGAGCACCCGGTGGTGTGACTCCGCCGTGGTGTGCAGCCGGTCGATCGCCTCCATCGCGATGTTGACCGCGGTGTCGAAGCCGAACGTGAAGTCGGTGCCTGACAGGTCGTTGTCGATCGTCTTCGGTACGCCGACGACGTTGACGCCTTCGTCGGCCAGCCTGGTCGCGACGCCGAGCGTGTCCTCACCCCCCATCGCGACGAGCGCGTCGACGCCATTGCGCGCCAGCGTGGCGGTGATCCGGTCGACACCGCCGTCGATGGCGAAGGGGTTGGTGCGCGACGTACCGAGGATCGTCCCGCCGCGGGGCAGAATCCCGCGCACCTGGGCGATCCCCAGCTCACACGTCACGCCGTCGAGCGGCCCGCGCCACCCGTCGCGGTAGCCGACGAACTCGAACCCGTACTCCCCCACCCCCTTGCGCACCACGGCCCGGATGACCGCGTTGAGCCCCGGACAGTCGCCGCCGCCGGTCAGGACGCCTACCCGCATGCGCATCTCCTCGCCGTTCCGAATCGGACGCCTCCCAGTCTCCCCGGCTCGCGAGCCCAGCGCCGCGCCACCCGTCTGGTGCGGCCGCTCGTACGTCGTCACTGGGAGGTTTCCGTCAGAAATCGGGCTCAGACAGCGCGGAAACCTCCCAGTGACGGTGATCACCCGGGGCGCCAGTCCCGACCACCAGCAGAGGGCCAGCCGCCGGGTGTCCACAGCGCCCGGCGGCTGTATGTCGCCGCACCAGGCGCCGCACCACCATGGCCGGGTGCCGTCGTCCCGCTTCCAGCGTGAGCTGCCCCTGGTCCAGTGGCCACGCAGCGTCAGCGAGCTCGAGGCGGCTGGCGTGGCCGAGCACGAGCTCCGCACGGGTCGCTGGCGCCGTACGAGCCGAGGCTTCTACAGACCCGCCACCGGCAGTGCGGCCGGTCCCGACGGCCGCACCTGTACGACGACACAGCGCATCGCCGACGCGTCGGCGCTGGTGCCGCCTGGCGGGGCGATCGGCGGCTGGGCAGCGGCTTTCGTGATGGGCGTCGACACGCTGGACGGTTGGCGGCCGGGGCGGTCGACGTACCAGCCCGTCCTCGTCATCACCCCGCGCGATCTCGGTCGTCGCCCCAGCGACCTCGTCCGCTACTGCCGCTCCGAGCTCGCCCCGCAGGACGTCGTCCACGTCGGCCGCCTGATGCTGTCCAGCCCCGTGCGCACGGTCGCCGATGGCGCCCGAGCCTGCAGCAGCCTGGCGGACGCCGTGATGCTTGTCGACGCCTGCCTCCATCACCGGCTCGTCGACCGCGAAGCGCTGCGGCGTCACCTCGACGAGCGGCCCGGCTGGGCCGGCATCCGACGTGCCCGTCGCGCCCTTGACCTGTCGAGCCCGGCCAGCCGCAGCGCGTGGGAGACGCGCCTGCGCCTGATCTGGACCCTTGACGCCCAGCTGCCCGACGTCATGGTCAACCAGCCGATCTTCGACGAGTCCGGCGACCTGTTGGGTATCGCCGACCTGCTGGAGCCGGAGTCGGCCACCGTGGCGGAGTTCGATGGGCAGCAGCATCGGGATCGAGACGCCCACCGGGCCGACAACGTTCGCGAGGAGCGGCTTGAGTCGGCCGGGCTCACGGTGGTCCGCGCCGACAGCCTCGATGTGAGCTACCACCGAAGCGAGCTCGTGCGCCGCCTGACCGACGCCTACGAGCGAGGCATGCGGCGCAACCGCGCCCATGACCGGTGGACGCTCGCCGAACCGGCGTGGTGGCTGGCTCAGGTGGCATCGGTTTGACTGCTCGCTCACTGGGAGGTTGCTGCGAGATGTGAGCCCGATCTGGCGCGGAAACCTCCCAGTGGCGGTGGGAAGTGAGCGCGGCGTGCCGGTCAGCTGGCGTTGGCTTGGCGCTCGTCGTCGTTGCTGTGGCGTCCCGCCCGGTCGTCTGCGGGTGCCTCGCCTGCCTCGCCTTGTGGAGCGGGTACGGCGACGGGGCCTTCGCCCAGCCCGACGGCGGCCAGGCCATCGGCCGCCGTACTGCCATCGCGACTCAAGCCAGGCCCAGACTCCGAGTCGGACTCGGGTTCGCCGGGCAGCGCAACCGCCCGGGCCTCGAACTCCGGGCCGCCGTCCAACGGGCCGATCCCCATGGCTTGCTCGCCGACAGCCGTTGCGCTCATCGGCTGCCCGCCAACCATTCGCCCAGCCCCGTCTCCCCCGGCGCCACCGATGTCATCACCACTCCCGGCGGCGCCAGCGGTTGCGACACCACGCGGGGCGGCTACCGGCGCCCAGCCGGCCCCGGCACGTTCGGCGGCGGCGCGCTCGGCGCTGGCCTGCTCGGCGGCCGACCGCTCGGCGGCTGCCTTCTCCGCCGCCTCGGCCGCCTTGGCGGCAGCGGCGGCTTCTCGCGCTTCGGCCTTGGCAGCCGCCGCAGCCGCCTTCGCCTCGGCCTGCGCGACCTCCTTCGCCCGGTTGGCGTACATGTCGACGTACTCCTGACCGGACAGCTCCATGATCGCGTACATGATCTCGTCGGTGATCGACCGAAGCACGAACCGGTCGCCCTCCATGCCCTCGTAGCGCGAGAAGTCCAGCGGCCTGCCGAAGCGCACGCCGGGCCGCGCATAGCGACCGAAGATCCGGCCTGGCGGGGCGATCGTGTCGGTGTGGTGTACGGCGACGGGGATGACCGGGACTTTTGCGTCCAGCGCCATCCGGGCGACGCCGGTCTTGCCGCGGTAGAGCCGGCCGTCCGGCGAGCGCGTGCCCTCGGGGTAGATGCCGAACAGCTCGCCGGAGCCGAGGACACGCAGCCCAGTGCTGATCGCGCGGGCCGATGCGCTGCCGCCGGACCTGTCGATCGGCACCTGCCCGGCGCCCTTGAAGAAGCGCCGTTGCAGCCAGCCCTTGAGGCCCGGCGGGTTGAAGTACTCCGCCTTGGCGACGAACGTCACCCGTCGCGGGATCGCGAGCGGCATGAAGAGCCAGTCGGAGTAGGAGAGGTGATTGCTGGCGAGGATCGCCGCGCCCTCCTCGGGCACGTTGTCGGTGCCCTCGGCGTACGGCCGGAAGATCACCTTGAGCAGCGGGCCGACGAAGACCCACTTGAGCATCCAGTAGAACACCGGTGACCTCCTCGTCCCTGCCACCCTAGTGTCGACCGGCCGGGCACGCGCTCGGCTGGCCGGGCCAGGGACGGGGCAACGGCCCGGAGCCGGGTGCGCCCGGACCCTGGTCGCCGGCGCTGCGGCCCCCCGGCAAACCGACTGTCGAAAACCGCGGCCGGACATGCCACGATGAGGACAGCACACAACGACGAGATCTGGAGCGTCGCGTCGCCAGCATGATCCACCCGTCCACCGACACCGCGATCGAGCCGAGCCCCTCGGCCGCCCGCGCCACTCGACCCAAGACTCGGGCAACAGGAGCCGACCGTGTCAGTGAAGCCGCAGGTCCAGCGATCGTTCGCGGGCCTGCGCGCGGCCAGTCCCGTCGATGCCCGCCTGCGCGCGGCCAGTCCCGTCGACGCCCGTCGGCGCGCGGCCAGTCCCGGATCCGGGTCCCGATCCGGGCCTGACCAACGAGGCGGCCGCCATGCGGTCTAACGGCCTCACCGCGCCGGCGTACACGCCGATCGCCGACGTCAACCCCGCGTTCGCCGACGCCATCCTCGACGAGCTCAAGACGCGCGGCATCGCCGCCTACAGCAAGCCGGCCGACCGGGCGACCACGGCAGGTTTCGACAGGCCCGACTTCAAGACCGAGCTGTGTGATCGGGTGTACGTCGACGCGTCGGCCGCCGACCGGGCGCGAGAGGTGATCGCGGCCCACGACCCGACGCTCACCGAGACCAACGACGACCTTGCGTGGGCGCAGATCGTGGCGGGATACGACGCGCCGGTCTCGGCCGACGGGGTGGCGCCCTGGCCGGCGTTCGAAGACCTCGATCCGGCTGGCGAAGACGGCAACCGAGACGGCAACCGAGACGGCGAGCGCGGGTCCGCGGCTGACCCTTTCTCGCCGTACGACGACACCTCGGCGACGGGGGGACGACACCGCCGCGGCCCATCGGACCAACCCGACGACAGAGCCGGAGTGGGGTCGGCGTTCGGTGACCTCGGACTGGAGGACGTCAGCTGGCGACGCCAGCAGCCGCCACCGGGTGAGACCGTCGAGAGCCACGATCGCTACGTGCCACCGCCACCCCCGCCGTTGCCGCGGCTCGGGCTGGTGCAGCAGCTGGCTTGGCTGGGAGTGCTCGGCGGGCCGGTCGTGCTGCTGCTCGCCGCCGTCTTCACGCTGCCGATCCCGACCTGGCTGGAGCTGCTGGCGGCGCTGGGGTTCGTCGCCGGGTTCGTGACGCTCGTGCTCGGGATGGACAACCGCAGCCACGACGAGCTCGACGGCGACGACGGCGCCCAGGTCTAACGAACGCCCAGCCACCCGCGCACTGCTGCGCCGAGTGGTCACACTTCCCCGCCCAGGGGTCACCCTTCGCGCGCCCAGGAGTCACCCTTCGCCCGCTGAGGCAGGGATTCCCGCGGAGTACTGGATCCAACCCCTTCCCTGACTGCGCCCATCACCACCCGACAAGCGACCATTAGCCTTCTCCGCATGGCTAAGTCGGCAACTGAGACCGTCGAGATCACCGGGCACCTGATGGACAGCGGCATCTTGTCGCGCGTGCTCGACGACATCCGCGAGTACGGCGGCGACTACGTCATCGAGCGATTCCAGGTGGGCCACAACAAGGAGGACACCTCCCACGCTCGCATCGAGGTGAGAAGCGGCGACGACGAGTCGCTCCAACGGCTGCTGATGCGGTTGCAGAGCCGTGGCGTCAACATGGTCGACCCTGGGGAGTCGGTCGTTGTCGAAGCCGAGCAGGACGGCGTCTTCCCCGATGGGTTCTACTCGACCACCAACCTCGACACCCAGGTCCGGATCGGCGGCCGCTGGATCACGGTCGACAACCCTGAGATGGACTGCGGCCTGATCGTCGACGAGTCCACCGACCCGCCCCGCGTCTACACGTTGCCGATGTCGGACGTGTCCAAGGGCATGAAGGTGGTGTGCGGCGTCACCGGCATCAAAGTCGCCACGCCGATGCAGGCGGGTGGCGTCGACGACGAGATCGTCTTCGGCTTCATGGAGTCCGACGTCTCCAGCGAGAAGCCGCAGACCGTGCTGGTCCGCCAGGTTGCCGACGGCATGCGCGAGGCTACGTCGGCCGGCAAGCGGGTGCTCTGGGTGGGCGGCCCGGGCATCGTCCACACCGGTGCGGCTCCGGCGATGATCGCGATGGTCGAGGCCGGGTACGTCGACGTACTCTTCGCCGGCAACGCCCTTGCCACCCACGACATCGAGGCCGCCCTCTACGGCACCTCCCTGGGCGTCGACCTGGCCCTCGGGCGCGGCGTCGAGCACGGACACGAGCACCACATCCGCGCGCTCAACACGATCCGCAAGGCAGGCTCGATCGCCGCCGCCGTCGAGCAGGGGGTGCTGACCGGCGGCATCATGCACGCGCTGGTCACGCACGGCAAGGACTTCGTGCTGGTGGGATCGGTGCGCGACGACGGGCCACTGCCCGACGTCTACACCGACGTCATCGAAGGCCAGCGCGCGATGCGCGAGCAGCTGGCCAACGTCGGCTTCTGCCTGATGGTGGCGACGATGCTGCACTCCGTCGGGACCGGCAACATCCTGCCCGCCTCGGTTCCGCTGGTCTGCGTCGACATCAACCCCGCCACGGTCACCAAGCTCGCCGACCGGGGCTCGTCGCAGGCGCGCGGGATCGTCACCGACGCCGGCCTCTTCCTCGAACAGCTCGCGATGGAGCTGGTGCCGGAGTACCGCCGCCCCAGCTGAGCCGCCTGCCCTGCCCGCAGGAAGCGCCGGCTGGGATCAGGCCGACAGCGTCGCCATCACGGGCCGGTGGTCACTGGCGGCCGCGTACACGTGACCCGGCAGATGCGGTACGCCGACGGCTCGGGCTCGAAACCCCCGCACCAGCAGTCCGTGGGGACCCGGGCCCGGGGGGACGGGGGAGTCCTGCGACTAAGATACGCCCCTGGTCAGGACTTGGGCCCGCCCCACGGGCCCCACCCTCGGAGGGTTACGGTCGCGCGCGTAGCTTATCAATGAGGGAACATGAGCCACGAAGCCAC
>JAICMS010000079.1 GCA_025929075.1 Propionibacteriales bacterium
GATCGCCCGGAAGACGATCAGCTCGGTGATGTTTTGCGACATGCCCGACAGGAGCGAACCGGCAAGGAAGATGACGATGGCGAGCTGGAAGATGAGGCGCCGGCCGTAGAGGTCGGAGATCTTGCCCCAGAGCGGGGTGACTGCCGTGGCGGTGACCATGTAGGCGGTGACGACCCAGGACAGCTTGTCGAGCCCGCCGAGCTCGCTGGTGATGGTCGGAAGAGCGGTGGCGACGATCGACTGGTCGAGGGCACCGAGGAACATGCCGGCCATCAGGCCGCTCATGACGATCAGGATCTGGCGATGCGAGAGGTAGCCCTGCGCGTCAGGGGTATGGGTCTGGCTCATGCGGGGCTCCGGGTCTCTTCGTTGTCATTGGCGGCCCGCAGGTCAGCCGCGAGGCGGGTGAGAAGTCGTTGCAGCTGGTCACGGTCGCGCTGCGACCATGGCTCGAGCACGCCGCGGATCCGGTCGAACCGGCGCTGGAACGCCGCGCGCAGGGTCTGGCGTCCTTCGTCGGTCAGCCGCACGATGCTGGCCCGGCCGTCAGCCGGGTCGGCGGTGCGCTCGACCAGGCCGCGGTCTTCGAGCATCCGGATCTGCCGGCTGACCGTCGAGGTGTCGAGCTCGACTCTCGCAGCGAGGTCCGACACTCGGAGCTCCTCGTGGAAGAGCAGCTTGGCGAGCGGGAAGCAGGAGGGCTCGACCTGGTCCTCGGGATGGCGGCTCCGCAGTCGACGGCCCGCCTGCATCAGCAGCCCGATCACCGCTTCCTCGGGGCTGCGCGGCTCCTCGCCGATCTGGTGCCGGTGGTGTGCGTCGTGTGCGTCGTGCCGCTGGTGTCCGGCGTGCGCCTCGCTGTGAGCGGCCGCCGGACCCGAGCCCGTGGCCTCGCCTGTCGTCGTACTTGATTGCATGCCCCAAGCATATATCTACATGCTTGCACCACGCAACTGCTTTCTCTCATGTTGAGCGGCCAGGGTTGCGGTGTTGAGTGGCCAGGGTTGCGGTGTTGAGCGGCCAGGGTTACGGCTCACCTGCGTCGTCTGGATGAGTGGTAGTGCCTGGACTCCAGTGCAGCACGCAGCTCGGAGGTCCATCGCACCATTGCTTCAGGAGTGAAGTCGTCCTTTCGTACGACGATGACAGTCCAGCCATGCTCTCGGAGCCACCGCCGTCGCATCTCGTCGTAAGCGCGTGCTTCGGGCGTGTCGTGGAATTGCACGCCGTCGTACTCGACGCAGATGCGATGCCGCCAGTACGCGAGGTCGAGTCGGAAAAGTTCCGCGCCATTGACGACGACCACGTACTGCGAATCGGGAGCCGGCAACCCAGCGTCGAGGATGGCGAGCCGAGTCCACGACTCGCCGGGAGACTCCGCCTTCGGGTCGACGATCCTAATTAACTGGCGGAGTTGGACGACGCCCCGCCGACGGCGGAATCGACGAACCTCGTTGTGCAGCGCAACAGCGTTGAAGTAGCCGGCATGAAGGAACGCGTCGAGCGTGGCCAGGGCCGCTGGCCGGGAGAGATTGCAGCCGAGATCAAGGGCCGTCCGCAGCGGAGTGGTGACCTGCACGCCGACGAGATCCATCACGTCCTCAGTTGCGAGGTCGCGCCGGGAACCCTTGCACTCGTCGCGCCGGCTCCGGTTCTTGGCTGGAAGGACGCACACGTCCACTGGCGGTAACCACTCCAGCTCTGCGAAGTCGAATGCGTCGACTCCGTGAAGCCATGCCGCGGTGCGGTCGCACACGATGGTGTGTGGCGGCATCGCCAACTTCACCGCCGCAACGCGCAGGTCGACGCTGTCGCGGAGTTCGGCTGCCGCATACACGCCGTACAAGATGGTTGTGATCGCGCCCTCACGCCTTAGTGCCAGCAGACGATGCCGCGATAGGCCGGCTGCCTGTGCTTGGGCAGCCGTGAACGGTCGGGTGAGCAGCTTCTCGGTCTTTGTGAGAGGCACCCCGCCATGGTGGCGAACCAGACCGCGCTGGCGGGGGTCATCCACAGGCCAATTCTTGATTCGGCCAAGTTTGGCCGGTCGATGCTGCAACCTTGGCCGGTCGATGCTGCAACCTTGGCCGGTCGATGCTGCAACCTTGGCCGGTCGACGCTGCAACCTTGGCCGGTCAACGGTGGGGGAGGGGGGTTTAGGCTTCCGGCTGTGGAGCCGGTCGGGCTGGACGACATCGTGGCGGCGCGAGAGGTGCTCCGCGGCACCGCCCTGGTGACTCCGATGGAGACCAGCCGGTGGCTGAGCTCGCTGACGGGGCAGGACGTCTGCATCAAGTGCGAGAACCTGCAGCGCACCGGGTCCTTCAAGATCCGCGGCGCCTACCTCCGCATGTCCAAGCTCACCGAGCGGGAGCGAGCAAAGGGCGTGGTCGCTGCGAGTGCGGGCAATCACGCGCAGGGGGTTGCACTGGCTGCACAACTTCTCGGCATCGACGCGACGGTTTTCATGCCCGTCGGGGCGCCGCTCCCGAAGGAGAAGGCGACGCGCGGCTACGGCGCCGAAGTGCAGTTCGTCGGCACCACCATCGAGCACTGCCTCAAGGCGGCGCAGGAGTACGCCGAGAGCACCGGCGCCATCCTCATCCACCCCTTCGACCACACCGACATCGTCGCTGGCCAGGGCACCTGCGGCCTCGAGATCCTCGAGCAGGCGCCCGATGCCGCAACGGTCGTGGTGCCGACCGGCGGAGGCGGCTTCCTGGCCGGCATCGCCACGGCCGTGAAGGCGCAGCGCCCCGACATCCGGGTCGTCGGCGTGCAGGCCGCCGGCGCAGCCGCCTACCCCGCTTCTCTCGACGCCGGTCACCCAGTGGCTCTCGACGCCATGACGACGATGGCCGACGGCATCGCCGTCGGGTGTCCCGGCGAGATCCCGTTCGCCGCCATCCAGGCCAACGTGGACGAGGTCCGCACCGTCACCGAGGAGTCGCTGTCCACGGCCTTGCTCGCCACGCTCGAACGCGCCAAGCTCCTCGTCGAGCCGGCCGGCGCGGCGGGTGTCGCGGCGCTGATGGACAGCCCGCACGACTTCAAGGGCCCGATCGTCGTCGTACTGTCCGGCGGCAACGTCGACCCACTGCTGCTGATGCGGGTGCTGCGCCACGGCATGGCTGCCCAAGGCCGCTACCTGCAACTTCGCTGCCGCATCCCCGACCGGCCGGGCAGCCTCGCGAGGCTGCTTACCGAGCTGAGCGAGGCCGAGGCGAACGTGCTCGACATCGTCCATGAGCGCACTTCTGAGGCGCTGCCGCTCGACCAGGTCGACGTCATCTTGCAGACGGAGATGCGCGACCATCGGCACAGCGTCCAGGTGCTGCGCCGGCTGACCGAGAACGGCTTCGACGCCGCGCCGTTCTGACTCTTGTCTCCGGCCCGGCGGACTGACCGCTATCATCGCAAGGTTTCCGCGAGCCGACCGCCGACGAACCCCGGAGAGTCTTTACGTGCCAGCAGATGCGGTGGAGGCCGTCGACCTCGTCAAGGTCTTCCGGTCTCGCAAGAACCAGGTCCGCGCGCTCGACGGGTTGAGCCTGTCGGTGCCCGAGGGCACCGTCCTGGGGCTGCTCGGCCCCAACGGCGCGGGCAAGACGACGGCGGTCCGCGCGCTCGCGACCCTGTTGCCCTTCGACTCGGGCCAGGCGAC
Source organism: Propionibacteriales bacterium (assembly GCA_025929075.1). Lineage (GTDB taxonomy): Bacteria > Actinomycetota > Actinomycetes > Propionibacteriales > Nocardioidaceae > JAICMS01. The sequence goes on from JAICMS010000079.1 coordinate 3,665, forward strand.
GGTGCTCGGTCACGATGTGCGCCGGGAACCCGACGCCGTACGTCGATCGATCGGCCTGTCCGGGCAGTACTCCGCTGTTGACGACAACCTCAGCGGCCGCGAGAACCTCTGGCTGTTCGGCCGCCTCTACGGCCTGCCGTCCGCCCTGTCGAAGCAGCGGGCCGAGGAGCTGCTCGAGCTCTTCGACCTCGCCGACGCCGCCGACCGGCCGGCCAAGACGTTCTCGGGCGGCATGAAGCGCCGCCTCGACCTCGCCGGCGCGCTGGTCGCCTCGCCCCGGGTGCTCTTCCTCGACGAGCCCACCACCGGCCTCGACCCGCGCAGCCGCATCGACTTGTGGGGCGTCATCCGCGACCGGGTGCGCTCGGGCACCACGCTGCTGCTCACCACGCAGTACCTCGAGGAAGCCGACGAGCTCGCCGACCGGATCGCCGTCATCGACCACGGCCACCTGATCGCCGAGGGCTCGTCCGACGAGCTGAAGGGCACGGTCGGCGGAACGCGGATCGAGGTCGTCGTACACGACGACACTCATGTCGACGAGGCTCGCCGGCTCCTCGGTGCGCTCGCCGTCGGCGACACGACGGCCGACACGCGGAGCCGACGGGTGGCAGCTCCGGTGGAGGGCGGCTCGCAGGTGCTGGTCACCGCGATCAGGCAGCTCGACGCCGCCGGCATCGCCATCGACGACATCGCCTTGCGCCGGCCGACGCTCGACGACGTGTTCCTCTCGCTGACCGGTCACGCGGCAGCGGGCGAGGCCGAGACCGGGGTGGAGGTCAACCGATGACAGCCAGTACGACGACCGCGACTCTCGCCACGCGGCGCAACGGCGCCCTTGTCGACGCGATGTTGATGACCTGGCGCAACCTCAAGCAGATACCGCGAGTGCCCGACAAGCTGATGTACGGGACCATCCAGCCGATCATGTTCGTGCTGCTGTTCGCCTATGTCTTCGGCGGGGCCATCCCGGTGGGCGGGCATTCCAACCCCAGCATCTATCGCGAGTTCTTGATGGCCGGCATCTTCGCCCAGACGATGTCGTTCTCGGTGGCGTCGTCGTCGGTCGGGCTCGCCGACGACATGCAGAAGGGGCTGGTCGATCGCTTCCGCTCCTTCCCGATCGCGCGGTCGGCGGTGATCGCCGGGCGAGTGGTCGGAGACCTGGTGTTCAACGCGTTCGTCATGTTGGTGATGGTCGGCTGCGGATTGATCGTCGGCTGGCGGATCCACACCGGCGTGATCGACACAGTGATCGGGTTTGCCCTGCTGCTCGGGTTCGCCTTCGCGATGCTGTGGGTGGGCGCGCTGATCGGGCTGTCGGTGCCATCGGTCGAGGTCGCCGCATCGGCGGGGCTGATCTGGCTCTTCCCGCTGACCTTCATCTCGAACATCTTCGTGCCCGGCGACCGGCTGCCCGGCATCCTCAAGCCGATCGCTGCCTGGAACCCACTATCGACCGTTACGTCGGCCTGTCGGAACCTGTTCGGCAACCCCAACCCGTTTGTGACCGACTCGTTCCCGTCGCGGCACCCGTTGCTGCTGTCGGTGCTCTACATCCTCGCGATCATCGCGATCTTCGCCCCGCTGGCGATCCGCAAGTACACCGTCGCGACCTCCCGCTGAGGCATTGTTGCGGATTCGGCCGCCGCCCAGCCGCCGGACTAGCCGCCGAGTTCCGCGTCATACCTCGCCTCCCGGTGTTTGCCCCGTTTACGGGGCGGGCACCCCGTAAACGGGGCAGATCTGCCCCGAAGACGGTGAGACTGCCCCGTAAACGGGGCAAACACCTGGGGTGCGGCGCAGGGATAGGGGAGAGGGAACGGGACCGGTGCCGGCGGTCAGCCGGTGAAGGGCTTGGCGCTGGTGATCTCGACCGTCACGTCGCGCCCGTTGGGCGCCCGGTACGTCGCCTGCTCGCCGGCCCGCTTCCCGAGGATCGCCGAACCCAGCGGCGACTGCGGCGAGAACACCTGCATGTCGACGCTGTCGCCCATCTCGCGGGCACCCAGCAGGAACGTCTCCTCGTCGGAGCCGGCGAACCGCACGGTGACCTTCATCCCCGCCTCGACGATGCCGTCGTCGGGTGGGGTCTCGCCGACGCGAGCCCGGCTCAGCATGTCTTCGAGCTGCACGATGCGCGCCTCGATCTTGCCCTGCTCCTCACGGGCGGCGTGGTAGCCGCCGTTCTCCCGCAAGTCCCCTTCTTCGCGCGACTCCGCGATGCGCCGAGTGATCTCCGCGCGCGTGGGGCCCTTGAGCTGGGTCAGCTCGTCCGCAAGCCGATCATGTGCCTCCTGGGTCAACCAGATGACGCTCTCGGCGGTCGGCTGCTGAGTCACGGGAACTGCTCCTTGTTTGCAGGCACGCCTGTAGGCGGCGAACCAAGGGTGGAAAGGAAGAGGTTACCAATCATATCGCCCGACGACTCCTGCGAAAGGTTTCTCGCTCTGGCCCGGAGACCGGCACCAGTGCTAGGCCCACCGGTCGCGGCTGGCGCCCGAGGCGCCGATCTGAGCAGCTAGCGGCAGCGCTCGACCGTTGCCGTTGTCGCCTCTCGCTCGGTCCGCACCGTGGCCACCACGGAGTGCTGGCCCGACCGACCCGCTGGCAGCGTGACCACCTTCACGCCCACTGTCGAGTGGTCGCTGGCAAGTGCAGACACGGTGCAGTGGGCGGGCGCCGTGCCCGGCCGGCTGATGTCGAGGGTCACCTCGACGGCATGCGGTGACCTCACGACGTACGAGTGCACGACTCCGCTCACCGTCGGTCGCGAGTTCTCCCACGCCGCCCAGCCGCCCCAGGCCAGCAGGGCTGCGCAACCGACGACGATCGCGACGATCCCGGCGCGTTTGGCGAGGGGTGACCTCTGCCCGTAACGTTCCGAGAGCGTCTGTCGGTGGTCGGCAGGACGCTGATCGTGGCTCACGATGTCGATTGTCTCGTGAGCAGTGGCTGGGCTGGCCGGGAAGGTTGAGGCGCAGGTGGCTGAACGACTGCGGCTGATGTGTGTGCACGCGCATCCTGACGACGAGTCGAGCAAGGGAGCGGCGACGATGGCGAAGTACGTCGCCGAGGGCGTCGACGTCCACGTCGTCACCTGTACCGGCGGCGAGCGCGGCTCGATCCTCAACCCGAAGATGGACCGCCCCGACGTCCTCGCCAACCTCACCGAGATCCGCCGCCAGGAGATGGAACGCGCCCGCGACATCCTCGGGGTCCGCCAGGACTGGCTGGGCTTCGTCGACTCCGGGTGGCCGGAGGGCGACCCGCCGCCACCGCTGCCTGAAGGTTGCTTCGCCGCCCAGCCGGTCGAAATCGCCGCGGAGCCGCTGGTACGTCTGGTCCGGAGCTTCCGGCCGCACGTGATGACGACGTACGACGAGCGCGGCGGCTATCCGCATCCCGATCACGTCATGTGCCACAAGGTGAGCATGCGGGCCTGGGAGATCGCCGGCGACCCGGACGCCTATCCCGGCACCGGTGAGCCGTGGCAGCCGCTGAAGCTCTACTACCACCACACGTTTCACCGGGAGCGCATCGTGGCGCTGCACGAGGCGATGCTCGCCCGCGGGCTGGAGTCGCCGTACGCCGAGCGGCTGGAGGACTGGAAGCCCGACCACGAGCACGAGCGCCGGGTCACGACGCGCGTCCCTGCCGCCGACTACTTCGCGGTCCGGGACAAGGCGCTGCTCGCTCACGCCACCCAGATCGATCCCGACGGTCACTGGTTCGCGATCCCGCTCGAGGTGCATCAGGCGGCCTGGCCGACAGAGGACTACGAGCTGGCCAAGGCGATCGTCCCGGTCGAGCTGCCGGAGGACGACCTCTTCGCCGGCGTACGAGAGATCGTCGCCGAGTACGACGGTCGGCCGGAGAGCCTGACGGTATGACCGGGTCTCACGGGTTGACCCATCTCATGGCGATCAACGCCGACGATGTCAACGCTGGCTGGCTCGCCGGAGTGCTGATCCTGTTGCTGGTGATCGGCACCTTCCTGCTCTGGCGCAGCATGAACAAGCAGTTGGGCAGGATCAATGCGCCTCACCGCGACGAGGTGGAGCCGGGCAGGCCGAAACGTCCGGGCCGAGGTCTCAACGCCCCCCGCCCGCCGGTCCAGGACGAGCCCCGCCAGCGGCGCGCAGACGAGCTCACCGACCCCGATCGCGACCGCGACACCGACGAGCCCTAGCCTCCACCGACCGCCCTCCCACCTCCCCGGAATTGCGGGAAAGAGGCTGTCCGGCGTCCGGTTTGTCCAGCCACTTTTCCCGCAATTCGCGGGGCTGCCGTGACCTGAGGGTTGCGCTGGCGCGCCCCTACTTGGCGTTGATGAGGGGCCAGAGTGGCACGACGCCGTGGGCAGTGTCACCGGCGTGGCCGAGGTAGGGCAGCTTCCAGTTCTGCTCGATCGTGGTCAGCAGCGAGTAGTGGTTGTAGGGCGTGTGGTCGACGTAGTGGTGCTGGCCTGACCCGGTCACCACGATCGCCGGGATCAGTCCGCCGCCGTAGGTGCCGCCGGGCCAGTCCGGGCTCACCCGGGCGTCGCCCGCCTCGACGTACGGCGAGTCGCAGCAACCGTCGGCGCTCTCCCAGCCGCCGGTCTGCTCGTCGCCTGTGTAGTCGTTCTCGTCGGTGACGATGACGATGATCGACTTCTTGTCCCACGCGTTGGAGCTCGTGATCGTGTTGACCGCGCCCTGCACGAAGTCGTCGGCCTTCTGCTTCAGGGCCGCGTCGTTCGGGTCGTCCTTGGTGTCGCCGTAAGGACACGGGGTCTCAGGGTGGCCGGGCACCTCGACGTAGACACCGCCGTGCATGTCGTGGCACTGGTTCGGCGTGATCCAGACGAACTGCGGCGGGTTGGCCGAGTTGAGGTCGCCGGCCATCTGCGAGTAGTCCTTGACGTTCGCCAACTGGGCGGGGTCGTTCTTGATGCTGTCGAACAAGACGAAGGGGTCATGCTTCTTCGCGTACAGCGGGACGTCGCCCGGACCGGTCTCGGCGAGCTTGTCTGCCGGCAGGTCCTCCATGTAGCCGGCCCAGGAGACGCCGTGCGCGGCGAGCTGGTCGGCCAGATTCGGCCGGTCGAAGTTGACGATGTTCTGCGAGTTGTCGTCCTGGATGCCGAAGTTGTCACCGGCGATCGAGGCAATGTAGTTCGGCATCGACGGATGGGTGACGCCGTAGTAGTTGTCAGCCATCGAGTACTCGTGCGCCAGGCTGGTGATGTACGGCGCGTTCGGGTCGTCAATGACCGACGACTTCGAGTGGTTCTCCAGCATGATCACGAAAATGTGGTCCAGCCTCGGCCCGTGGCGGCCGGCTTGACTATGGGCAGCTGTCTGGCTGCCGCCGGCTGTCCGGCCGCTCGCCGTACTCAAGTGCCCAGAGGCAAGGGCTTGGGGGACGATTGCGGCGACCAGGGCGGCAGCCCCGATGATCGACGCCATCTTGGGTGCGGAACGCATGGTAAATCCCTCCGGATCTGTACGCAGCCTGGTGGCCGCGGTGTGAACAGACGCCTGACGTTACCCAGAAGGTCGCCGGACCGCCGCCGGCGGGCTCGTTGAACGGGTAGCCGCCGCCGAGGGAGGGTGGGTGGCATGGCGAACCGGCTGGCCAACGCGACGAGTCCCTACTTGCTGCAGCACAAGGACAACCCGGTCGACTGGCGGGAGTGGGGCGACGACGCCTTTGCCGAGGCGCGCCGACGCGACGTGCCGGTCCTGCTCTCGGTCGGCTACGCCGCCTGCCACTGGTGCCACGTGATGGCGCACGAGTCGTTCGAGGACGAGGAGATCGCCGGCTACCTCAACGATCACTTCGTCCCGGTCAAGGTGGACCGCGAGGAGCGGCCCGACGTCGACGCGATCTACATGGCGGCGACCGTGGCAATGACCGGCCAGGGCGGTTGGCCAATGACGTGTGCGCTGACGCCGGCCGGCGAACCGTTCTTCGCCGGCACCTACTTCCCCCCACAGCCGCGGCAGGGTATGCCGGGGTTCCGGCAACTGTTGGAAGCGCTCGTTGACGCGTGGACACAGCGACGCGACGAGGTCGCCCGCGTCGGCACCGATCTCGCTAACCATCTGCGGGCCGGCCTACGGTCGGGCGGGAAGCCCCCTGTCGGCGGCCAAGCCGGCGATGTCGGAGCGCTCGCAGTGTCGGCACTCCAACGTGACCTCGACGCGGTCAACGGCGGGTTTGGCGGCGCGCCGAAGTTCCCGCCGTCGATGGTGTGCGAGTTCCTCGTACGGCGATGGGCGCGGCTCGGTGACAAGGAAGCGCTCCAGATGGCGGCCCAGACGTATGAGGCGATGGCTCGCGGCGGCATCTACGACCAGCTCGGTGGTGGCTTCGCCCGCTACAGCGTCGACGCCCGGTGGGCGGTGCCGCACTTCGAGAAGATGCTCTACGACAACGCACTGCTGCTCCGCGGCTACCTGCACTGGTGGCGGCTCGATCGCTCGCCGCTGGCGGAGCGGGTCGTGCGCGAGACGGCCGACTTCCTGATCGCCGAGTTGCAGACCGCTGAGGGCGGCTTCGCCTCGTCGCTCGACGCCGACTCCGAAGGCGTCGAGGGCAAGTTCTACCTCTGGACGCCGGACCAGCTGGAAGCGGCTCTCGGCACCGGCGATGCCGCCTTCGCCGCGGCCGTCTTCGGGGTCGGGCCTGGTGGCAACGCCGAGGGCGGCGCATCGACTCTGCGGCTTCCGTCCGACCCCGCGGACAGCGACCGGTTCGCCGCCATAAGGGCGCGGTTGCTGCAGACCCGCGCGGGCCGCGTCCGGCCCGGACGCGACGACAAGGTCGTCGCCGCGTGGAACGGGCTCGTGATCTCCGCGCTCGCCGAGGCCGCCGTCCTGTTCGACGAGGCACGCTGGCTCGACGCCGCCGAGCGCGCCGGGCGGCTCCTCCTCGACGTACACCTCGACGACGACGGACGGCTCCGCCGGGTGTCGCGTGACGGTGTCGCCGGCGAACCGGCCGGCACGCTGGAGGACTATTCCTGCGTCGCCGACGCCCTGCTGGTGCTGTTCGGCGTGACCGGGAAGGCGCGGTGGTACGACGCCGCCGCGGCCCTGCTCGACCGGATCCTGACCCACTTCCCCGACGGCAATGGTGGCTTCTACGACACCGCCGACGACGCGCCGGCGCTTCTCGCTCGCCCGCAGGACCCGGCGGACAACGCCACCCCGTCCGGACAGTCCGCGACCGCCGGCGTGCTGATCACGATGGCGGCGTTGACCGGCGACCACCGATTCAGGGCCGCCGCCGACGCGCTGCTCGAGGGCCTCGCCGGGCTGGCTGCCCAGGCTCCACGCTTTGCTGGACACACGCTGTCGGTACTGGAGGCGGTGGCCGACGGCCCGCGGCAGGTGGCCGTGGTCGGCCGGCCCGACGACCCTGCCTGCACCGACCTACTGCGATCAGCGCTCGGCCTCACCACGCCCGGCGCCGTCCTCGCGGTCGGCGACGGGCAGACAGCGACTGTGCCACTGCTGGCCGACCGGCCGCTGATCGACGGGCGGCCGACTGCCTACGTCTGTCAAGACTTCGTCTGCGACCTGCCCGTCACCGACCCGGCGGACCTGCGTCCGTAGTCTGACCGGGTGAGCATCGGCGACGCCGTCCTCCGCACGGAGGACGCCCATCTCATCACCGGCCGGACCTCCTGGACGGCGAACATCCGGCCGCCCGGCGTCCTCCACCTCGCCTTTTTGCGCAGCCCGATGCCGCACGCCGCGATCACGGTCGACGTCACGGAGGCGCGGCGGGCACCGGGCGTCGTGGCTGCCTGGACCGGCGCCGATATCGCGCGCTGGTGTTCCCGATGTCCTGGTCTGGAGGAGGACGCCGCGCCGATGCCGCTGCTGGCAACCGACACCGTGCGCTACGTCGGCGAGGCGCTGGCATTCATCGTCGCCCGGTCAGCGGCGGAGGCGTATGACGGGCTGGAGGCCATCGACGTCGAGTACGACGAGCGGCCGGCGCTGCCCGACGTCGACAGCGCGATGGCAGCCGGGGCGCCAGTGCTGCACGAGGGCTGGAAGCGCAACGTCGCCGACACCGACGATCGGGGGAGCGGCGATGTCGACGCCGTCTTCGCCTCCGCGGACGTGGTGGTGAGGCGGCGCTGGGAGCAGCCGCGGGTGTTCATCTCCGCGATGGAGCCGCGGGCGGTCACCATCCAGCCTGACC
>JAICMS010000187.1 GCA_025929075.1 Propionibacteriales bacterium
CGACCGCCGCTTCACGCCTTCTCCGGTGTCTCCGCCGCGGTCTCCGGCGTCTGTGTCGACGAGCTCGGGCAGCGGGATCAGGGCGGACATCGTGCCTCACATGCTACGTGTCGAGTACGACGACTCCGGGACCGTGAAGCAACGTTGAGCGGCCAGGCTTGCAGCCTTGATGTGCAACCTTGGCCGGTCGAGCGTGCAACCTTGGCCGGTCAGCGCAGGTGGATGCCGTGCTGGGCCAGGTAGGGGACCGGGTCGACGGGCTGTTTGAGATGGGCGGCACGTCGGTACTCCAGGTGCAGGTGGCAGCCGTAGGCGTTGCCCGTCTCGCCGATGAGACCCACCTGCTGCCCACGCTGCAGGGCTTCTCCGGCGTGGGCCGAGATCACGCTGAGGTGGTTGTACCAGATCTGGTCGCCGTTCTCGATGCGGATCCGGACCTGGTTGCCGTAGGGGCCGTCCCAGCCGCTGCGGGCGACCGTGGCATCGGTCACCGCGACCGCCGGCGTGTAGCAGGACGTCGCGAAGTCGACGCCGGTGTGGTAGCCGGTCGACCACATCCACCCCGGCTCACCGAACCACTCGGTGATGTGGAAGTGCGTGGTCGGCGGCATCCAGTGCCGCTGATCGAGCAACGCCGCATACGAGCGGGCGTGGTCGACGACTCCACGCAGCGCCCGGTCACGTCTGGCGGCGGCCTGCTGGACCGTTACCGCCGCAGGGTCGTCGTCAGCCGGGTGACGGGCCGCGCTCCGACTGACTTCCGCGAGTGCGCCGCGATGGGCGATCCCGCTGTCGCCGTACGGCGAAGTCGCCTGACCGGCGTGCGAGGTCGCAGTCCAAGAGGAGTCGGTGCTGGCGGCGGCCAGCGGCAAGGAGGGTCCGGCGGCGATCGCGCCGATGCCGGTCACTGCGACGGCCGAGGCCACCACGAGCGAGGACGTGGCCGACCGGCGACGAGGTGTCTGCTGGGGTGCCCGGCGATGCCGACCGGCGCGATGCCGACCGTGCTCCGTCCGGTGTCGTGACACGCCACTGCTCCTTGCCTGCCGCTCGGCTGCCGTTTGTGTGCCGGACCCCACCCAGGCGGGACCTTATCGGATGCCCGCGCCGGGCGGGAACTCCGACCGGTTGGCTACTCTGCAGCCAGGACGGGCTGAGCATGGCGCCTGCCAGACATCCCGCACCGGGCGTCAGGGTCCGCAAGCCAAGCAGCGAAGGAGGCCGAGATGGCACCGATTCGCGTGGTCGTGGCCAAGCCGGGCCTCGACGGGCACGACCGAGGCGCGAAGGTGATCGCCCGAGCACTGCGCGACGCGGGCATGGAGGTCGTCTACACCGGCCTGCACCAGACCCCGGAGCAGATCGTCGACGCCGCGATTCAGGAGGACGCAGACCTGATCGGGCTGTCCGTCCTGTCCGGCGCCCACATGACCCTGTTCAAGAGGGTGATCGAGCTGCTGGAGGAGCGTGGTGCCGGCGACATACTGGTCTTCGGCGGAGGCATCATCCCCGAGGCCGACATCCCGCTGCTGAAGTCGGCGGGCGTGGCCGCCGTGTTCACTCCCGGGGCCCGGACCCAGGACGTCGTCGAGTGGGTCCGACAGGCGATGTCCGACGCCTGAGACGGCGGTCTCCAATTGTGCGGCAGAGTCCGCAAGGTCGATCAAGCGCGCGGCGACGGCGCGGCCGGACGATGAGTGCATGACCGCCACCGACACCTTCACCGCCTTCGTGGACGTGCTCGCCGACGTGCTCGACGACCACGACGCGACGGGGGAGAACCTGGCTCGGCGGTTGCATCTGTCGCGCTACCACCTGGATCGGATCATCTCGTCGGTCGCCGGCGAGCCGCCGCAGCGGCTACGTCGACGCGTCCTCCTCGAACGGGCCGCCTTCCGGCTGCTGTCCACTCGCGAGTCGATCCTCGACGTGGCGGTGGAGGCCGGCTACGGCTCGCACGAGGCGTTCACCCGCGCGTTCGCGAGGGCGTACGGCGTCAGCCCGCGCCAGTGGCGGGCCCGGCCCACCCGGATCCGGATCGAGGCACCGAGCGGCGTCCATTTCCATCCACCGGGAGCTCTCCGCTTCCCCGCAACACAGAAGGTGACATCCATGGACCTGTTGACCAAGATTGTCGAGCACCACGTCTGGTTGACCGGCGAGATCCTCGACCGGGCAGCCCGCCTCACCGACGACCAGCTCGACGAGCCAGTCGAGCTCAACCTCGACGACGACCCCGAGCCGGCGACCCTGCGGTCTTTGCTGTCGCGGCTGATCGGCCAGATGGGCATGTGGAACGCGGCGCTGGCCAACCGCGCCTACGACTGGTCGGTCGAGGAGCACGAGTCGCTGGACTCGATGCGCGAGCGGTTGGCGGCCGAGGGGCCGACATACCTCTCGCATGTCCGTGAGGTCTGTGAGCAAGGGCGGCTCGACGACACGTTCGTCGACGCGCTGTGCGAGCCGGCGGAGGTATTCACCTACGGCGGCATGATCGCCCACGTGCTGACCTTCGCTGCCCATCGGCGAACGCTCGCCGTCCGGGCGCTCGACAAGTACGGCGTCTCCGACCTCGGCTGGGGCGACCCGATGCGGTGGGTGGCCGAGCCTGTTTGAGCCCGCCTCCGGCCCACCCGCTCGGAGGGGCCGCCGTACTCGCTAAGGTGCCAGTGACCGACGCGGAACCGTTGACTCGGTGACCGCCGGGAACTGTTGGCCCTGTGCAGGGCCGGGGACGCTCAGTCCCCGGCCACCACGGCGAACTGCAGGCGCAGCGAAGGGCGGCCGAATTCTGTGGACCTGATGGAGTACCAGGCGAAGGAGCTCTTCGCCAAGCACGATGTGCCGGTCTCGATGGGCGTGGTCGTCGACAACCCCGAAGACGCGGAGGCCGCCGCCGAGCGGCTCGGCGGACGGGTTGTCGTCAAGGCGCAGGTCAAGACCGGCGGGCGGGGCAAGGCGGGTGGCGTCAAGGTCGCGAGTGACCCGGTCGACGCGGTCGCGAAGGCCCGCGAGATCCTCGGCATGGACATCAAGGGCCACACCGTGCACCGGGTGCTGATCGCCCCCACCGCCGACATCGTCGACGAGTACTACTTCTCGTTCCTCGTCGATCGGTCCGAGCGCCGCTACCTCTGCATCGCCAGCACCGAGGGCGGTGTCGAGATCGAGGTGGTGGCGCACGAGAAGCCCGAGGCGCTCGCCAAGGTGCCGATCGACCCGCTGACCGGCCTGGACGACGCCAAGGCCAGGGAGATCGTTGCCGCGACGGGCTTCCCCGCCGAGATTGAGGACCGGGCAGTCGACGCCATCGGCAAGCTGTGGGACGTCTTCATCGGTGAGGATGCCACTCTCGTCGAGGTCAACCCGCTCGTC
>JAICMS010000143.1 GCA_025929075.1 Propionibacteriales bacterium
GGACGTGATGACCCACGACCTCACGCCTTCTCGCCGCATCGGCCGCGAGCAGGATCTCCTGGCTTCTCCGCGGCTCGACAACCTGGCCACCTGCTACGCCGGTCTACAGGCGATGCTCGCCGCCGTCGACAGTCCTCCCGTCAGTCCGTGGCGACAGGTGCTCGTGCTGTTCGACCACGAAGAGGTCGGCAGCATGTCCGAGCGGGGTGCGTTCTCCACACTGCTGCCGACCGTCCTCGAACGGATCGTTTCGGCCGGCGGTGGCAGCCGCGACGACTTCCTGCGGGCGCTCGCCGGCACGGTCATCGCGTCCGGCGACATGTCGCACGCGACCCACCCCAATTACGCCGACCGGCATGAGCCCCAGCACCAGATCGCGATCAACGGCGGCCCGGTGCTCAAGGTGAACAACAACCTGCGCTATGCCACCGACGCGTTGGGTGCCGCGGCCTTCGCGGCCGCTTGCGAGCAGGCCGGGGTGCCGATGCAGCAGTTCGTCACCCGCTCGGACCTGCCCTGTGGCTCGACGGTGGGGCCGATGACGTCGGCCCTCACCGGCGCTCGCACCGTCGACTTCGGTGCACCGATGCTGTCAATGCACTCCGCCCGGGAAATGTGCGGCGCCGCCGACCCTGCGATGTACGTCGCCGCGCTGGCCGCCTTCCTCTCCCCCGCCTGATTCCTCCTCACCCGCATCCGATCCTCACTGGTCGAGCTTGTCGAGCCCCTCGATTACCTGCTCGAGCAGCTCAGCGAGCTGTCGACGCCGCTGCGGCGAGAGCGGGGCCAGGATGTCGGCCTCGAGCATGTTCGACTCGCGGATCGCACTGCTGAAGAGCTCCCAGCCCGCATGTGTGAGCACCACGCGCACCCGAACCCGGTTGGTCGGGTCGGTGGACCGGGCCACCAGCCCGCGTTCAGCCATCCGGTCCAGACGATGCGTCATCGACGAGGGTGACACGTTGGCCGCGTCGGCCAGCACGCTCGGTGTCAGGCCGTCGTCGCCGCCGTCGCGGACCAGCTTGCTGATCACCGCCCATTCCCCGGCGGAGAGGTCAAGATCGGCCAACTGGCGGTCATACCACTGGTTGAGCCTTCGAGCCAGCCCATGCACCGCGGTGATGACCCGCTGTACCGACTCTTCCCCCCCGGCAGCAACAAACACCGCCACGTCCTTCCGGTAGGTCTCCGTCATCGACGGGCGCCGCTGTCGGCGCTGCCGCTTCGCTGCCCTCACCATGTCCCCAGTGTGCCACCTCACAAAGTTTGATATCGAACTTTGCCGTTTGCAACTGTATGATTTTTAAGTTGCCCACTTTCCGGGCCCACTCACCACGAAGGGAGGACACAATGAACCGCGCGCAGCTCGTCACGGCGGCATCGTTCGCCGGCAACCTGGGGTGGGGGATGATCCTGCCCTTCCAGTACGCCTACGTCGTCGACGCTCGGCACTGGGGCTCGACCGCCGGCGTCCTCACCGGGACGCTGTTCTGCCTCGGGGCCGTCGTCGCCGCTCCTCTCGCAGGTCGCCTGGCCGACCGTCATAGCGCCGGCCTGTTGGCTGCCGGCTGGCAGGCGGCCGCTGCCGTGAGCTGCCTGGCGTTGGGCGCGGCGTCCAGCGCGTGGCTCTTCCTCATCGCGATGCTGGCGTTCGGTGCGGCCGTCACTGCGGCGGCACCCACGCTGCAGGTGCTCATCCTCGACAACATCAGCGCGAGCTCGCGCCGGGTTGCCTTCGCCTACCAGTTCACCGCAATGGCGCTCGGGATGGGCGCGGGTGCGTTCGTCGCCGGCTGGTACGTCGACCTCGACTCACCGACCGGGATGTGGCCCGCCTTCGCGCTGGCCGCCGGGGGGTTCGCACTCGCAGCGGCACTGAGCAGTGACCTGGTCGCGCGGCTGACCGGGGCGGCCGACCGCTCGCCGTACGCGAGCGCGAGCAACCCGGGCGGCAGCCAGAACGCATCGGCTGCCCGCACCGGGACGCCGAGCGGCCTGGAGAGCTACCGGCGGCTCGCCGCGATCCCCCAGGTGAGGTTGCTCGCCGTTGTCTCGGTGCTGCTCGCTGCGGGCTTCTACGCGCAGTTCGAGACCGGGCTGCCTGCGTTCGCCCTGCAGTCGCTGCACGTCGCACCCAGCACCGTCGGGTCTGCCGCTGCGGTCAACTGCGTGGTGATCGTCGGCCTGCAGTGGCTCGTCGTCCGGCTGACCGGCCGCCAACCCGGCGCCGGGTTGCTGGTCATGGTCGGGTCCATCTGGGCGCTGTCGTGGCTGATGCTCGAAGGAGCGATGTTCACCGGCGCCGGACGAGCGGGAGCGATCTTCATCGTGACGTTCGGTGTGTTCGCCGTCGGCGAGACGATGTACAGCCCGGTGCTCGGTCCACTCACCGCCACGGTGGCACCCGCGGACAGTATCGGTGCGACACTCGGCGGGCTCGCCGCCTTGCGGACCGGTGTCAGCGCTGCTGGCCCGTTGATTGCCGGGCTGCTCATCTCGGCGGGGCTGTCGCAGGTCTTCGTGCTCGCTCATGTCGCCATCAACCTGGCGGCCGCGCTGTGCGCCTGGCGGCTGCTGCGCTCGATCAGAAGGTCGGCCGACGCCACCAGCGCGCACCTGGAGCGGGGCGCGCCACGAGACGAAGCCCCGGGGTGTGGCAAGCCGGCATGGACCGGCTCCGGGCGCTCGGAGGCGGCCCTGTCGTCGGCTGCCTGATCGGCCGACCACCGCCTCGGCTCTACGGTCAGCAGCGCGCAAAGCGGCCGCCCGCGAGCGCACAGTGGATAATGGGTGGGCGACCGAAGGAGTTGACGTGCCCGAACGGTTCCAGCCACCGACGTACCCTGTCTCGGCCAGCGACGCGCTGGTCGCGTTCATGCGCGAGGGCTGGTCGGACGACAACGACAGGGTCGAGAGGCTGGAGGTCGCCTCTTGGGCAGCCGCCCGGCGGGAACGCCTGTCGCAGCGGTTCGCCGGCGAGCGGCTGGTGATCCCGGCCGGTCCGTTGCGGCGTCGCGCCAACGACACCGACTACAGCTTCCGCGCGGACACCGCCCACGTCTATCTCAGCGGCAACCAGACGTCGGACGCCGTGCTGGTCATCGACGACGGCGACGCGACGATGTACTTCCGCCCCAGACATGCCAAGAGCGATGACGCCTTCTGGCGCGACGGCCGCTACGGCGAGGCCTGGGCAGGTCGGCGGCACTCCCTGGCCGAGGCCGAGGAGATGTACGGTCTGCGCTGTCGGCACCTCTACGAGCTGCCCGATGCTTTGGCGTCCTTGGGGCCTGCGCGCATGCATCGCGGCGTGGACCCTGACGTCGATGCGCTCGTGCCGCCACATCCCGACCACGACGCCGATGGCGAGCTCGACAGCTTCCTGTCGGAGATGCGGGTGGTCAAGGACGAGTGGGAGCTCGGCCAGCTGCAGGATGCCGTCGATGCCACCGTGCTCGGCTTCGAGGACTGCGTTCGTGAGTGGGACAACGTCAAGGTGTACGGCGAGCGGTGGATCGAGGGCACATTCTGGCGGCGGGCGCGGACGGCCGGCAACGACGTCGGCTACGAGTCCATCGTCGCCGGAGGGCCGCACGCCACGACGCTGCACTGGATCGACAACAACGGTCCGATCCTCCCCGGTCAGTTGGTGCTGCTCGACATGGGTGTGGAGAACCGCTCGCTGTACACCGCGGACGTGACCCGGACGCTGCCGGTCGATGGGATCTTCACGACTGACCAACGTGCGCTCTACGAGCTGGTGCTGGCCGCGCAGTGTGCGGGGATGGATGCGGTCAAGCCCGGTGCGCCCTTCGCAGAGTTCCATCAAGCCGCCATGACGGTCCTCGCCCGCGGCTTGGAGGACATGGGCCTGCTGCCCTGCGCGGCCGAGGAGGCGCTCGACCACGAGAGCACGGTCTACCGCCGGTGGACCTTGCACGGCACCGGTCACATGCTGGGCCTCGACGTCCACGACTGCTCGCAGGCGCCCCCGGAGTCCTACAGCGAAGGCAAGCTGCAGCCCGGCATGGTGCTCACCGTCGAGCCGGGCCTCTACTTCCAGTCCAGCGACCTGCTGGTCCCAGAGTCACTGCGTGGCGTCGGCATCCGCATCGAGGACGACGTCGTCGTCACCGACGACGGCTGCCGCAACCTGTCTGCTGGCCTGCCCCGCAGCCCCGACGACGTCGAGAGCTGGTTCGCCTCCCTCTGACCCACCTGTCCCGGCAGGAGCTCATAGGTAGAGGCCGGTCTGGCCGTCCCCGAGCCGCTCGGACGCCACCGCATGCAGGTCTCGCTCGCGCAGCAAGACGAAGGTCTCACCACGCACCTCGACCTCGGCCTTGTCCTGGGGGTCGAACAGGACCCTGTCGCCGACTTCGACCGTGCGCACGCCGCCACCGACCGCGGTGACCTTCGCCCAGGACAGCCGACGCCCCATCGTGGCGGTGGCAGGGATGACAATGCCTGCGGAGGACCGGCGCTCGCCCGCCTCGGCGTCCAGCGCGACGAGCACGCGGTCGTGCAGCATCCGGATCGGCAGCTTGTCGTCGAGGTGACCAGGTTTGCTCACGCGGTGCTCTTTCGGGTCACGGCCGGACGGAGGGAAATCCTCGCAGGTGCGGCGACGGTCATCGGGCCTCGAGCCGGAGACGAGGTCAGCTCGTCAGCTTCCGGATCGCGACGATGACGACGACGAACCCGACGACGGCACCGGCGACCTTGACGATCGCGTCGGTCTTGGGAGAACCGTTCTCGTCCACGAACTTCGCCTTGAGGGCCTCGGTCTGACGACGAATGATCGTCTTGGGCTGGGCCCGGTAGACGAGCGCGTCGATCGTCCCGGCCAACCGGTTGCGCGTCTCCGCGATGTCGGCGGCAATCTCCTCGGGAGTGCGGTCTGCCGAGCTCACGTGTCCTCCTGGGTCAGGTTGCGGTTGCCAGTCTTGCACGGCCGGCGGCACCACGCCGAGCGGGCGCCCGGCCCCTCGACGTACCCTTGTCCGAACGCTTGACCGGTCATCTGGTCGCCTTCTGACCAGTCATCTCACCGGACCCAGCCACCGGCTCGACGCCGGACAGGAGGCACCATGGCCAGGCTTGCCGAGGGCGACGCGGCGCCCGACTTCACGCTCCCCGACGACGCCGGCAACAAGGTGAGCCTGCGCGACTTCCGCGGGCAGAAGGTGGTCCTTTACGCCTACCCGGCAGCGATGACGCCGGGGTGCACCACGCAGGCCTGCGACTTCCGTGACTCACTCGACTCGTTGAACGCCGCCGGCATAACCGTCCTGGGGCTCTCGCCCGACAGCCCCAGCAAACTCGCCAAGTTCCGCGAGCGGGACGCCTTGACGTTCCCCCTGCTGTCCGACGAGGACCACGCGGTGCTGACCGCGTACGGCGCGTACGGCTCCAAGCTGCTCTACGGCAAGACCGTCGTCGGGGTGATCCGGTCGACGTTCGTCATCGACGAAGAGGGCCAGATCGAGAAGGCGATGTACAGCGTCAAGGCCACCGGCCACGTCGCCAAGCTACGGCGCGAGCTGGGCGTCTAGCCGCAAGCCCTCTTCGCCTCATGCCGTCGAGGGTTCGGTACGGCGCCGGAGCACCACGGTGACCAGTGCGAGCGCCGAGACCAGCAGCCCCGCACCGACGAGGAAGGCGGCATCGGCGCCGGCCACGAACAGGTGCCGGGCCTGGTCGGCCGGCGAGGCATGCAGCAGCGGCGTCGTGTCGCGCGTGGCGTGCCCGAAGACCGTCACGAGGACGGCGA
>JAICMS010000116.1 GCA_025929075.1 Propionibacteriales bacterium
AAGCACCCAGCCTTGAGCTTCCCCTACGGCACTCTTGTGGAGATCGGCGTCGGGATCGTGGCGTACTACTGGGGCGTGCACAGCGGATTTGCCACCGACGAGATCCGCGACATCGTCGACACCTACCAGGCACGCGGCAACATCGACGAGGCCGTCGAAGACGTCGTCTGATCTGCAGCAAGCCGCCAGCGAATCGGTCGACAGGCACCCATAGATGCGGCGGGGTGAGGCCCGTCGGGCCAGTCAAACGGTCGAGAACGCGCCGAACACGTCGGCGTTGAGGTCTAGCCGTCGTCGGCGACCTGGGCTACCGTTCGTGTCTTCGTTGCTCCGATGCCTTGGGACGGGCGCAGGAAGGCGGCACGATGCAACTTCTGCGACGCCGCACGCCACGACGGCGACAGTGGAGGAGTTGGGTGGCCAGCGCCGGCGTCGGTGCGCTCACGTCGGCGATGCTGCTGTCGTCGTACGACGCCTCGGCGGCCGCCGGCGTGTCTGCGACCAGTGGCTGGCCGACCACAACCGGTGCGCCCACGCCAGATCCGGGACACGAGCTCACGTTGTCAATGCCGGACGGCGCCACTGCGCGCGTCGACCGCGTCACCGGCGTGGCCACGATCACCAGTAAGCGCGGTGTCGTCACCTACAAGTTCCTTCCGGAGGCGGCGATGCGAGTCGCCGACGGTTCCACGACGGCGCTGTCGGTCGACAGGGCCGCGTTGACAGCAGACCTGATGCAGCGGTCGGATCAGCACTACGCGCCCGACCACGTCGTGGTGGTCTTCTCGGCCGGCTCAACGCCGGCGGCGGACGTGTTCATGGCGCCGCGCCAGTCGATCGCTGCCGCGCAGTCAGGCGCGAGGCCGCCGACGTACACGTCGAACTCCGGACTCAATGCGGCCCTCGCGTACCTGAATGTGACGGCGGAGCGCCGTCTCTTCGCGAGCATGTCCCGGCCCCGTCTTGCCGAGCTCACGGCGACAGTCGACACCAGCTCGACGGCACCGCTCGCTGCCCTCGGACGCGCCTACGTCCTGACGCTTGCAGACGAGAACGCGATCGCAGCGGTCGAGACGCTGCGACGCCAGCCAGGGGTCGAGCTGGCGGCCCTCGACTGGTACGTCAAGGCGCCAGGCACCCAGTCCACCCCGCTGTCCGCCGCGGCGCAGGCGGCCGCCACCAGGCAGGCCGCAATGATCCAAGAGCATCGACCGGCCGACGCTGCGACCGGCCGTGGCGACAGCAGCCAGTCGCACAAGGCTTCCCCGGCAGACCTGCCCACAAACTGGGGCCTGACCTCGTCGGCACAGAGCTACTGGAACTCACCAGCCCTCGACGCGGCAGTTGCCTACGCCGAGATCGTCGACCGCGCGGGCGCGCTGCCCGGCACCGGCCAGCGGATCACCGACGTCAGCATCGGCGACCTCTCCGATGACAACCCGGCATCACGCTGTTACGGCGCGGGATTCGGCCCGACCACGATTGTCCAGAAGGGCCAGCGCTACATCGACCTGCCGTCGATGCCGTTGGTGCCGACCTTCACCGCTAGCTCCGCCGGTCGGCTCGATCCGCTGGGCGAGGTGTGTGGCCCCGACCCGTTGCTGCGGGCGATCGGCCACGAGCTGTCGGTGATGGCTCCGCTGCCCCACGACCAACAGCGGTCGGGGCACGAGGGCGATGGCCTCACCGACCTGCTTGGCCTCGCGCCGGGAGCGACGTACCGGGTTGTCGTCCCCGCAAGCAGCCACCCGACGGTCAGCGATGTTGCCTCAGCACTGCTCGCCTCGGCGGTGCAGACACCGCGGCCCACGGTCATCACCACCGGGCTGGTGGCCAGCGGCGACGGTGCCGGCTTTCCTGAGCGGTACCTCGAGCAGGACCCCCTGGCCCAGTCGGTGATCACCACGATCGTCGACGGGCTGGGCATCCCGGTCGTCGCTGCCGCCGGCGACGGCGTGCGCCGCAACTCGAGCATCGCGGCAATCGGGCCGACCGGCGGCGGCGTAGCCACCAACGTCGCCTCACGCGCCGCGCAGACGGTGCTCGACGACGTTGCCTGGTCGACGGTTCCTTCCCGGCTGCACCGCAGCGGCGCGATCGTGGTAGGCGCCTCGACGACCGACGACATCTTCGCCAAGCCGCCGCACTACAGCGCCGATCCCTCGGCCCAGGAGCAGCTTCCCTTTGCCGCGACGAGGTGGACCGGAGCCACCGACTACGCGAGCGGGTACGGCGACCGAGTCGACGTCTCGGCGCCCGGAGACGCAATCTTGTCGATGAGCCATGCCGCGGACGGCAGCGCCGAGGACCCGCAGCCCAACCTGGCGGAGGGCACCGGCGTCGCGGCTGCCCAGGTGGCCGCCGCGGTCGCCGACCTCGCCCAGGTCGCCCAATCCACCGGACAGCCGTTCCGGTCGCCGCAGCAGCTGCAGGCGTTCCTGCGCTCGACGGCGACGCCGCTCGCACTCGTGCCGCAAGCCGATCCCCGTCTCGATCTCGGCGGCCAGGTCGACCTGCGGCAGGGCGTCGAGCGGCTGCTCGTGCGGGCCGGTGATGCGGTGGCTCCTGACGTGACACGCATCGCCATCGCCCAGCGGCGGGCGGTCGCCAACCTCGACGCGGTGTTCGAGACCGGCACCGACCCTGGCCACATCGACCTGTTGGGTCCGCGGTCGCCGTACGACGGCAAGCTGACCGGTGCCAACTCGCGGGCCTGGATCACGATCGCGCCGGACTGGCAGGGCGTCGACGACACCGCCGAGTTCGCGCTCACCAATCTCGACACCGGCGAAGTGCTGGCCACCTCTCGATCGGCTCGGCTGTTGCCGCGGCAGATCCTGGCCAGCGCGGGCGGCGGCGGTGCGACTTCAGCGACTGCGGGCTCGACCGACGTACATCTGCAGTACACCGCCCATGTCGACGGCAAGGAGGTCAGCTCGCAGTTCACGCTTTCGTTCGGGCGGATGCCGACGACATCGGCCGAGGTGCTCGCGCCGAAGGTTGCTCCCGTGGTCCGTGGTGACACGGTGCGGGTCCGCTACGACCTGCGACATGCCCGCGGGCTGCAGGCTCCCGTCGCTCTGCTCGTCTCCTACCCGGGGCGGGTCAACCCGGCGACCGGCGCGATGTATGCCCCGCTGGTCAGCCGCGAGCTGCCGTTCAGGCCCGGTGACCCGAGCACGCGGGTCGGCACGGTCTCGGTCCCGGTCAGCGAGCTCCAGGGGGCCGGCATCTACGGCATCGGGCTGCACCTAGCCGACCAGGACGTCGACGGCATGGTCACCCCGGTCTACAGCGACTTCGCTTACACGCGCGTCGCCGGGCCTAGCGATGCCGCTCCCGATGCACCACTGGTTGGCCGACCGGGCCGAGCGCTTGGTCACACTGCCACGGTTCCGTTGGGGTCGAAGGTGCGGATCGGTTGGGATGTCAGCAACGTGCCCGGCGCCGACGGCGCGATCATCGAGGTCAGTGCGCCAGGACCGGCGAGCGCGGTCGGCGTCAACATGTTCAACAACCCGGAGGGCAGCGAGCGCGACGCCAACGGCGTCGACAGCGGCTCGATCCGCTTCTTCCCGGTGTCCGGGTTGACCGGCTCGAGCACGAGGTCGCCCGGTCGGCTCGGGCTGGTGCCGACCATGACGCACTCAATCCGTGTGTTCGCGACCAGCGACGGAGCGGTGGTCGGCATAGCGAGCCCGGTGAGCAGCGTGACCCGAGCCGGTGTCGAACTGGCCGGCAAAGGCGCTGTCAACGAGACCGGCTTCGGTATCGGTCCGGGCAGCCGCGACGGCTATGCAGCCACTCGCGGCTTCACCAACCGGCTCGGCGTCACCGCGACCGTCCAGCGCTTCCAGTTGACTCCACCAGCATCGGGGCCGGTGCTCGACCGGAGCCGCGGCGGCAACACGACGTACGCGATGGTGGGCAACGGTCTGTTCGGGCCGGCCGGCACCGGACTCAACCGGACCTATGACTTCGGGTCGGGCGACACCCTCGGCTACGCAAGCATCACCGACGGCGAGCACCACCCCTGGACACCGCCTCGGCCGGCCCGGCTCGTTGTGCAAACCGGCGGAGCCGACCCGTCGAGCGCTCGGGGTGCGTTCGTGGCCTACGACACGTCGGGGGGCGGCCAGGCGTCGTACGACGTCTTCACCTCCAATGTGGCGGCCAACACCTTCGGCCCGACGCTCGACCTCTCTGGCGCGTTGTCCGCTGCCAACCCGGCGCGTGCCCTGCAGGTCGTCTACGACGACGCCGCCCGGCGCGGCGTGGCGAGCTTCGCGTCGAACGACTTCTGCGGCACGCCCGAGCTCGTTCAGTTCGATACTGCGGGGCAATCGGCCACGCTTGTGCCGGGGCTCGGGTACGGCGACCCCTTCTCGATGGCGGTCGACCGAGCCGGTGGCGTGGTCGCCGCGGCCAACTCGTGCTCGGCCGACATGGGGCTTTACGACATGGACACCGGTGACGCGTCGCTGGTCACACTCGACCAGAACGGCTACTACGTCGCGATCGACGACCAGCACGGGCTCGTCCTGGTCGGCAAGGCTGTGCCACCAAACTTCGTTAACGACCACACCGGGCAGAGCTCGATTGCGGTCTACCGGCTCGACGGCACGTACGTGAAGGAGATCCGCGGCGTCTACTACTGGGACATCGGTCTGGCGCCCGGCGTCGACGACCTCCAGCTCGATCCGTCGACCCGCACTCTGTGGACGTTCGGTCCCGGCGGGACCGCGCTCGAGCCGTTGCACTACTGAGCGGCGACCAGTCGCGTAGCGTCGGCGGTATGACGCCGGAGGAGCTCGCCGACCTGGCGCACGTACGCCGGGCGCGTGACCTCATCGACCGCGACTACGCCCAGCCCCTCGACGTACCGGCGATGGCCCGGGCGGCGCTGATGTCTCCCGCTCACTTCTCGCGGAAGTTCCGGGCGGCGTACGGCGAGACGCCCTACGCCTACCTGATGACCCGGCGGATCGAGCGGGCGAAGGCCCTGCTCCGGCAAGGGATGTCGGTCACCGAGACCTGCTTCGCCGTCGGCTGCACGTCACTCGGCTCGTTCAGCTCACGCTTCACCGAGATCGTCGGGGAGACGCCGACGCAATACCGAGCGGGCGACCACAGCGAGCTCGACGTGCTTCCGTCGTGCCTGGTGATGATCGCGACCCGGCCGCGACGGACGCCTGCTGCTGTCTGACATCGAGCCATCTGAACCTGGGGGATCCCGCAAGTGAGCAGGATCGGAGAAGCGCCTGACTCCCCGTCGCTCCTAGGGTCGAAGGCATGACAGTCACCGTCTCCGCCATGTTCATCCCCGTGCACGACCCCGACGCCGCCCTCGGCTTCTACCGCGACGCGCTCGGCCTCGAGGTCCGAAACGACGTCGCCGCGCACGGCTTCCGCTGGGTCACCGTCGCGCCTCCCGAGCAGGAGGTGGACATCGTCCTCTTCCAGCCGCACGGCGGCCGTTCGCAGGCCGAGGGCGATGCGTTGTTGTCGCTGGTGACGCAGGGCTCGCTGCAGGCAGCGATCTTCGCCACGGCCGACCTGGACACGACCTTCGAGAAGGTCCGGGCATCGGGCGCCGAGGTGCTTCAGGAGCCGGCCGACCAGCCGTGGGGCGTCCGCGACTGTGCGTTCAGGGACCCGTCCGGCAACCTTGTCCGTGTCCAGCAGGCGCCCTGACGGATCGGTCGACGAGATCGACGTACCGGGCGTCTTCCTAGGTGATCACTTCGTGAACTTGATGTAGCGGTAGAGGCCGTTGGCGGCGAGGTTTGCCGGACCGCCGCGAAACTCCGCACGCACTCGCACCCGCTCCCCGACCTCGTGAGTACCCACCAGACGCGCTCCCGCCTGACTCTGCTGGTTGAGGTGGACACATGTCGTCCTCTGGTCGTAGCCCCAGGCCCCGTTCACGTACCACTGGAAGTGGAAGTACACGCAGACGGTGGGCTTGGACGGCGAGACCGTCACAGACTCGACGGGGTTCTGCGTGACGTGGTAGAGCCGGGCCGTGCCCGACTTCGCGTAGTAACCGTGCAGCAGGTCGTAGACCCGCGCGTGGACCAGGACTGTCTTGCCGGCCTGCACCGACATCGTGTGCGCATCGCCGGTGAAGGCGGCGGTGAGGGTCGTGCGGACCGAGACCGGTACCGAGGCCACGAACGTGCCGTCCGCATGCACCCGCCCTCTCGCCACCAGCTTCTTCGTCCCCTTGTACGGGGTGGCATAGATCGACACGACGGGATCGGCGTCGCCGTAGTGCCCCAGTCGAGCAGTGATCTTGGCCTTGGCTCCGTAGGCGTACTGCGTGTGGTCGGTGCTGATCGAGATCGTCGGTCGACGCTTCGGAACGAACATGTGAAGAGTGGGATTGTCACCGTAGTCGTCTACCGTCACTGCAAAGAGATGCGATGTGCCGAAGGCCAGGCCATCGCTCGCAAGAAACGGGCGCGGGTCGAAGTCGTACCAGCTGTACCGGGCGGCCTCACCGGGGGTGTAGAGCCAGATCGTGGGGTGCCCGCGGTTGACTCCGGCAGCAACCAGGCCGTCTCCCCGGATCGCCGCGGCGTTGGGATAGTACGTCGACCGGTAGGTGCGGATCAGGGTCAGGTCCGCAGTGCTGAGCAGGATGTGGTGGTAAGGGGCTCCGCAGGCGATGAGGAGCCCCGAGCCGTCCGGCGTCATCGCCATCGAGTCGACCTCGGTCGACATGCTGGCTGCCAGCGTCGCTGTCGGTGCCGTCCCGCCGGTCGTGCCGGTCACGTCGTACTTGACGAGGTTGTAGTCGTAGCGCGCGATGACGACGTTCGGCAGTGCCGGTGAAGAGGTGAGCACCGGGCCGCTGTCCTGGCCGAACACCCCCGCGGACACTGCGTCGTACACCTGACCGGTGGCGAGATCGATGGCGCCCAACGACCCGGTCCCGTTCCCACTGTCGCAACCCTCGGACGACTCGCCGACCCAGAGCAGATCGGCGGCCATCGTCAGGCCGACGGGGCACGACTCGGCCGCGAGCTCGTACGTGGCCGTCACCTTCAGTGTCTGCGTGTCTACCGCGATGACGGCGTCTGCCTGGCTCTCGGCGACGTACACCGTCGAACTGTCAGGGCTCAACGCCAGCCCGGTCGGGTCAGACAAGCCCGAGATCGTCGCGACGGGATGGTCGAACGTGTCGAAGACGCCGAGCTTGCCGCTGAGGCCCTCGGTGACAAAGACGCGCGCGTCGGCCGCGTCGACGATCAGGTGCGAAAACCCGCTCAACGCGCTGGTCGCCACCTGATACCCGGCG
>JAICMS010000120.1 GCA_025929075.1 Propionibacteriales bacterium
GCGGGGTTTGAGGTGGACGAGTATGCCTTGGCGGCGATAGGCCTTTCGGTGTTCCTTCCGCTGACGGAGTTGATCGCCCTCGACACCTCCAAGGTCGACCAGTTTGCGCGGGAGATCCAGGCACTGTTCCCGCTCCCTACGCGATACCTCGAGAACGCGGTCGAGGTGCTGCACCGACACACCGGGGCCCGACTCCCGGCCATGGACGACGGCGCGACCGACAAGCTGCACCGGATCAGAGCCCCGCGCCGGCCCACGGACGACCGGCCCGAGCAGACCTCCCTAAGAGACCTACTGAGTGAGGGAGACCTGGTCCACGTGTGGCCGCAACTTCGAGACGGCCTGGCGAGGGCGATCGTGCACAGCGCGACCCCCGAGCGAGACGACCGGCTGTTCCCGGGAGACGTTGCACAGTTCGAGCATGGCGGTCTGAACCTGGCGAACGGCGCTGCGGGAGTCCTCCTGGCGCTCAGCGAGACGGGCGTCGACCCAGATCCCACCCACATCGATTGGCTGGTCCGCCGGGCAACGCACCCGCTTCCGGGGACCAGATTCGGCTTCTACGATGGCCTGCACGGGGTGGCCTATGCGTTGGACCGGCTTGGACG
This sequence comes from Propionibacteriales bacterium, assembly GCA_025929075.1. GTDB lineage: Bacteria > Actinomycetota > Actinomycetes > Propionibacteriales > Nocardioidaceae > JAICMS01. The sequence goes on from JAICMS010000120.1 coordinate 609, forward strand.
GCCCACCGAGGCTCGGGACGTACTCGCACTGAGCCTGCGTGAGTTGGGCCAATCCGTATGGGACGTCGGGAACGACTTGCAGGGCGGTCTCGCGGGCATTGGCCTGAACCTCACCCACTTCGCACACCGAGACGACGATGACACGCTGTGGGCCCGCGCAGCCGAGATCGGCGAAGAACTCGCTGAACGGCTCGGCGATGTGGACGACGTGGGAACGCTGAGCGGCGGCAAAGCCCCGTACGCCGGCCTGTTGCGCGGATCCACCGGCTCGGCACTGTTCTTCCTTGAGCTCCACCGGAAGTACGGGAACTCGCAGTTGCTAGATCTCGCCGAGATCGCGATCCGGCAGGACCTGCGCAGATGTGTCCTCCGTGAGGACGGAGCCCTGGAAGTGGACGAGGGCTACCGCACAATGCCGTACCTCCTGGATGGAAGCGTCGGGATCGGGATGGTGCTCGACCGCTTCCTGCAACTGCGTCCCGACGCTGATTTGGCTGCCGCCTCAGGGCAGATCCGCACCGCTGCCGAAGCCGAGTTCTATATCGAGTCGGGGCTGTTCTCCGGCCGTGCGGGTATGGTGCTGGCTCTGGCCGCTCGACGTACGGACAGATCCCCGGATGAGGTGGCCGTCGCGCAGGTGCGACGGCTCCGGTGGCATGCCGTCGGCTACGGCGGCGGGCTGGCCTTCCCAGGTAGCCAGCTGCTTCGACTGTCGATGGACCTGGCGACCGGGACCGCCGGAGTCCTCCTCGCGATCGGCGCCGCGCTGGCCGATGACCCGATCGCCCTTCCCTTTCTCGCTCCTCGACTTGAGGATCGAGCACCACGAGTCCAACAAAGGGGGTGAAACTCATGGCACTTCTCGACCTGCAAGCGATGGAGATCTCCGAGGGCATGACCGCTCAACGGAGAAGCCGGCACAGCCGGCACCACAGGCGCTGCGGTGGTGGTGGCGGCAGCCGCCTCAGCCTGCTCGCCTGCTGACGATGTCTCACCGGAGGTTGGCGGCTGCCTTGGACGGATTCCCGCCGGGGCGGCCGCCAACCCTTTCGAAGGGGTAGCGAGGTGAGAGAAGCGCACCAGACGACGGCTGCGGCGGTGCCCGGTGGCCGACGACCGGCTAACCAGCTGCTGGTTCGGGCCAGTCGCCGTGGTGGCAGGTGGCTTGTCGCCTTGCTGTTCGTAGGCCTGGTCCTGACGGCAGCCGAAGCTTTGCTGCCGGCGGTTCTCGGCCGCGCCATCGACGCAGCCGTGAGACAGGGCCACCCCGGTTACTGGCTCCTGTGGTGCGCCGTCTTGGTCGTCGTACTCACCGTCTGTGACGCCCTCGACGAGGTAGCCTCCGCAACCAGCACGGCCAAATCGACGGCGTGGCTTCGCCGGTCCGTTGTCCAACGCATTCTGACCATGCCGTTTCAGCGCGCCCAGCGGTGGTCGGCAGGAGACCTCGCGACCCGGGCTGTTGGAAACACGGAGGCGGCGGGCGGGGTCGGCACAGAGGCCGTCAGCGGACTCGGCGCCCTGCTGCTGTCCGCTGCGGGGGTCACCGCACTCGCATTGATTGATCCGCTGCTGTGCCTCACCTTCATCTGCGGCTTTCCGGTGCTGCTGGGCCTCCTGCGCGCTTTCGCGCGGGACCTGGAGGACCTGAGCGAGCGCTACCTTCAGGTACAGGCAGAGATTGCCGCCCGGCTCGTCGCCGCGCTGCGCGGCGTTCGGACGATCGCCGCTTCTGGTACGACCGAACGCGAGATCGGACGAGCGCTCGAACCCTTGCCGGAGCTTCACCGCCACGGTCGCGCGACCTGGGACGTGCAGAACCGCATGACGGCCCGCGACTCCATGCTTCTGGGACTTATCGAGGCGGCGGTCCTGGCAGTCGGCGGCTACCTCCTGGCCCATGGCCGGGTCACCGCGGGCGACCTCTTCGCGGCCAGCCAGTACGTCGCCCTGGCCTCGACCGGCGCCGGCGCAATCTCGACGGTGAGCAGCGTCGTGCGTGCTCGGGCCGCGGTTTCGCGCAGCGCTGCGGTGCTCGCGGAACCGCAGTTCCGGTACGGCGACGTCGACGTCCTCCCTGCGGGATCGGGGACCGTCGAACTCCGCAACGTCACGGGTGGCTGTCCCGGCAGCGGCGGCCTCTCGGACGTCGACCTCGTCATCCCGGGCGGCCGACTGGTCGCCCTGGTTGGCCGCCGCGGGTCTGGCAGGAGCCTGCTGGCTCAGTTGATCGGCCGGGTTGTTGATCCGGAGACCGGTCAGATCAGACTCGACAGCGTCCCGTTGCCGCAGCTCTCCCAAGCCTGTCTGCGGCGTGCCGTGGGGTTCGGCTTCGAGCAGCCAGTGCTGTTCGGGCGGCGCATCGGCGACGCGATCGCCGTGGGCACAACGATCGCATCCGATGCGGCAGTGGTGGCCGCCGCCGAGACGGCCGGTGCCGACCAATTCATCCGGAAGATGCCCAACGGCTACCAGCAGCCTCTTGACGAGGCGCCGATGTCTGGTGGGGAGGTACAGCGCATTGGACTGGCCAGGGCTTTCGCCCACGCCGAGCGGGTGCTGGTGCTCGACGACGTGGCCGCAAGTCTCGACACTGTCACCGAGCACAAGATCACAACAGCCTTGACCACTGCTATGGGCGACCGGACGCGGGTGATCGTGGCCCAACGGGCCTCCACGGCGGCTCGCGCGGACCTGGTGATCTGGCTCGAAGCCGGTCGAGTCAGGGCGACAGGCACCCATACGCAGCTATGCCAAGACCCCGACTACCGCGGCATCTTCGGAGTCGAGCAGGCCGCTAGCGCCGAACCGGCAATCGATCGGAAGGCGGTCGTGGCGTCATGACGACGACCGCCTCCGATCAGACAGCCGCCGGCACCGCTCGGGGGCTGCTGGCTGACTCCGTCCGCGGCCGTCGACCCGCAGTCGCCAGGCTTGCCGGCTGGTCGGTCGTCGAGGCGCTGCCAACGTTTCTTTCGGGCCTTCTCGTCGCCGCCGCCCTCGACGCCTTCGTCGCCGGCGATGAACGCAGTGGCTTCGGGTGGCTCGCCGTCTACGCGGTGAGTGTTGTCATCGGCTCGGTCGGTGCTCGGCGGGCACTCGACGCGTTGGCTTCTCTCGTGGAGCCCTTCCGTGACCACCTCGTCGCTGGGGCGGTGCGTGGCGCGCTGCGCCGTACCTCTCGCACGAGTGCGCAGAAGGCGTCAGGCAGCGTCGCCGTACTCACCGAGCAGGTGGAGATCGCCCGCGAGGCCTTTGCGGCCGGCCTCATGGTCACCCAGGAGTTCGTTGTCGCGGTCGGTGCGGCCGTCGTGGGTCTCTTGGTGCTGGCACCGCTCACCGCGCTATTCGTCGGGCCGCCCCTGCTGCTCGCCTTGGTCGTGTTTTCCCTCGCTGTACGTCGGATGGCGCATGAGCAGGCACGCTCGATCACCGCTGACGAGACGTTTGCGGCCGACATGACCGAACTGGCAATCGGCCTGCGCGATGTTGCGGCCTCCGGCGCGCGGGAGGCCGTTGGGCGGCGGCTCGATGAATCGATCACCTCGCATGCGGTTGCCACGACGCGTATCGGGCGGCTGTCGGCGGTCGGCGTGCTCGCCGTCGCGGTGGGGAGCTGGCTGCCTCTGCTGCTCATCGTCGGCTTCGGCCCCTACCTGATCGGCCATGGAGCTTCGGTCGGGGTGGTTGTCGGTGCCGCCACCTATGTCCTGCTCGGGCTGCAGCCCGCGCTGCAGGCACTGGTACACGGGGTCAGCGGCGCCGGGCTGTGGCTGCTGGTGACGCTGCGCCGACTGAGCCAAGTGGTCGACTGCCGCAATGTCGAGTCGGGCAACGACGGGGCCTCGCCGATGCGGAGTGCGGTGCCGGCCGCCGATGCCGAAGCGGTCGATGCATCACTTGCCGATGTCACCTTCGCCTACAGTCCCTGGTCGGAGCCGATACTGCGCAACGTCGACCTGCAGATCCCCGATGATGACCACGTCGCTGTCGTCGGACCGAGCGGCGTGGGAAAGTCGACACTTGCCGCCCTGTTGGCGGGCACGCTGCTTCCTCGGTCCGGCATGGTGCGGCTCGGCGGGGCTCCCACCGAGGACCTCAGCGTCGAGCGGCTCAGCGCATTGCGCGTCCTCGTACCGCAGGAGGCCTACGTCGTCGCGGACACGGTTCGCGCCAACCTCGAGTATCTCGGAGTGGGCGCCAGGTATGCGGACGTGACAGAGGCGGTCGACAGGCTCGGCGCCCGCGAACTCATCGAACGGCTTGGTGGATACGAGGCGGTTGTCGAGCCCGCGCTGCTTTCCGCCGCTGACGCGCAGCTGCTCACGCTGGTGCGCGCCTACCGAGCGCCGGCGCGGCTCGTCATCCTCGACGAGGCCACCTGCCATCTGGATCCGGCAACTGAGGAGCTTGTCGAGCGATCCTTCGCCGATCGTGAGGGAACACTCGTGGTCATTGCTCACCGGATGAGCTCGGCACTGCGCGCGCGGCGAATCGTGGTCCTCGACGGGTCCTCCCTACAGGTGGGCACCCACGAGGAGCTGCTCTGCCGGTCCAGCCAGTACTCGGATCTGCTCGGGTACTGGACCAGCGTGACGTGATGCGGATCGGTCAGTCGTCGAGCAGAGCCAGTACCGCGAGGACGCGGCGGTTGGTCGCCGAGTCCGACGGCAGCCGGAGCTTCGCGAAGATCGAGCTGACGGCGGGTTCGATGGTCTTGATGCTGAGGTGGAGTTCATCGGCGATCGCCTGGTTTGACAGCCCCTGCGCCATCAGGTCGAGAACCTCGTTCTCACGTGGCGAAAGGCTCGCGAGGCCCCCGGACGCTCGAGTCTCGTCAACGACACGACTGAGGCTCAGGCTGACCATGCTCCAGCCGGCAGCCACCGGCAGAACCGGCGTTATGAGCAGGCCCAACCACGGCGACTGCGAGACTGCGAGTCCGCTCAGCAGAGCGATCGTGGCAAGAGCGACGGCGACTCCCAGCGGCGCGAGCTGGTTGCGCAGGATGCCGTTGGACCGCCGCCATCGGTCGAGCACCCCGACCAGCCAGGTCACCTGGAACAACGCGTACGCAGGATGAGCGACGGCGTCCCAGAACTGGCGGACGGTGTGCGCTCCGCCGAGCTGGAAGGGGGCTGGTGTGTGGATTCCCGCAGCGTCGTACTCGACCGGCCAGAGTGCCGACAGCAGCGACAGCCCGACAGCCAGGAAGGCGATCGCGATCCCGACGGAGCGCCAGGTGCGCGAGAGGAAGCGGCCTTCGGGGAAGCACAGGACCGTCCAGGTGAGCGTGCCCAGAGTCAGGGCGAGCGGCCAGACTCCTAGCCAGCCCCACCAGGTGCCGTGATCGGCGGACTGGTGGTGCGCGACCTGTCGGCCGAGGAAGAGGACTCCCTCCAGGACGCCGACGGCTGCGAAGAGCAGTGCCTCTCGCTGCCTCGGCCTGGCCAGCAGAGTCCACGCAGCCACTCCGCCGAATGCGATCGCCAGCAGGCCGTTGTGAAGGTTCGCCAACCACAACCCGTGCGCGAAGCCGGTCGAAGCGAGAGCCACCACCCCTCCGAGCACAAGCAGGGGCGTCAAGAGGTCAGCGGGCCTCGCCTGTTCAGCGCGCACCGGCCAATCGTGGCGTACCGGCGCTGAGGAGGTTCACAGGGTTATCCCTGAATTCTCCCGTTTCGCATGTTCCAGGGACATCCCCGCAGCGGGATGGGCGGCTGAGGCCAAATGCTGTAGTCACTCACCTCGACTGAAAGGACCGGTGACATGTCCGTTTCAATCCCTACCGCCACTCCGGTGACGGCAAAGCTCAGCGATCCCACGCAGCGCCTGCTCGACGCCGCCGTACTGCTCGCCCCGCTCGCCTATCTTGCGGTGGACTGCTCGTACGCCGTCCGCGGTTGGGACGACGGACCAACCGCCGCCGTGCATATCGTTGCTGCCGGCCTCTATGGTCTCGCCGCGCTCAGACTGGTCAGCCTTACCCGAGGGCACGCCCAGGCACTTCTCCTCGCGGTGGCGGTGCTCGGCATCATCGGCAATGCCGGGGTCGGCGAGAACACGCTCCATGTCGCACTGGGCGGAAACGACCTCTTCGATGCGAATGGTTCGGCCAACGTCTTCAAGATGATGGGCTTCTTCTTCCCGCTGACCTTCTTGCTGGCCGCGGTTGCGCTACGGCGTCAGGCGCCGCGTTGGTGGCCGCCCTTGCTGGCAGTGGGCGCCGTACTGTTCCCGATCGCACACGTCGGGAACATCTCATGGCTCGCCATCCTCGACGCGCTTGTGATGCTGGCCGCTCTCGGAACCTCCGCATCCGTGGTGAGGCCGCCGGCCGACGACCTGAGCAGTCCACGAGGCCAACTGGCTGGCCAGTGACTCGGCCCAACTAAGACCGTGAGGCAACGGCCGTTCATCGCTGCGTGTGGAAGATGAGCCGGTTGCCGAACGGGTCCGGTACGGCGAGATCGTCGCCCCATGGGTGCCGATCGAGGCCGATGCGCAGCGGGTAGACCGGGCTTTCGACGAGGTCGCGTTGCAGCCGTCGTACATCAGGAATGTCGATCCGCACCGCGGA
>JAICMS010000093.1 GCA_025929075.1 Propionibacteriales bacterium
GTTTTGGCGCCTCGGTGAAGGGAAGCCGGCGATGAGCGGGTCGAGACCGGACCGGGTGGCGATCGTCAGCGGCTACTTCAACCCGCTCCACGTCGGCCATGTGCGGATGATGAAGGCTGCCAGAGCGATGGCCGACGCCCTGGTCGTGATCGTCAACAACGACACGCAGCAGGTCGCCAAGAGCGGCCGGGTCATCCGGCCGCTCGCCGACCGGCTCGAGGTCGTCGGCTCGCTGGCCGCGGTCGAGGAGGCGGTCGGCTCCGTCGATGATGACACCACGGTGAGCCGATCACTGGCCGCGGTGCGAGAGCGCTACCCCGCTGCGACGCTGGTGTTCTGCAACGGTGGCGACCGCAGCGACGAGTCGTCGGTCGCGGAGGCCGCCGTGTGCAGGGAACTCGGCATCGAGCTGGCCTTCGGCGTCGGCGGCGCCGACAAGGCCGACGCCAGCAGTCGGATCAACGAGGAGCTTGGCGGCGTGGCGGAGACGCGGGACGCGAGCAGCGGCTGAGAAGGTTCACTCCTCGCCGTCGTCATCGTCGACGGAGTACTCGATGAACTTTACCGCCTGCTCGGCGGTCCCCTCGAAGGCCATCCGGCCAGCCTGCAAGACGATGCCGCGCTCGCACAACCGCAACACCTGTTTGGGGTTGTGACTGACGTAGATCATCGTCCGGCCCTCCTCCTTGAGCTGGCCGATCTTGCGCATGCACTTGCGCTTGAACGGCTGGTCGCCCACGGCGAGCACCTCGTCGATCAGGAAGATGTCGCAGTCGGTGTGTACGGCGACGGCGAAGGCCAACCGCATGAACATCCCGGAGGAGTAGTGGCGCACCGACGAGTCGAGGAACTGCTCCATCTCCGAGAAGGCCAGGATCGAGTCGAACTTCCGGCGTATCTCGGCCTCAGTCATCCCCAGGATCGCTCCGTTGAGGAAGATGTTCTCCCGGCCCGACAGCTCGGAGTGGAAGCCGGCGCCGACCTCGATGAGCCCGGCGATCCGCCCACGCGTGAGCACCTTGCCCTCGTCGGGCTCCATCACGCCGGAGACCAGCTTGAGCAGCGTGCTCTTCCCGGAGCCGTTGAGGCCCAGCAGACCGAGCGTGTCGCCCTGGTCGAGCTCGAAGGAGATCTGGTCCAGCGCAGTGAACTTGTTGATCTCGCGGCGCCCCGTGACCAGGTTGACGGTCATCCGCTTGATCGATCGGTGGTTCTTGAGCTTGAAGTGCTTGCTGACGCCGTCGAGGACGACCGAGGTGTTGTTCACAGCTGCTCCGCGAAGCGGCTCTCGAGCCGCCGGAAGATGATCTGGGCGATGCCGAGGAACACCGCGCCGAGGCCGAGCAGGATGCCGCCTCGCAGGAAGATGTGCTGCGGCAGCTGGTGGATGGTGGCGGAGTGGATGTTCGAGAACGATGGGATCCAGAAGGCACGGTTGGCCAGGACGACAGCGGCGCACAGCGGGTGGGACACGTAGAGGTCGTAGAGCACTGGATGGTTGGCCAGCTTGCCGGCGATGGCCGTCCAGGGGTAGATCATCGGGCATGTCCACCGCAGCACGGTGCTGATCACCTCGACGACGTTGGAGACGTCACGGAGGAAGACGTTGAGAGACGACAGGATCAGCGCGACACCGAGTCCCCACAGGGCCATGATCGCCAAGGCCATCACCATCGCGAGCAACGCCAGCGCGTCTGGGTGCCACCCGCTGACGAAACAGCCGATGAACAAGATCACGTACATGGGGAAGAGGTGGTAGAGCGACACACACACCGATGCCACGGGGAACATCTCCCGCGGCATGTTGATCTTCCGCACGAGCGACTTGTTCTTGATCACCGACTTGGTGCCCGCCACCATGCAGTTGCCGAAGAACTGCACCATCATCAGCCCACAGAAGATGTGCAGCGCGCGGTGTGGCGTCTTGTGGGACACCACCAGCCCAGCGATGAAGTAGTAGACGCAGAACCTGACCAGTGGTTGGACGTAGGACCAGCCAAGACCGACGGCCGAGCCCTGGTAGCGGACCCGAAGCTCTTTGCGGACGAGCAGCTTCAGCAGGTAGCGGCGCCGGAAGACGTCGACCAGCCCGCCTGCCTGACCGGGCTCGCGAAGCGGCCCGAGCGGGTGAGTGGTGTCCGACGTTTGGACCGTCACTCGTCGATCCCCCCGCTTTGCAACCGCACTCCATTGGCGAAGTGTGGGCGCAGCTTGTTGTCGTACATCGACAGCGCGGAGCCGATGGCCATATGCATGTCGAGGTACTTGTAGGTACCGAGCCGGCCCCCGAACAGTACGTCGGGCTCTGCTTGGGCGAGCTCGCGGTACTTCAGCAGCTTCGCCCGGTCGGCCGCGGTGTTGATCGGGTAGTACGGCTCGTCGCCGGACTCCGCGAAACGCGAGTACTCGTGCACGATCACTGTGCGGTCCTTGGGATACCACTCCCGCTCCGGGTGGAAGTGCCGGAACTCGTGAATCCTGGTGTAGGGAACGTCCTCGTCGGCGTAGTTCATCACCGGAGTGCCCTGGAAGTCGCCGACGTCCTTGACCTCCATCTCAAGGTCGACGGTCCGCCATGACAGCTCGCCCGCCGAGTTGTCGAAGTACGCGTCGAGTGGCCCAGTGTAGACGACCGGCACCTGGCCGACGTACTGCTCACGCACGTCGAAGAAGTCTGTCTTGAGCTGCACCTCGATCTTCGGATGGTCGACCATCCGCTCCAGCCACGCGGTGTAGCCGTCGACCGGCAAGCCCTCGTAGGTGTCGTTGAAATAGCGGTTGTCGAAGTTGTAGCGCACGGGCAGCCGCGACACGATCGCCGCCGGCAGCTCCTTGGGATCGGTCTGCCACTGCTTGAGCGTGTAGCCACGGAAGAACGCCTCGTACAGCGGCCTCCCGACCAAAGAGATGCCCTTCTCCTCGAAGCTCTGCGCCATGGAGCCGTCGATCTCCTTGGCCTGCTCGGCTACCAGGGCCCGCGCCTCGTCAGGCGTCATCCACCTGCCGAAGAACTCGCAGATCGTCGCGAGATTGACCGGCAACGGGTAGACCCGTCCCCGGTAGATCGTGAAGACGTGATGCTTGTAGTCGGTGAACTTCGTGAACTTGTTGACGTACTGCCACACCCGCTCGTTCGAGGTGTGGAAGAGGTGGGCCCCGTACTTGTGAACCTCGATGCCGGTCTCAGGCTCGGCCATGCTGTACGCGTTGCCGCCGACGTGGTGGCGCCGGTCGAGCACCAGCACGTGCAGCCCGAGGTCGTTGGCCGCGCGCTCGGCGATGGTCAGGCCGAACAAGCCCGACCCGACCACGACAAGGTCAGCGTTCACATGGTCTCCTGGTCGACGACTTTGCGGTCGTCAGCGTCCTGCGTGCGAAAAATGCCCGAGCAAGTCTAGACGAGCCGGAGGGGTCCTCCTGCTCACCGCTCGCCCCGGCGCGCGATGAGTCGTCGGTACGCCGGCCGGCGCAGCCATACCGGAGCAAGCCGATAGCCGCCACGCAGCACGACATTGCGCAGGTACTGGCCTTTTGTCACGAACCCGAGCCGCAGCAAATTGCGCTGAAGCGCCAACTCGGACTTGAGCAACGTCACACCGCCTCGCCGGTCGTAGGCCCCCGCCCCGACTCGGTAGAGCACCAGCGGCTCGGCCAGGTTGGCGACGGCCGCACCGCCCTCGATCATCTTCGCGAACAGCAGGTAGTCCTCCATCAGTGGCAGGTCCCGGTAGCCGCCCGCCGCCTGCACCGCCCGTCGCCGGTAGACGATCGTGGGGTGGTTGAACGGCTGCCGGAAGCGGGCAGCTCGGACGATCGCTGCCGTCGAGAGCGGCGGCACCCGCTTGCCCACGATGTCATCGGGGTCCCTGTTGAACTCCAGCAGCGCCGAGCCGACGATGTCTGCGCCGGCCTCGATGACCGGCACCTGGCGTTCGAATCGCTGGGGCAGCGCGACGTCGTCGGCGTCCATCCGCGCGACGATGTCGTGCGCGCACACCGCCATTCCCTGATCCAGCGCGCTGCCGAGTCCGACGTTGGACGGGATCGGGAGCAGCGTCGTCGGCACCGGCGAACCGGCGACCAGCCGCGCGATCGTCTGCCGGAGCGGCTCGGGCACCGGCCCGTCCTGCACGAGTACCACGTCGTCGGGCCGTCGGGTCTGCTGGTGCACGACCGAGGTGAAGGCCGTCTCCAGGTAGCCGGGATCGTCGCCGCCGTACACACTCATCAGCAGGCTGAACTGCTCAGCCATCGAGGCCACGGCCCCCGGTCGCCTGCTCGATCACAGTGGCGGTGTCGACCGGCTTCCCGCGCACCCCGGACCGCAGCCCGGCAGCGAGGGCTCGCCGCAGGGTCGCCCGGTCCGTGGACCCGGCGTAGGTCCGCGCCCAGCGCCGCACCGTCGACCCGGCGTAGAGTGCCTTCTCCGCCGGCCCGAGGCCGCCGGAGCGGGTGAACGTCCACACCTTGTTGCGAACCTCGTAGAAGAACCGCTCGCCGGGGTCGGTCTCGGTCGCCCCGAAGGCAGCGGTCTTGTGTACGACGACGGAGGCGCGCGACGCCAAACCGACGCGACCACGAAGCAGCCGGGTCGTGTACTCGAAGTCGTCGTTCCACAAGAAGAAGCCGGCCACCGGCAGCCCCGTCGCGGCGGCAGCCTTGGCATCCACCAGGACCGAGACGAACGACGCCGACCTGATCGGCAGACAGCCGACGGCTTCGGCGGCCGCGCGCTCACGCTTCCGCACGACCGGCCTGCGGCGCGGGGTGTTCATCGGGTGGTCGCGACCGTCGGCCCACACCACCCGGCTCGCCACGACAGCAGGCGTGCCGCCGGGATAGCGCCGACGGACGTCGAGCAGCGCCTCCAGCGCGCCGCGCCGCGGGATGGTGTCGTCGTCGAGCAGCCAGATGGCGTCACACGGGCGGCGCAGCGCGGTGGCTATCCCGAGGGCGAACCCGCCAGCTCCTCCTACGTTGTGCATCGTCCGGATCGTCTCCACGCCGCCGAACTCGCCGCTGAGCAGGTCAGCGGTGCCGTCGTCGGAGGCGTTGTCGACGACGATGACGTGGTCGGGCGGGCTTGTCTGGTCGAGGACCGCGCGCAGTGACTCCGCGAGCAGGTCTCGGCGGTTCCAGGTCACGACCACGGCGACGACGCCCGACCGTTGCGTCACGTGATGTGCCTTCCCTCGCCGTACCTCAGCCGAAGAGCTACCGACGGCCTATCGACCGCTCATCGTATCGAGCGGCTCAACAGGAGCCCGCGAGGTTGCTCGAGTCGTTGGCGGCGTAGGTCTGTGTCGTCGAACCGTTGCTCTTGTGCTTGGCGTGATGGGTTGGCGGCCCAGCGCCCTCCGACCGGTCGATGGCGGTGGTGACCATCGACCGGATCAGTGTCCAGTTCGGGTTGCCGGTGTCGATCTTGGGCGGCACGAACGAGACCGTCGTCACGGGCAGCTGGCGCGCCTTCAAGGCCAGGTTGACGAACACGCCCAACTGGCTGCTGGGGATCGAGGTGGAGATGATCTGCTTGCCGGCGTTGGCAATCGCGCCGAACTTCGTGATGACCGTCCGCGGGCTCAACTGCTTCAGCATCGCGTCCATCACGCACTTCTGCCTGGCCATCCGGGAGTAGTCGTCTGACCAGGCGCGGCTGCGGCTGTACCACAGCGTCTGGAACCCGTTGAGCCGTTGTCGGCCGGGGTTGATGTAGCCGCTGATCGGTCCGCCCACCCCGCCGATCGGCAGCCGCTGGTGGACGTCGATCGTGATGCCGCCCAGCGCATCGACGAGCTGTTGGAACCCGCCGAGGTCGATGAGCACGTAGTAGTTGATCGGCAGGCCGGTGATCTGCTCGACGGCCTGTGTCGTGGCGAGGATGCCCGGGTCGGAGACGCCCGGGAAGAGGCTCGCATGGTCGGTAGCCCAGGTGTTGACCGCGTTGAGGTAGCACTCCTGCGTGCAGTTGAACCCGTGCGGGAACTGCTTGTGCATGACGGTGCCCGGCGGGAAGGGTACGTCGGCGAGGTTGCGCGGCAGCCCGAACAGAATCGTCTTGCCGGTGTCCTGGTCGATGCTGGCCACCGTGATGCTGTCGGGGCGGATGCCGACCCGCCGAGGCCCGGCGTCCCCGCCGAGCAGCAGCACGTTGTAGCGACCATGTTCAGCGCTGGTGACCATGTGGCTCACGAACACCGTCTTGATGAAGTCGCGCTGTACGGCGAAGAACTGGCTGGCATAGAGCAGCGTGCCGGTCAGCGACAGGCACAGCACACCGTTGAGCACGGTCATCGTCAGCCGCTGCCGCTGCGCGAGCCCCATCGGGTTGGCGATGCGCCAGGCGTCGATGATCAGGTAGGCCCAGCCGAGGGCGTAGCCGATGAGGCCGAAGCGCAAGAGGCCGAGGAACCACGTCTTGGTGAACAGCGTGACGATCCTGGCCTCCGACGTCAGCGCCAGCCCGAGCAGCAGCACGGTGAACACGACCGCGACGAAGAACACCCGCATCGCGATCCGGCCGACCCGTTTGTTGCCGGCCGCGATCTGCGCCGACCCGGGCAGCGCGACGGTCATCAGCAGCAACGCCAACGCCCGTCGGAACCGCACCTTCGACGCCTGGGAAGCGGCCGCGCCGGACGCGCCGGTGCTCCAGGTGGCAGACATGGCTTTGAGTATCACGAGTCGCTACAGTCACAGCAGTCCCGAAACGCCGACGGCTTGGCGGAACTTTGCATCGGCGACTTTGGTACGTCGACCGGCCGTCCGCCGCGGGTAGCGTGAGCACCATGCCCGACGAGCAGGAGCCCGCCGAAGCCGGCTACGACTGGCTCTACGGCGAGTCGGGGCCGAAGGCGACTGAGGGCCCGAGCACACCGCCGTACCCGAGCACACCGCCGTCGGGAGGCACATCGCCGTACCCGAGCACACCGCCGTACCCGAGCACACCGCCGTCGGGAGGCGCGCCGCCCTCGTTCGGCGGCACCTACCCACCCCCGCGAGGCGACCGGCCGCCGGCAGCTCAGGAGACCCGGGTCGTGCCGCGTCGCAGCCAGCCGCCGCCCGGTGGCCGCGGGCCGTCCTCGCCGAGACGGCCGGCGCCGGCCACGGCCCGCCCCCGACGCCGGCGGCGGCGCTGGTGGCGGATCGTGCTGGCCGTGATCATCGCGTGGATCGTCTTCCTCGTCGCCGTACCCGTCTATGCCTGGAGCCGGATCGAGAAGGTCGACGCCGAGCCGTCAGGGAACCGGCCCACGAGCGGCCCCGGCACGACCTACCTCGTGGTCGGCTCCGACAGCCGCGAGGGCCTCACCAAGGCGCAGAAGCAGGCCCTCGGCACCGGTAACGCCGTCGGCCAGCGCACCGACACGATCCTGCTGCTCCACGTCACCGCGGGAAGCGGCCCCAACATCCTCCTGTCGATCCCCCGCGACTCCTACGTCGACATCCCCGGCCACGGCAAGAACAAGATCAACGCGGCGTTCGCCTTCGGTGGTCCGAAGCTGCTCGTCCAGACGGTCGAGCAGGCCACCGGGATCCGCGTCGACGACTACATCGAGGTCGGCTTCACCGGAGTCGTCGACGTCGTCAACGCCGTGGGCGGCATCAGGGTCTGCCCGAAGACGCCGATCAACGACCCCAAGGCGGGGCATCTGGTGATGAAGAAGGGGTGCCAGGAGGTCGACGGGCAGACCGCCTTGGACTACTCCCGCTCCCGAGCGTTCGCCAACGGCGACATCACTCGTGAGCTGCACCAGCGCGAGGTCATCGCCGCTGTTGGTCACCAGGCGGCCAGCTGGCAGACGGTCGTCCTGCCGTGGCGGTATTGGCAGGTCAACATGGCGGCCGCCGACTCGCTGCGCATCGGCAGCAACGTCAACCCGATTGCAATGGTGCGGTTCGGCTGGGCGATGGCGCACATGAGCGGTCCTGGGACGAAGCGCTGCGTGGTGCCGTTTGCAAGCCTCGGTACGTCGACAAGCGTCGGCTCGGTGGTCACCTGGAACACAGCAAAGGCGAACGCTCTCTTCCACGACATCGCCGACGACAACACCGCAGCCATCCACTGCACCGCCGAGTAACCGCCCCCCAGCCCCGCAATTGCGTGGGAAGTAGAGAGAGGGAAGGGCGACCTACAGGTCGGACTGGATGCCCGCCAGCAGCTGCCGGGCCATCACGATCCGCTGCACCTGGTTGGTGCCTTCGTAGATCTGGGTGACCTTCGCGTCGCGCATCATCCGCTCGACCGGGTAGTCGCGGGTGTAGCCGTAGCCGCCGAGGAGCTGGACGGCGTCGGTGGTCACCGCCATCGCGGTGTCGGAGGCGAAGCACTTGGCGGCCGCGCCGAAGAAGGTGAGGTCGCCGGCATCGCGCTGCGACCGGCCGGCGGCGGCGTAGGTCAGCTGTCGGGCCGCCTCCACCCGCATGCCCATGTCGGCGACCATGAACTGCAACCCCTGGAAGCTCGAGAGCGGCTGGCCGAACTGCTGCCGTTCGGTCAGATAGCCGAGCGCGTAGTCCAGCGCACCTTGGGCGATGCCGACGGCCTGCGCGGCGATCGTGACCCGGGTGTGGTCCAGCGTCCGCATCGCCAGCGCGAAACCGGCACCCTCCTCGCCGATCATCCGGTCTGCAGGCAGCCGGACGCCGTCGAGGTAGACCTCGCGGGTGGGCGATCCCTTGATGCCGAGCTTCTTCTCCGGCGCGCCGAACGACACGCCTTCATCGCTCTTCTCGACGACGAAGGCCGAGATGCCGCGTGCACCGGCAGCGGGGTCGGTCACGGCGAAGACCGTGTAGAACTCCGAAAGCCCGGCGTGGGTGATCCAGCGCTTGACGCCGTCGAGCATGAAAGTGTCGCCGTCACGCACCGCACGCGTGCGCATCGCGAGCGCGTCGGAGCCGGCATCGGGCTCGGACAGTGCGTAGGAGAACATCGCCTCGCCGGCAGCGACCGGAGGCAGGTACGTCGAAAGCTGCTTCTTCGAGGCGGCGAGCAGCAGCGGCATCGTGCCCAGCTTGTTGACGGCCGGGATCAGCGAAGACGCTGCGCAGACCCGGGCGATCTCCTCGATGACGACGCAGGTCGCCAGGGCGTCGGCCCCTGCACCGCCGTACTCGACCGGGATGTGCGGGGCATGCAAGTCTGCGGCCCGCAGCACGTCGTAGGACGCCTGCGGGAACTCCGCAGCCTCGTCGGCCGCGGCAGCGCACGGGGCGACCTTGGCTTCGCAGACAGCTCGCACGGCGGCACGGATGGTCGCGTGCTCTTCGGGCAGCGCGAACAAAGGGACGTCGTCAGGCATGGCGGTCAGTCTAAAGATCAGGGGTCTCGACGTTCTTTGCCCGCGCCTTGGTGCGAGCGCGGTCGCGCGCCTTCAGCACGACGCCCATGGCCCGGGCCGCCGCCTGGTTCTTGTCGGCCAGCTCAGCGGCCTTGCGCTGGCTACGGAAGACGGCTCCTCGTGCCTTGCCCGCGAGGTCGGACTTGTGCAGCGATCCCTTGCCCGGCCGCCGCCGCGCCCACCAGCTCGTGGCGTACTGCTCGGCGAGAAGAGCCAGGGCGTCGAGGCTGGTGTCCAACAGCTCGCTCTCGGTGGCGTCGTCGGGTCGACGCCCCTGCCGGCGCTCTGGACGCAGCTCGGCGAGATCGCCCACCACCGGGTAGCCGCGGTCGGCCAAGCCGGCGATGATCGCGTCGGCCCGCTCCGTGACCCACGGCA
>JAICMS010000021.1 GCA_025929075.1 Propionibacteriales bacterium
CTTCTCAGACGCTCGCTCTGCTTCGACGGCTCGGCGCCCATGTCTACCGGACCGACCTCGATGGCGACATCGCCGTCGTGAAGGTCGCCGGCCAGCTCAGCGTCCTGACGGCGAAATGACCGCTACTACCGACGAGATGTCAACCGGGCGGGGTCGAGCCCAACCGACTGACTCTCAGTCCGGGGCGACTCGGGTCGCCTCGGCGGCGCGCAACTGCCGGATTGCTCGTTCGCGTACGGCGTGTTCGTCGGTGCGGTCGTCGTACGACCAGAAGCCACGCAGCCAGCCGACGGTCACCAGCACGCCGCCGACACAGAGGACGCCACCGCTGGTGATCGATGCCCGAACGCTCCAGGCGTCGGCGACGATGCCGGAGCGCACTTGCCCGCCGAGTGGCCCGAGCGAGTAGGAGAGCAGCTCGATGCCCGCCAGCCTTCCCCTGATTTCGTCGGGGATCGTCTGGTTCCAGATCGTGCTGCGGAAGATGCCGCTGATCATGTCGCAGGCCCCGGCCGCGGTGAGTGCGACCAGGGCGAGCCAGATCGACGGCGCGATCCCGGCGATGGCGATGGCAGCGCCCCAGGCGACCGCCGCCAGGATCACCGCTCGGCCGTGGTGGTGGACTCGCGACGTCCAGCCCGAGGTGGCAGTCATCAACAGACTGCCGACGCTCTCGGCGGAGTAGAGCAGACCCAGCAGGGACGGCGTCTTGAACACGTGGGTGGCAAGCGCCGGGAACAGCACGATCGGCATCGCCATGACCATCGCAACGATGTCGACGAGGTAAGTGCCGAGCAAGTCGCGCCGGCTCAACGCGTAGCGGAGGCCGTCGAGGATGCCGGCCAGGCTCGGTGGGGTACTGCGGTCGCTCGGCGGGTAGCGCCGCATCGCCGCAAACAACGAGGTGGCGGCGATGAGCCCGGCCACGTCCACGGCGAAGCACCAGCCGACACCGACCGCCTGCAGCAGCACGCCGCCGATCATCGGTCCGGCCAGCAGGCTGACCTCACGCCCCAGACTGGAGACCGCCATCGCGGCCGGCAGTTGCTCATGTCGGACGGTGCGCGGGACCAGCGCCTCCTTCGACGGCCGTTGCAGTGACTCGGCGGCCGCGAGCAGCCCGGCCAGCACGTAGATCAGCCACAGCTGCGGCTGGGGCAGGAACGCGTTGACCATCAGCGCCGCCGTCAGCACCAGTTGGGCGGTGCCGGTAGCGACGAGCATGGCCCGCCGGTCGAGGTGGTCGGCCAGCGCGCCGCCGTACAGTCCGAAGACGACAAGCGGCACCAGCTCGACGATGCCGACCACTCCGACGGCGAAGTTCGAGCCGGTCAGATGGTAGAGCTGGTAGGGGACCGCGACGTAGGACACCATCGCGCCCAAGTAGAAAGCCCCTCCAGCCCAGAACAGCAGCCGGAAGTCCCGGGACTCGCGCAGTGGTGTGGTGTCGAGGCGCAGCTCTGCCAACCGGGCCCTCCACGTCACCGCGGAATCGTGGCAGACGCCCGCGCCGAGAGCCAGCCCATTGTGGCGGCGCGTGGCCGCGGCTGTCGGCGGCCAATGGCATGCTTGGCGCATCATGGCGAGGTCGACGGCCGGCAACACGCCGGGTGATAGGGCGGCGCTTGGCAGCACAACGCTGGTGTCGGGGTCGAACGAGTTCGTCGCCGAGCGCACCATCGCCTCAGCCGTCCGGGCTGTTCGAGCAGTCGACGCCGATGCCGACTTCGTCGAGCTCGCCGCTCCCGAGCTCGGGGCGGCGGCGCTTGTCGAGATCACCAGCCCGTCGCTGTTCGCGACCGCTCGATGCGTGGTCGTCAGGAGTCTTGAAGGCCTGCCAGCCGAGGCCGTCGAGCCGTTGGTGTCGTACGTCGAGTCGCCGGCTCCCGACGTGGCGCTTGTCCTCCACCACACCGGCGGCTTGAAGGGCAAGAGCGCCCTCGACAAGCTGCGCAAGGCGGGTGCGGTCGAGGTCAAGGCGCAGGAGCTGAAGTCATGGGAGGTCGCCGGCTGGGTGGCCGACGAGGCGCGGCGGCAGGGAAGCCGGATCGATAGGGCTGCGGCGGAGGCCTTGGCGGAGGCGGTCGGGATCGATATGCGGGCCCTGGCGGGCGCGGTTGACCAGCTGGTAGCCGACTCCGCCGGGGCGTCGATCACGGCAGAGCTCGTCCGGCGCTACTTCGGCGGGCGAGCTGAGGTGAAGGGGTTCAGCGTGGCCGACGCCGCCATCGAGGGGAAGACCAGCCTGGCGATCGAGCAGCTGCGGTGGGCGCTGTCCAACCGCGTCGACCCGGTGCTGATCACCTCAGCGGTCGCGGGTGGTCTGCGGGCGCTGGCCCGCTATGTGTCGGCCCCGCGAGGCCTGCGCGAAGCCGACCTGGCCCGCGAGGTCGACGTACCGACGTGGAAGCTCAAGCGACTGGCTGCCCAGTCGCGGGGCTGGTCACAGCGAGGGCTGGCGACGGCGATCGTCGCTGCCGCGAAGGCGGACGCGGATGTGAAGGGTGCTGCCGGCGACCGGCAGTGGGCGTGCGAACGCCTGGTGATCTCGGTGTTGCGGGCTCGGGCCCTGTCCTAGCCGGCTACCTCAGCGAGCGCTGTCCTAGAGAGATGCGGCGCGCTTGGCGACCGCCGACTTGCGGTTGGCCGCCTGGTTCTTGTGGATCACGCCCGCGGACGCGGCCTTGTCGAGCTTGCGGGTCGCCTTCGCGGCGAGCTCCTTGGCCTGCTCGGCGTCGCCGGCTTCGGCTGCCTCGTTGAACCGACGGATCGCCGTCTTCAGAGCAGACTTCACGGACTTGTTCCGCTCGTGCGCAGCGTCGTTCTGCTTGTTGCGCTTGATCTGCGACTTGATGTTCGCCACCGGCAGTGCCTCAGTCCTCGGTTCGATCGGGAACGGCCGACAGCACACGGGTAACCGGGCACCGGCCGACTCGCAAGGCTACCAGCGGCGGGAAAGTGCGGCCAAATCGTCAGCGGCCCGTCCAGTGGCAGGATGCCCACATGACGTCATGCCAGGACGAAGTCGGCGCGTTGCTCGACCGGATCGCCGATGTCGACCCTCTCATCAACGCTGTCTGCACGCTCAACCCCGACGCGCTGGACCAGGCAGCGGCTCTGGACGCGGAGTCTGCGGAGGGCCGCAGCCGGGGTCCGTTGCACGGTCGCGCGGTCCTCGTCAAGGACAACATCGACACCGCCGACCTGCCGACGACAGCCGGCTCGTTGGCGCTGGCCGAGCAGCCGCCGCCGAGCAGCGACGCCCCGATCGTGAAGCGACTGCGGGAGGCCGGTCTCGTCCTGCTCGGCAAGACGAACCTCAGCGAGTGGGCCAATATCCGCGACGGTCGCTCGACCTCGGGTTGGAGCGCGTACGGCGGACTGACGCGCAACCCCTACGGGCTCAACCGCTCCTCCGGCGGGTCGAGCTCGGGTAGTGGCGCTGCGGTGGCGGCGCGGTTGTCGCCGTTGGCCGTCGGCACGGAGACCGACGGTTCGATCACCTGCCCCGCCGCCTTCAACGGCTGCGTCGGGATCAAGCCGACCGTCGGCCTGCTGCCCGGTCGCGGGATCGTGCCGATCTCGGCGTCCCAGGACACTGCCGGGCCGTTCGCGCTGACGGTCCGCGAGGCGGCGGCGCTGCTGTCAGTGCTGGCCGGCGACGGTGCCGACTATGCCGCTCACGCCGTCGACGGGCGGTTGCGGGGCAAGCGGATCGGCGTGCCGCGCAAGGAGTTCTGGGGCTACAGCCCGCAGGCGGACGAATGCGCCGAGGAGGCACTCCGGCTGCTGTCAGAGGCGGGGGCGACCGTCGTCGACAACGCCGATGTCGAGTCGATGGTCGACTACGGCTTCGACGACGAGATGCACGTGCTGCTGGCCGAGCTCGTGGACGGCATGGAGCAGTATCTGCCCGGCCGCCCGGGAGACGGGCCGCGCTCGCTGGCCGAGATCGTCGAATTCAACAGGCAGCACGCCGACGAGGAGCTGTGCTACTTCGGTCAGTCGTTGTTCGAGCAGGCGTTGGACCTGCCAGGCGTGGAGTCTGAGGAGTATGCGATCGCCAGAGCGGCCTGCTTGGCGCACGGACGCGAGGACGGCATTGACGCGGTGTTGCGGGCCAACGACCTCGATGCTCTGGTCACGCCGTCATACGCTCCCGCGATCCCGATCGACCTCGTCAACGAAGAGCACCACAGCGGCAGCTGCACGCAGCCCGCGGCGATGGCCGGCTACCCGCTGCTGACCGTGCCCGCGGGCCTGCCGCTCGGCCTGCCGGTCGCGGTCTCCTTCTGGGGTACGGCGCGCAGCGAGTCGACGCTCATCGAGATTGCACACGGCTACGAGGTGGCCCGCGACGCCGCCGCCGGCCCCCTTCCCGAACCCACCTTCCCCACCTTCCTGTAACTACTCGCCGAGACGGCAAGAACGCACCTGTTTTGTCGGCGTGTCGGTGCGTTGTTGACGTCTCGGCAGCTATGGCCGGCCGGCAAGCAGCGCCTGAAGGCGCAGCGCGTCGTGCGGTGCGTACCCCCGTGCGTCGTTGTCGAAGTACACATAGACGTCGCAGCCGGCTGCTGCCCAACCGCGGATACGATCCGCCCACGTGGCGAGCTCGACGTCGTCGTACCCGCTGGCATACAGCTCGCGAGAGCCGTGCAGCCGCACATACGCGAAGTCGGCCGTGACCGTGGTGAAGAGCGGCCACGCGCCGGCGCCGTCGGAGGCGACGAGCGCGATGTCGTTGGCGCGCAGCACCTCCAGCGCGGCGGGGCTGCCGAAGTCCTCGCTCCTCGGCTCGACGGCGTGCCTGATGGGTAGGTCTGTCTCGGTCTCGGTGAGTGCCCGGTCGGTTGGCACCTTCTCGCTGTGGCGGGCGGCGAGCTCCGCCGCTGCCATGGTGGTGCGTGGCAGCAGGTCGAAGAAGTGATTGAGGCGGTCAGCGTCGAACCGCATTCGCTGCGGAAGCTGCCACAGCATCGGCCCGAGCTTGTCGCCCAGGGCGAGCACACCCGAGGCAAAGAAGTTCGCCAGCGCGGTCTCGACGTCGACCAGCTGCTTCATGTGGGTCACGAACCGGCCGCCCTTCACCGCGAAGACGAAGCCGTCCGGAGTTTGCTCCCGCCAGCTGCGGTACGACGACGGGCGCTGCAGCGAGTAGAACGAGGCGTTGATCTCGATCGACCCGAATCGCTCGGCCGCGTAGGTCAGCTCCAGCCGGTGCACCAGCCCAGCTGGATAGAAGTCGCCGCGCCAGCTGCGGTAGTTCCACCCGGAGATGCCGATCCGCACCCGCGCCGCATCACCGCGGTCAGGCATCCAGCCGCCGTCTGGCACCGATCAAGCACCGCTGACCCAGCTCGGCGCGGAAGGCAGGCAGCAGCGGCAGACCCTGTGGCGCCGGATGGGTGGCGACCATCGTCAAGTAGGTGCCGATCCCCACGAGGAACCCGGTGACGGCGCGGTCCTGCTCGTCGTCCAGTTCGAGCCTGTCGATTAGTTCGTCGAAGAACGGCGACTCAGCCCATTCCAGACCGAGCACCGCCACGTCGCCCCACGACGGGCCGTGGCGGCTCATCCCCCAGTCGAGGATGAACGGCTGTCCGTCGTCGTTTCGGATCAGCAGGTTGTCGTGGCGAACATCCCAGTGGCAGAAGGCGTTCTGCTCGATCGCGTCGAGCGTGGTCGCGAGCAGCGTCCGAAGGTCGTCAAGGCGTGCGCCGGCCCACCGAGGCAGCGCGGCCAGCTCCTGATCGCTCGGATCCTCGAGACCGTCACGGTACGTGCGCAGGCCGGTCACGACCGTTCCCAGCTCAGGGCCGAGGGCCGGCGGCGCGGGCGTCAGCTCGGCTGACTGCCGGAGTACGACGCCGAGCACCCGCTCCCGCTCGCGGAGATCGTGCCAGTCGGGGTGGCGGCCGTCGACGTCCTCGAGCAGAATCGCCACCCAGTCGCCATCGTCGTACGTGTCCAGTAGCCGTGGGCGGTAGGGCGCCGGTGGCAGAGCGGACAGCACAGCCATCTCATGCCGGAAGTGGCTGGGTGTGTCCGGGTTGATGTGACCGGCGACGGCCTTGACGAAGGCTGTCACGCCGGTCGCCGTACGCAGACTGGCCGCCACCGCGGGCGACATGCCGCCGGTTCTCGGGATGGTCTCGACGACAGCCGATCGGAGTCGGCACTCGATCCAGCCATGCAGACGCTCGGGCATCTGCGCGTAGTCGGTCCGTACGCCGACGAGTCGGGTGGTCACCGGCGGCTCCCGGCCGTCGGGGGGGTGACCGGCGGTGCCGTGCCGAGACGACGCGCGAGCCAGTCGCCGGTGGTCTCGAAGTACCACCGCTGATGGTCACGCAGATGCGGCGAGTGCGGCGGCACCTCTTGGTCGTGGGCGGTGGCGAAGTACAACCACAGATTCGCCAGCCACGAGTCGATCGACCGCGGCTCGACTGTTCGTGTGACTGGGTGCTCCGCCAGGAGGTCGTCGACGTTGTGTCCGTCCCCGGCCGCGGAGATCAGCAGCGTCACGAGGTCGAGCCATGGTGCCGCCTGGATCGGCCAGTTCCAGTCACAGATCCACACCTGTCCGTCTGTGCCGATGAGGACGTTGTCGTCGCGCAGGTCAAGGTGGGTGACCGATTCGCCGCTGCAGCGCTCGACCGACTCCGTCGCCAATGTCTCGATGTGGTTCAGCCAGCCGCTGTCGCCGTCGCGCGCCCGCACCGTGTCGAGCCAGCCACGCCAGTCCTCGAAGTCGTCAGCGAAGGTGGCCAGCGCAAGCACGGGCGGTGCGGTGGCCAGCAGCGGTGCGATGTCGGCCAGCTTGGCGACCACGAGCTGCAGCTGGTCGGCGCGCCACGGGCGCCGAGGGGGTGCCCCATCGACGTACTGGAACGCCTCGATGACCCACTGGTCGCCGTCGATCGTTTCGTCGACGACCCAGAGGAGCGGCGGCGCGCCGATCCCGTCGGGCAGCGACCGCAGCTTCCGCGCCTCCTCGCGGTAGGACTGGCTGATCTGCCAGCCCGCTCGGACGTCGTCGACACCGGAGGCCGCCTTGACGAAGATGCGCCGACCGTCCCCCAGGTCGAGCCGGGAGGCGAAGCCCGACGTGAATCCAGTGCCGGTCGACCGGGTGGACAGCACGGAGCAATCGGCCTCCGCCTCGATCCGGCCCTGCACGGGCCTGGGCAACTCCGCCCACGTCGGTCGACGTGACGTCGCCCGAACCGGGACCGCCGCGCCGGCGCGGGTGAGCACCTGGTCGGCCTCCCAGTCGTACGGCGACCATGAAGTGTCCCTCGGTGCCGCGCCGGTCATGCTCCCATGGTCCCAGCGCCGGGCTAGGACAAGCATGCAGTTATTGGCCCGACGAGCGGCTTTCCTGCCACACCCACGACCCGCCGAGACGTCACTTCTGCTCCGACACGCCGCCAAAACCGGCGCATTCTCGCCGTCTCGGCGGGGTGGGGGGTGGGGTGGGGTGGGCGTGGGATGATGGGCCCTCCCCTCCTTCGAAGCGACGAGAGCCGTGCCGCAGCCGATGCCGACCGCCCCGTCACCGGGCGCGACCGATCCCGCGATGATCAGGAACTTCTGCATCATCGCGCATATCGACCACGGCAAGTCCACGCTCGCCGACCGGATGCTGCAGCTCACCGGCGTCGTCGACGAGCGCAGCATGCGGGCGCAGTACCTGGACCGGATGGACATCGAGCGTGAGCGCGGCATCACGATCAAGAGCCAGGCCGTGCGGATGCCGTGGGCACCGTCGACCGGGGAGTCCGCAGGCCGGTCGTTCGTGCTGAACATGATCGACACACCGGGCCACGTGGACTTCAGCTATGAGGTCAGCCGCTCGCTCGAGGCCTGCGAGGGCGCCGTGCTGCTCGTCGATGCCGCCCAAGGGATCGAGGCGCAGACACTCGCGAACCTCTACCTGGCCCTCGGCGCCGACCTGCACCTCATCCCGGTGCTCAACAAGATCGACCTGCCGAGTGCTCAAACCGACCGGTACGCCGAGGAGCTCGCGCATGTCATCGGCTGTGAGCCGACCGACGTGCTGCGCGTCTCGGCCAAGACCGGCGAGGGTGTCGCCGACCTGCTCGACGAGATCGTCGCTTCCGTGCCGCCGCCGACCGGCGGGTCCCAAGCCCCGCCCCGCGCGCTGATCTTCGACTCGGTCTACGACATCTACCGCGGCGTCATCACCTATGTCCGGGTGGTCGACGGTCGGCTCACGCACCGGCAGCGGATCAAGATGATGTCGACGGGCGCCGTACACGAGCTGCTCGAGCTCGGGGTCATCTCGCCGGAGCCGATGGCGACCGGCGAGATCGCCGTCGGCGAGGTCGGCTACTTGATCACCGGGGTGAAGGATGTGCGCCAGTCCCGCGTCGGTGACACGGTTACCGCTTCGCACCACGGGGCGAAGCAACCGCTCAGCGGTTACCGGCACCCGACGCCGATGGTCTACTCGGGTCTCTACCCGATCGACGGCGACTCCTACCCCGAGCTTCGCGACGCCCTCGATCGGCTGCAGCTGAACGACGCGGCGCTCACCTACGAGCCCGAGACGTCCACAGCGCTGGGCTTCGGCTTCCGGTGCGGCTTCCTCGGCCTGCTGCACATGGAGATCGTCCGCGAACGGCTGGAGCGCGAGTTCGACCTCGACCTGATCTCGACTGCCCCCAACGTCGTCTACCGGGTTGTCAAGGAAGATGGCTCCGAGATCACCGTCACCAACCCGAGCGAGTACCCGTCGGACGGCAAGGTCGAAGAGGTCTACGAGCCGTTGGCGCGAGCCACGATCCTCAGCCCCGCCGACTACATCGGCACGATCATGGAGCTCTGCCAAGCTCGCCGCGGCACCTTGCAGGGGATGGACTATCTCTCCGCGGACCGGGTCGAGCTGCGCTACACGATTCCGCTCGCCGAGATCATCTTTGACTTCTTCGATGCGCTGAAGTCGCGCACCCGGGGCTACGCCTCGCTCGACTACGAAACCACCGGCGAGCAACCGGCCGACCTGGTGAAGGTCGATGTGCTGCTGCACGGCGAGCCCGTCGACGCGTTCTCGGCGATCGTGCACCGCGAGAACGCCTACGCGTACGGCGTCGGGCTGACCAAGAAGCTCAAGGAGCTCATCCCGCGGCAGCAGTTCGAGGTGCCGATCCAGGCTGCCATCGGCGCTCGGGTCATCGCCCGCGAGACCGTCCGCGCGCTGCGCAAGGACGTGCTGGCCAAGTGCTACGGCGGCGACATCACCCGCAAGCGCAAGCTGCTGGAGAAGCAGAAGGAGGGCAAGCGCCGGATGAAGATGGTCGGCCGGGTCGAGGTGCCCCAAGAGGCCTTCATCTCCGCGCTGAACACCCCCGAGCCTTCCGAGAAGTCCAAACGCTGACCGGCCTCGTGACCGACATCGACTTCCCGGCGGGGCTGCTGGCGTTCGCCGAGCGCGGCGAGGAGTGGGCGGTGTGGCTCGACGCACTGCCCGAACTGGTCCGCGACATCGTCGCCGAGTGGGAGCTGACCGTCGACGGGCCGGCGATGCACGGTTACTGCGCGCTCGTGCTGCCAGTTGTCGAGGCCAGTGGGCGACCGGCCGTCGCGAAGTTCAGCTGGCCGCACGACGAGGAGGAGCACGAGCACGTCGGGCTCAAGCGGCTTGACGGCGACGGGATGGTGCGGCTCTATCGTGCTGACCCGACCCGACACGCGCTGCTGCTCGAGCGCCTACACGCCGGCAAGGACCTCAGATCCATCGACGTACTCGCCGCCTGTGAGATCGTCGCCGGTCTCTACAGCCGGATCCACGTACCGGCACCGCCGCAGCTCCGCACCCTGACGTCGTACGTCGACAGGTGGAACACCGACACCAAGCGGCTGGCTGTCGACGCACCGGTTCCGCGTCGGATGGTCGAGCAGTCGATCTCGCTGGCCGACGACTTCGTCGCGGACCCCGACAGCGTGGGCACGATGATCCACGGTGACCTGCACTACGAGAACGTGCTTGCCGCTGACCGGGAGCCCTGGCTTGTGATCGACCCCAAGCCGATGTCGGGCGACCGGCACTACGAGGTGGCTCCGATGCTGTGGAACCGCTGGGACGAGGCGCTCGCCACCGGTCATGTCAGGGACGCGGTGCGTGAGCGGTTCTTCGCGCTCGTCGACGCAGCCGGGCTGGACGAGGACCGGGCGCGTGACTGGGTCGTCGTCCGGATGGTCCACAACGCGATGTGGGCACTGCAGGACGCCGAGGAGCAAGGCCGGCCGCTCGGCGTGGAGGACACCGAATGGATCACACAGTGCGTGACGATCGTGAAGGCGATGGGATAGTGCCGGGAGCAGCCGGCTGGCGACGAGCCCGCCAGATAAACCGGACCACACTCCGCTAAAGTGGCCGTGGTTCGTGAGAGAGGAGCCAAATGACCTACACGATCGCCCAGCCCTGCATCGACATCGTCGACCGGGCGTGCGTGGACGAGTGTCCCGTCGACTGCATCTACGAGGGTCAGCGCGCGCTGTACATCCATCCAGACGAGTGCGTCGACTGCGGCGCCTGCGAGCCGGTCTGCCCGGTCGAGGCGATCTTCTACGAGGACGACGTCCCCGAGCAGTGGTCGATGTTCACCGCCGACAATGCGGCGTTCTTCTCCGAGACACTTCCCGGGCGCGACGAACCGCTCGGCTCGCCCGGTGGTGCCGCCCGGCTGGGAGCGCTCGGTGTCGACACCCCGCTGGTGGCCGACGCCCCGCCCAACGAAGCCTGAGCTCGCCTGGAGCCGACTGAGATGAGCGGCCAGGCGGGCGACGGTGTGCACGAGGCGCTCGCTTCCCCGACGCGTCGCAAGATCATCGCGCTGATGCAGGCGCATGACCACGCGGACGCGCACGGCGATTCACCGGTGTGGGATGCGCACGAGCTCGCCGGCGCGACCGGGCTGCATGTCACGACGGTGCGCTTCCATCTCGACGTACTGCGACGGGCCGGCCTCGTGGTGAGCCATCGACAGGCACGGCACACCTCCGGCCGGCCGCGCCTGGGGTTCCGGTTGGCGGGCACCACACCGGAGCGCGACGACAGGCCCTATCGGATGCTGGCCGGCCTGCTGGCAGCGGGGCTGGCCGATGATTCCGCCGGCCGGTCCCGGCGCGCCGAGAGACTGGGCCGCAACTGGGCTGACGACCTGCTCGGTCACGAACCGGCCGCGGGCAGACCTGTCGAGCCGGCTCCGACCGAGTCCCTGCCCGCTGTGGTGACCCGGATTTTCGCCGACCTCGGCTTCGCGCCGAGCCATGACGTCGAGCCGGAATACGACATCTTCGAGCTGCACGCCTGTCCGTTCGCCGAGGTGGCCGCGGCACATCCTGACGTGGTCTGCGGGATGCACCGGGGGCTCCTTCGTGGCTTGGTCGATGGCCTGGGCGGCCGCGAGCGCGCCAGCGGGATCCAGAGTTTCATCGAGCCGGGGCTGTGCGTCGCGCATGTGAGGTCGTCGGGCTTGCCAACCGGCTGATCGATACCTAGAATCTCTAGGTATGGCGACCGACAGGATCAAAGGACACCTCGACCTGCTGCTGCTCAGCGTGGTGCAGGCCCGCCCAGCGCACGGCTACGAGGTGATCACTGCGCTTCGCGAGCGCAGCGGCGGCGAGTTCGATCTGCCCGAAGGCACCGTCTACCCGCTGCTACACCGACTGGAAGCCGACGGCCTGCTCGCGAGCAGCTGGGACGACAGCGGCAAGCGGCGCCGCCGGGTCTACCGGCTCACGGCCCCCGGGCTGCGGGCGCTGGCCGACGAGCGCTCCTCGTGGCGTCGCTACGCCACGAGCGTCGAGATGGTCCTCGGGGGTGCCTCATGACCGACTCACGAGACGGCAGCCAGAGCGCGATCGACGCCTACCTCGACGACCTGCTGGCGCGGTTGCACGGTCCGGCCGACCGGGTGCGCCGGATCGTGGCCGAGGCCGAGGCTCACCTTCGCGACGCTGCGGACGCCAATGAGGCGGCCGGGATGGATCCGGCCGCGGCGGAGTCGGCGGCGGTGGAGCGGTTTGGCTCCCCGGCCGTCGTCGCGTCGGCGGCCAACCGGTCACTCGGCGCTGCCTCACCCACCCAGCTGGTGACGGCCACCGGATGGCTGGCCGCCAAGCTCTGTGCCGTCGGACTTGTGGCCGTCGGCCTGAGCGGGCCGCTGGCCACGGCACTGGCGGCGATCGCGGGCCGCGGCTACGTCTTCGGACTTCCGGCCGGCGTCAGCATGCCGGGCTCGGCGTGTGCCCACTGGCTTGCCGTCCAGGCCGGCGCGTCCGGCTGCGCCCAGGCAGGAATGTTCGAGAACGCCGACGACACGCTCGGCCTACGCGTCGCAGCCGGGGTGCTCGGGCTGCTGTTGACCGGCGGGCTGTTGCTGCTGCGGCGGATCGGGCGCCGGCCCGTCGACGTACTGCCAAGAGGATTCGGCGCGACCGTTGGCGGCACGGTTTTCGGCTGTGCCGCGGTCGTGTTGTTCGTGCTCGGGCTCAGCGACTCGGTGGTCGCGTTGAACTTCGGTCAGGGACAGTGGTACGTCGACTCGTTGATCTCGCTGGTCGTGTCGGTCTGGTTCTTCGCCGGCCTGCTCCGTCGGCTGCGCTCACCAGCGGCGCCGGCAGTGACCGCCCTGACGACCTGACGGCCTGACGACCGGAGGGCGGCGTGACCTGACGAGCTGGCGACCCGGGCGCGCCGGTGCTCTACGGTTGCACCCATATGACGCACCCGGACTCGGCGCTCGCTGCGCTCGTGCATCGGCCGGCCTCGGTCGGCCGGATGTTCCTCGACCGGGTCGCCGAGACGCCTGGCCACGAGGCGTTCAGCTACCCGGTCGGCACCGGTTGGGAGTCGGTCACCTGGCAGCAGACTGCTGATCGCGTTGCTCTCGTTGCGGCGGGCCTGGTGGCTCTGGGGCTAGAGGCACAGGAGCGGGTGGCGATCGCGTCCAGCACGCGCTTTGAGTGGATCCTCGCCGATCTGGCCATCCTGGTGACAGGTGGCGCCACGACGACTGTCTATCCGTCCAGCCGTAGCAGCGACGTGCATTTCATCCTGGCCGACTCCGGCTCGCGGATCGCTTTCGCCGAAGATGCCGACCAGCTGGCGAAGCTGCGCGAACACCGGTCGGAACTGCCCCAGCTGGCCAAGGTGGTGCTCTTCGACGGCGAGGACGACGACGACTGGGTGCTCACGCTCGCCGAGCTCGAGCGGCTCGGTGCCGAGCGCCTGCAGCGAGAGCCGGGCATCATCGAGCAGCGGGTAGCGGCCACCGGGCCCGAGCACCTCGCCACGCTGATCTACACCTCGGGGACCACGGGCCGGCCGAAGGGCGTCCAGCTGCCGCACTCGGCATGGACCTACGAAGGCGTGGCGGTCGACTCGCTGTCGATCCTCGGGCCCGACGACGTCCAGTTCCTTTGGCTGCCCTTGTCTCACTCGTTCGGCAAGGTGCTGCTCTGTCTGCAGCTGGCGGTCGGCTTCCGGACGGCTGTCGACGGACGGGTCGAGCGGATCATCGACAACCTGGCCGTCGTCCGGCCGACGTTCATGGGCGCGGCTCCGCGGATCTTCGAGAAGGCGCACGGCCGGATCGTGACGATGGTCGAGGCGGAAGGCGGCCTTCGTAAGGCGATCTTCGACCGCGCCTTCCGGGTCGGCATCGCGGTGTCTCGGCGGCGTCGCGCCGGAGAGCCGGTGCCGTGGTGGCTGGCCGCTCAGTGCGCGCTCTTTGACCGACTCGTCTTCGCGAAGATCCGGGATCGCTTCGGCGGTCGGCTGCGGTTCTTCGTGTCGGGCGCCGCCGCTCTGAACTCCAAGGTCGCCGAGTGGTTCCACGCGGCCGGGATCGTGATCCTGGAGGGCTACGGCCTCACCGAGACCGCCGCCGGCACCTGCGTCAACATCCCCGGCCACTGCCGTATCGGCAGTGTCGGCCGGGCGTTTCCCGGCACCGATGTCCGCGTCGCCGCCGATGGCGAGCTGCTCATCCGCGGACCAGGGGTGATGGACGGCTACCACGGCCAGCAGGAGCAGACCGACGAGGTGCTGCGGGACGGCTGGTTCCACACCGGCGACATCGGCGAGATCGACGCCGACGGTTACGTCTGGGTGACCGACCGCAAGAAGGACCTGTTCAAGACGTCGGGCGGCAAGTACGTCGCGCCGCAGACGCTCGAAACGCTCTTCAAGGCGCTCTGCCCCCATGCGAGCCAGTTCGTCGTGCACGGGAACGAGCGCAACTACTGCACCGCACTCGTGACGCTGGACGAGGACGCGATCGCGGACTGGGCCGAGCGCAACGGGCTCGCCGGTCTGACCTACTCCGAGGTGGTCACGTCAGCAGCGGCGCGGGAGATGGTTCAGGGCTACGTCGACGAGCTCAACGCCAGGCTCAACAGGTGGGAGACCATCAAGCGGTTCGCCATCCTCGACCACGACCTCAGCATCGACGCCGGCGAGCTCACGCCCAGCCTGAAGGTGCGACGGCGCGTCGTCGAGGAGCGGTACGGCGACGTACTCGACGCCCTCTACGACCACTAACCCCGACCAGACACCCCCTATCCGGCGAATCGCGGCCCGAACTGCCCGAACCGCCGAGCCAGCGGTGTCCGGACGCAGCTCCCGTCGCTACAGACCGAGGTCGCTGAGACCGGGATGGTCGGCGGGCCGGGGACCGGGAGCCTCCCAATGGAGGAGCCGCTCGGACTCCTCGATCCGCAGGTCGTTGATGCTGGAGTAGCGCCGCCGCATCAGCCCGTCGTCGCCGAACTCCCAGTTCTCGTTGCCGTACGACCGCCACCAGACGCCATCCCCGTCGTGTGACTCGTAGGCATAGCGCACCGCGATCCGGTTCTCGCCGTACGCCCACATTTCCTTGATCAGCCGGTAGTCGAGCTCGCGCTCCCACTTCCGGGTCAGCAAGGCCACGATCTCCTCCCGGCCGCTGACGAAGTCGGTGCGGTTGCGCCACTGGCTGTCGACGGAGTAGGCGAGTGCCACCCGTTCGGGGTCGCGTGAGTTCCAGCCGTCTTCAGCGCCGCGCACCTTCTGGATCGCAGTCTCCTGAGTGAAGGGCGGGACTGGTGGTCGGTCGTTCATCGAGTTCCTCCTCGTCGCCACGGACAACATCGACGGTACGGCGACCCGGCATCATGAAGGGATGCCGTCAGCCTTGCCGCCGGGTGACCCAGCGCCGAGCGACGGCCGGTTGCCCCGGGGCGCGCTGTCCGACCTCGGCCGGTTGCCGTTCGGCTTCTACGTGCACGTGCCGTTCTGCTCGGTGCGCTGCGGCTACTGCGACTTCAACACCTACACCGCCGCTGAGCTGGGCGCAGCGCCGGGCGCCAGCCGCTCGACGTACGCGCACGCCGCGATCGCGGAGATCCGGCTGGCCCGATCCGTGCTCGGAGACCGCCCGGTGACCGTCGACACGGTCTTCTTCGGCGGCGGCACCCCGACGCTGCTGCCCCCCGACCACCTCGGCGCGGTGCTCACTGCCATCCGGCAGGAGTTCGACGTCTCCCCAGCCGTGGAGGTGACGACGGAGTCGAACCCCGACAGCGTGACGGCAGCAGACCTGGCGCTGCTGCGGTCTGCGGGGCTGAACCGGATCTCGTTCGGCATGCAATCAGCGGTCCCCTCCGT
The DNA here is from genome assembly GCA_025929075.1 of Propionibacteriales bacterium. Lineage (GTDB taxonomy): Bacteria > Actinomycetota > Actinomycetes > Propionibacteriales > Nocardioidaceae > JAICMS01. Next base: position 15,683 of record JAICMS010000021.1, read on the forward strand.
GTTGGCCACCCTCGACCGGACGCACGCTCCGCACCGGCTGCCTGCGGTGGTCGCATCGGCGCGCGCCGCCGGCTTCGAGCAGCTGAGCCTCGACCTCATCTACGGCACGCCGGGGGAGTCCGTCGACGACTGGCGGACCAGTGTCGAGGCGGCGTTGGCGCTGGAGCCTGACCATGTCAGTGCCTACGCGTTGGTTGTCGAGCAGGGGACGGCGCTGGCCCGTCGGGTGGCCCGCGGAGACGTCGCCGCCCCCGACGACGACGACCTGGCCGACAAGTACGAACTGGCCGACGACCTGCTGGCCAGCGCTGGCTACGCCTGGTACGAGGTGTCGAACTGGGCTCGCCACGACGACGCGCGGTGTCGGCACAACCTCGGCTACTGGCGCAGCGCGAACTGGTGGGGAATCGGGCCGGGTGCCCACTCCCACATCAGCGGCGTCAGGTGGTGGAACGTCCGGCACCCGGCGGCCTACGCGGAGCGGGTCGCCGGCGGTGTCAGTCCGGCGGCCGCCCGCGAGGTGCTAACTGCCGACACGCGCCACGCCGAGCGGGTGCTGCTCGAGAGCCGGCTCGCAGCCGGCCTGCCACTCGCCGTACTCGACCTGAAGGGAAGGGGAGAAGTCGACCGGCTCGTCGACGACCGTCTCGTCGAGTTGGTGAACAGTACGGCGACGTCTGCATCGCCGGGGCAGGAGCGGCTGGTACTCACCCGGCGCGGCCGACTGCTCGCCGACACCGTCGTCAGAGCCCTCCTCGGCTGACGACAGGGCCGCCGGACGTCCGGTCGGCTGAGCTCGCCAGCGGGTAGGATTGGCACTCAGGAATGCCGAGTGCCAGACCACCTTGGGGACGGCTCAGGGACGGCTCGCGATCGCACACGAGGAGGCTCGCATGCTCGACGACCGCAAGCTCGGCGTGCTCCGGGCGATCGTGGAGGACTTCGTCAGCACTCGCGAGCCGGTGGGGTCGAAGTCGCTCGTCGAGCGGCACCGCCTCGGGGTGTCGTCGGCGACGGTGCGTAACGACATGGCGGCCCTCGAAGAGGAGGGCTACATCGCCCAGCCGCACACCAGCGCCGGACGCATCCCCACCGACAAGGGCTACCGGCTCTTCGTCGACAAGCTCGCCGAGGTCAAGCCGCTCACCGGTGCAGAGAAGCGGGCGATCGCCACCTTCCTGCAGGGAGCCGTCGACCTCGACGATGTCGTGCACCGCAGTGTCCGGCTGCTGGCACAGCTGACCCAGCAGGTGGCGATCGTGCAATACCCGACGCTTGCCCGCTCGACGGTCCGGCACGTCGAGCTCGTGACGCTCACCAGCGAGCGGCTGCTGCTGGTGCTGATCACCAGCGCGGGCCGGGTCGAGCAACGGATCGTCGAGCTGTCGAGCCCGCTGAGCGACGAGGGGCTTACCGAGCTGCGTGGCCGGCTCAACAGCAGTGCGGTCGGCCAGCGGCTCGCCGACGCGGCCGACCGGGTGAGTGCACTGCCCGAACGCTTCCACCCGCAGGACCAGCCGCTGGTGGCCCAGGTGATCGCGGTCTTCACCGAGGCCGTTGCCGACGAGCGCTCCGACGAGAAGGTCGCGATCGGTGGCACCGCCAACCTGGTGCGGTTCGGGGAGGACTTCGAGTCGTCGATCAAGCCGTTGATGGAGGCGCTTGAAGAGCACGTTGTGCTCCTCAAGCTGCTCGGCGAGGTGACCAGCCCCAGCACCGTCACCGTCCGGATCGGTCACGAGATGGACTACGAGGGGCTGGCCAGCACCGCGGTGGTGACGACGGGGTACGGCGCCGGCAGCCAGGCTCTGGCGACCCTCGGGGTCCTGGGGCCGACGAGGATGAACTACGCCGCTTCCATGGCGGCCGTCAACGCGGTCGCCCGCTACGTCGGACAGATCCTGTCCGATGCCTGACGCCCCATCGACTGCCCTCTCAACGGATGCAGGAGCATGAGCCAAGACCTCTACGCCATCCTCGGGGTGTCGCGCGATGCCAGTCCCGAGGAGATCAAGAAGGCCTACCGACGGTTGGCCAGACAGCTGCATCCCGACGTCAACCCCGACGCCGCAACGCAGGAGCGGTTCAAGGAGGTCACCCGGGCCTACGACGTCCTGAGCGACCCCCAGAAGAGGCAGATGTACGACCTCGGCGGCGACCCGCTGTCCGCGGCGGGCGCTGGTGCCGGCTTCGGACAGGGCTTCTCGTTCACCGACATCATGGACGCGTTCTTCGGCCAGCAGGCCGGCAACCGTGGGCCGCGGTCGAGGGTAAGACGTGGCCAGGACGCGCTGATCAGGATCCAGCTCGATCTCGCCGAGGCCGCGTTCGGGGTGTCCAAGGAGCTCAAGGTCGACACCGCTGTGCTGTGCACGGTCTGTGGTGGGAAAGGTACGGCGCCAGGGACCACGGTCAGCCAATGCGGGACCTGCCAGGGTCGTGGGGAGATCAGCCATGTCCAGCGGTCGTTCCTGGGCGAGGTCCGCACGATGCGGCCGTGCCCGACCTGCCACGGCTTCGGCACGGTGATCACCGACCCCTGCCGGGAGTGCTCTGGCGATGGGCGGGTCCGCGCCCGTCGGGCCATCAACGTCGACGTACCGCCAGGTGTGGACTCCGGGACAAGGATCCAGCTCACCGGTGAGGGCGAGGTCGGGCCGGGCGGTGGTCCGGCTGGCGACCTCTACGTCGAGGTGTTCGTGACGCCGCACCCGATCTTCGCCCGCCAAGGCGACGACCTGCTCTGCGCGATCACCGTGCCGATGACCGCCGCCGCCCTCGGCACCGAGATCGAGCTGCCGCTGCTCGAGGCCGACGTGCCGGCGCCGGAGAGTGACGTGCAGACGAGCCTCCAGCTGGAGGTGCAGCCCGGCACCCAGTCTGGTGAGCAGCTGGTGGCGCGGGGACTCGGCGTACCGAGGCTGCGCAGCAGCGGCCGTGGCAACATCGTCGTGACGGTGACAGTCGAGACGCCGACCAAGCTCGACGACCAGCAGACCGCCCTGCTCGAGCAGCTTGCCGCGCTCCGTGGTGAGGAGCAGGTGACCATCGACATCGAGAGTCGGCACAAGAGCATGTTCGACAGGTTCAAGGACGCCCTCGGCGGCCACTGACCGGGAACAGCGCCCGCCGTTACTGGACGGTGAAGGTCTTGTCGTCGATGAACTGAGCCGATCCGTCCTTCGCGCTGGCCTCGTAGCAGCGGATCGTGTACTGCCCGGCAGCAAGGTTGCCGAGGTCGATCGAGAACGGCCGCCACTCGCCCTGCGCGGTCATCGCGATGTCTTGCTTGACGACGGCGCCTGTTGAGTCGAGGAGTTCCCAGTTCACGGTGCCCTCGAAGACGTTGCCGTCACCGGTCACCGTCACCGGCGAGCTCACCGACTGCCCGTCGACAGGCGACGTGATTTGGATGCTCGCTCGCACGTCCACCATCGGGAGGACGGTCACCGGGAGAGAAACTCCATGCAGGCCGTCGACTGGCGTTCCGTTGTAGGTGAGTACGAGCGTGTCGCCGGCTTGCAGCCCGGCGGTCCTTGCCAACGCCTGCAATGCCGCTGACCAAGACGGGCACGTCGGACAGTCGGCGGCCAGGTCGGTGGTGCCGGTCAGCGCGATCGACGTCGTGTCCCCCGTTCGAGTAACCGAGGTGGCGGCGACGCCCTCGGGCCAGCCGGTCGTGTAGTCCTGATCGATCGGAGTCGAGGTGAAGAACTCCTGGACAGCCGCCAGCGCCGCGCCGTCGCTCAGGCGGCCGCCCTGCCAGCCGGTCGCCGCCGCAGAGCCGGCGGAGATCGAGTGTGGCTCGACGTACAACTGGCTCTGGTGGTTGGGCGTCGCCGCTGTCGGGCTGATGTAGTACAAATCGACGCTCGGCTGCCCAGGAACGTACCGTCCGGGGTGCATCACGGACAGCGACTGCGGCGGCCTGTGCGGGTGGTAGGACTGGATCAGGGAGTGGTGGCTCGACGGGTGGTGGGTGGTCGGCTGGTGCAGCGTCTTCTGACTGGCCGGCGGTGCCGTCGTCGGCGTCGTGCCCGAGCCGATCAAAACGACAGCGGTGATCGCTGCCGCGGTGGCGAGGCCGGCACCTGCCGAGCCGGCGATCCACCAGCCACGCTTGCGTCGCGGAGCAAGCCGGGACCGGATCGCGTGCAGGGCGGCGGGGTCGACATCGACGGTCTCGGCCTCGTCGTGCAGCGCGCGGGTGAGAAGGTCGACGACCCGGTCGCCGTCGTCGGTCCGGTTAATGTCGTCAGGCGAGCTCATCGTTGGTCCTCCAGATGGGTGCGCAAGGCGTTGACGCCGCGCCAGGTATGGCTCTTCACGGCGCCTCGGGAGATGCCGAGTGTCGTGGCGATCTCCGCCTCGGTCAGCTGGCTGTAGTAGCGCAGCACGAGCACCTCACGCTGTCGAGCAGGCAGCGTTTGCAGCGCCGCCATGACATGGGAGCGGGTCTCGGATGCGAGGGCGGAGTGTTCCGCGCTGGGCATCTCACCCACGGTGGCGAGGTACGGCGACTGGCGGTCCGCGACCTGGTGGTGGCGCAACGACGACCTTGCCCGGTTGACGACGGCTTGTCGCAAGTAGGCGAGCGCCTTGTCGGGGTCACGGAGTCGACCCCATCTGTCGTGCATGGCCACGAAGGCGTCCTGGACGATCTCTTCTGCCTCGCCGCTGTGCCTGACGAGAAGGGCGGCCAACCTGACGAGAGAGCGGTAGTGGGCGACGTACAACTCGGTGACCGCGTCGTCGGCGTTCCAGCGGTCGGCACTCACCAGCCTGGTCCCTCCCAGCGCCCCGGCGCTCGATAGCGTGGCCATACGAGGATGACGCGCGGTCTGGTCATCGGGTTTACATGATCGCCGATCAGCGGCAGCGGCGGTCGGAGCCACACAGGAGGAGCAGATGGCAGAGGGGTGCCTGTTCTGCAGCATCATCGCCGGTGACGTGTCGGCCGACAAGGTCGCCGAGACCGACGAGGCGCTGGCCTTTCGCGACATCGAGCCGCAGGCGCCGACTCATGTGCTCGTGGTGCCGAAGGTGCACAGTCCGACGCTTACCGAGCTCGCCGAGTCCCATCCCGATGCCGCTGTCGCCGTACTGACGCTCGCTCGTGCGGTTGCCGTCGACGAAAAGATCACCGACGGCTACCGACTCGTGTGCAACAACGGGGCGGGCGCGCAGCAGACCGTCTTCCATGCGCACGTGCATGTGCTCGGTGGCCGGCCGTTCACATGGCCGCCCGGCTGAGCCCGGCGCACTACGATGGGACGACGATGACCGAAGAGCAGCTGCCCCGGCATACCGTCGTGATCCCTAACAGCGTGCCGGTGGTCGCCGTCCTCGGTGCAGGTGACGAGTTTCTCGACATCATCGAGCGCGGCTTCGACGCCGACGTCCACGTGCGTGGCAACGAAGTCTCGATCTCCGGTGAGCCCGCCGAGGTCGCCCTCGTGGAGCGGTTGCTCGACGAGCTGGTGACGATGGTGCGCACCGGCCAAGGGCTGACCGGCGACATGGTCGAGCGTGTGATCGCGATGCTTCGCGCCGAGACGCAGGAACGGCCGGCCGACGTGCTGACGTTGAACATCCTCAGCAACCGCGGTCGCACGATCCGGCCCAAGACTCTGAACCAGAAGCGGTACGTCGACTCGATCGACAAGCACACAGTGGTCTTCTCGATCGGTCCGGCCGGCACCGGCAAGACCTATCTCGCGATGGCGAAGGCAGTGCAGGCGCTGCAGGCCAAGCAGGTCAACCGGATCATCCTCACCCGGCCGGCGGTCGAAGCAGGGGAGCGGCTGGGCTATCTGCCGGGGACCTTGAGCGAGAAGATCGACCCCTATCTGCGGCCGTTGTACGACGCGCTGCACGACATGCTCGACCCGGAGACGATCCCCAAGCTGCTCACCGCCGGCACGATCGAGGTGGCACCTCTGGCGTTCATGCGCGGCCGCTCACTCAACGATGCGTTCATCATCCTCGACGAGGCGCAGAACACGTCCCCTGAGCAGATGAAGATGTTCCTCACCAGACTCGGCTTCGGCTCGAAGATGGTGGTGACCGGAGACGTGACGCAGGTCGACCTACCGGCGGGGACGCAGAGCGGCCTGAAGATCGTGGAAGACATCCTTGTCGGGATCAACGACGTCGGCTTCTGCCGGCTCGGCAACCACGACGTCGTGCGACATCAGCTGGTCGGCAAGATCGTGGCCGCCTACGCCGAGTACGAAGCAGCCTTGCAAGGCAGCCGTCGGCCCACCGCCGATCGTCGATGAGCGTCGAGGTCCTCAACGAGTCCGGCGTCGAGCTCGACGTCTCAGGCTTCGCACGGCTTGCCCGCTTCGTGATGCACCGGATGCGAGTGCATCCCGAGGCCGAGTTGTGCGTGAAGCTCGTCGACACGGACACGATGGCCTCGTTCAACGAGCACTACCTCGGCAAGAAGGGCCCCACCGACGTGCTGTCCTTCCCGATGGATGAGTTACGCCCGGCTACTGATGGAGAGGTCGAGGTCGAGGGGATTCTCGGCGACATGCTGCTGTGCCCGGAGTATGCCGCCGAGCAGGCGCCGTCGTACGGGCGCACCGCCGAGGACGAGATGCACCTGCTGACGATCCACGGCATCCTGCACCTGCTCGGCTACGACCACGCCGAGCCCGCTGAGGAGCGGGAGATGTTCGGGCTGCAGGCCCGGCTGCTTGCCGAGTGGCAGGGCGTGAGGGCCGGTGAGGACGTCGAATGACGTCCGTCGATGCTGTGCTGATCGTTCTCGCGATCATCCTGGTAGTGCTGGCCGGTCTGGTTGCCAGCGCGGAGGCCGCGCTGTCGGCCATGTCGAGGGTGCGCGCTCAAGAGCTGCTGCAGGAGCACCGCCGCGGCGCTGCCCGGCTGCTCGAGGTGGCCAGCGATGCGCCACGGTTCCTCAACTCCGCCCTGCTGGTGCGCGTCATGTGCGAGACGGCGGCAGTCGTGATGATCGCCCTGGTCGTGTCGCACGGCATCTCTCCGACCTGGGCCGACGTGCTCGTGGCCACCGGGATCATGGTCGTGGTGTCCTACGTGGTCGTGGGCGTCGGACCACGCACGATCGGCCGCCAGCACTCCGAGCGGGTCGCTCTTGCTGCCGCGGCGCCAGTGGCCGGGCTTGCCGCCGTACTAGGCCCGATCCCGCAGATTCTGATCGTGATTGGCAACGTCATCACGCCGGGGCGCGGATTTCGGGAGGGACCGTTCGCATCAGAAGCCGAGCTGCGTGAGCTGGTCGATATCGCCGCACAAAGCCAGGTGATCGAAACCGACGAGAGACGGATGATCCACTCGGTCTTCGAACTCGGCGACACTTTGGTGCGAGAGGTGATGGTGCCGCGCACCGACATCGTCTTCATCGAACGGCACAAGACGCTGCGCCAGATGATGTCGCTGGCGCTGCGCAGCGGCTTCTCGCGCATCCCCGTGGTGGGTGACAGCCTCGACGACGTCATCGGCATCGCCTACCTCAAGGACGTGACCAAACGGGTCTTCGACAGACATGAGGCGGAGTCGACGGAACGCATCGAAACGGTGATGCGGCCGTCGTTCTTCGTACCCGACAGCAAGCCGGCCGACGATCTGATGCGCGACATGCAGGCCCTGAGGACCCACTTGGCGATCGTCGTCGACGAGTACGGGGGCACCGCCGGCCTGGTGACGATCGAGGACCTGCTGGAGGAGATCGTCGGCGAGATCACGGACGAGTACGACACCGAGCCGGTCGGCGCCGAGCACCTTGCCGACGGATCGGTGCGGGTCAGCTCTCGACTGCCGATCGACGACCTTGGAGAGCTCTTCGGTGTTGTCATTGAGGAGGACGACGTCGAGACTGTCGGCGGTTTGCTGGCCAAGCACCTGGGGCGGGTGCCGATCCCCGGTGCCGGAGTCGTCTGTGAGGGACTGCGCCTGCAAGCGGAGGGTCTGGCCGGACGGCGCAACCGAGTGGTGTCGATCGTGGTCTCGCGGGTGCCTGAGCCGTCACTGGCTGAGACCGCGAATACGCTCCCGGACCGCGATGACTGATAGTGCTCATCGCAGCGGGTTCGTCAGTCTGGTCGGACGACCGAACACGGGCAAGTCGACGCTCACCAACGCGCTGGTCGGGGGCAAGGTGGCGATCACGTCCGCCAAACCGCAGACCACCCGCCACGTGGTTCGTGGCATCGTGCACCGGCCCGATGCGCAGATCGTCCTGGTCGATACGCCTGGTCTGCACAAGCCGCGGACGCTGCTCGGTGAGCGGCTTAACGACCTGACCCGCGCCGCCTGGTCCGAGGTCGACGTGGTGGCCGTGTGTCTGCCGCCGGGCGGGTCGACGTCGGCGGGGGACCGCTACCTGGTCGCTGAGCTGGCGAAGGTTCGACGGACGCCGAAGGTCGCGGTCGTCACGATGAGCGACCTGGTCTCATCCGACGAGATGGCCGCCCATCTGACCTCGGTCGCCGCGTTGGGGGCAGAATCCGGCGTCGACTGGGCGGAGGTGGTGCCGGTCTCGGCGGTCACCGGGTTCCACGTCGGCCTGCTGTCCGACCTGTTCTCGGGTCTACTGCCGGAGGGCCCAGCGCTGTTCCCGGACGGCGAGCTCACCGACCAGCCAGAGTCGGTCCTGGTCGCGGAGCTGGTGCGGGAGGCGGCGCTTGAGGGAGTGCGCGACGAGCTGCCGCACTCGATCGCGGTGGTGGTGGAGGAGATGGGGCCCCGAGCTGGGCGGCCAGCAAACAGGCCGCTGCTCGACGTACATGCCGAGCTGTATGTCGAGCGGCAGAGCCAGAAGGCCATCGTCATCGGTCGGCAGGGGGAGCGGCTGAAGCAGGTGGGCAGTCAGGCCCGCCAGCAGATCGAGGCCCTGCTGGGCACGCCGGTCTACCTCGACTTGCGCGTGAAGGTCGCCAAGGAGTGGCAGCGCGACCCCAAGCAGCTCCGCCGACTCGGTTTCTAGGGCAGCTGGCCCAGCCTGTTGCTGGGTCGAGGCTAGTGGGGGGTCTTGCGCCAGCAGTAGCCGAACCGTTGGCCGGAGCGCCAGTCGTTGACCGTGGGGTAGGTCCAAGCGAACGTGTAACCGCCCAGCAGCCCAAGGGTGTTGCTCAGGTAGCTGCGGCACCGCTGCTGCCCTGCATCGCGGGTGACCTTCAGCCCGGGGTAGCGCTGCTTGTCGGTGCCGAGGCGAAGCGCCACCACTGCTCGGTACGCGTGTGGCTGAGTGCACATGAGCAACCTGGAGCCGGCTGCACCCGGGTCACCCGCGGCGCACACGCCGTACGAGTGCAGCGCCGTCGACCGGTTGAGCAGATCATGGGGGTTGCCGGGCGGCAGCGGTCCAAGCGCGTTCGGGCCTTGCAGCGCGATGACGTCGCATCTGATCCAGCGAGCCCCGAGATCGAAGCCACGCTGGTCCGGCAGGAAGTACGTAACGGTGAGCCGGGAGAGGGCGCGCTGCGCCGGGTCCCCCCCGATGAACACCCGGAACGAGTTGCGGCAGGTGGTCGCGGCGGCCTGCTGGATGCTCTTGTTGCCGATGCTGACCCCCGGCACGACATTGCGAGGCAACTGCTTGATCGCGAAGGTGTAGGCGGTGTGGCGACTCGAGCAGGGCACCGGCGAAGCTGCGTTGGAGTAGTGCGAGATGTCGCGGTACGCCAGCCGACGGCAAGCCCCGGCCTTTGGCGCGGCCGGCGGGTTCGGCTCTGTCGGCGGTGGTGATGTCTGGGTCGTCTTGGTGGGGGTCGGGTGTACGGCGACCTTCGTGGCCTGATGGGTCGTCGGGTCAGCCGCCGGCGAACTCGAGCAGGCGGCGACCAGAGCACTCAGTGTTGCGGCGATCACCACACCGGCTGACAGGTGCCCACGGGAGGCCCGGGCCGGGCGAACAGGCTGGCAGCGTCGGCGGGTCATCTCGACCCACTGTAGGTGTCGGGCTAGAGGTGTCGTTGCATCACACACGAGAGGTTGCTGACGTGACAGCCGAGCTGCTCGTTGACCGCGATCATGTGGGTGTTGCTCTCGGCGTTCCAGGTGTTGATCTCAGTCAGGCCGGGCTCGGCCGCGCGCATCCAGAGCAGCATGGATGCCTTGAGCAGTAGTCCCAGCCGGTGGCCGCGATGGTGCCGGAGCACAGTGGTGTCCTCCTGGTGCCCGAGTCCGGGCCGGAAGTGATCGGCGCAGAGCACCGTGTGCGCGGCCCATTCGCCGGACTTACGGTGACGGGCGACGATGCGGTAAACCACCTGGCCACGCTTCGCGAGGGCTCGCTCCCCCTGACGGAGGCGCTCGGGCGAGATCGAATCCGGCTCGATGTCGAGGTCGTCGATGGGCGCATCGTTGATGCCCTCGCTGAGAGTCGCAAGCTGCGGTAGCCACTCCTCGGGGGTCGGGCCGCAGAGCTGCAACAGCTCGTAGTCGCGGGCGCGGACCGCTGCCTCGTCAGTGAGCCGTTGGAGAGCGGAGTAGTCGATCTCGGCTGGCAGCAGCCGACGCTGCGCATTCAACTGGCCGACCGCAAACCCGTTGGCCGTCAGCAGCGCTTGGGTCGGGGTGTCGCGATAGACGAACGTCATGAGCTTCGTCCGGCCGGCCCGACTCGCTCCGTCGACCTGTGCTTGGAGCAGGGCCTTGCCCACCCCCTGCCCACGCGCTTTCGGCGAGACCGAGCAGAACACCATCGCCTGGTCGAGGTTGTCCCAGGTGGCGAGTCCGAGACTCGCCCAGCCCACCACCCGATCGCCGTCCCGGGCGAGCCAGTAACCGTCGTAGGGCCGGTCCTCGAACGTGAAGAGGGCCTCTGACTGCGCCGACTCCGCCGTCACAGGCGCCTCGCTGGGCACGTCGGCGACCAGCTCCGAGTTGGTCACCTCGGCGACTTGCTGCCAGGTCTCGTCGTCGACGGCCACTGGGTCGATCGGCTCGATCTGCACCGGCTCAGTCAACCGTCGCCGGCGCTGCAAGCTCAACTGCAATTACCGCCCCTGGGATGACAAAACTTCTGTGCCGCGCCCAGCAACACGGACATTTGCGGCGTGTCGCCCAGATTGGGCGAGCCGAACGGATGAGGGCCGTTTGGGTGGGTTTGAGGTGCAGACCGGCGGGTAGTTGATGTCCGGCTTACACTCATGTCAATCTTTGTCACTTGGCCCTTCTCGGTCATTTCCCCAAGGGGTGGTTGTTGTGTCCACATCCTCCGCGGCATCTGCCGAGGTCGGCAGCGAACTCGAGCGTCGTGAGAAGGCCGGCGGTGGGGGCGATGACCTCGGCGTTCGGATCCGGCTGCTGCGCCGCGAGCGCGGCATGTCGCAGGCAGAGCTCGCCGGGCGGGAGTTGTCGGAGTCGTACGTCTCTTTGATCGAGTCCGGCCGCCGACGGCCCTCTCGCCGGGCGCTGAACATCATCGCCTCACGTCTTGGTCTCACCGTCGAGGGACTCTGCGACCAGGTGGTGGCAGAGGACCCCCAGGTCGGGTTCGCTCTCCGGTTCGCCGAGCTCGCAGCCCGCAACGGAGATGTCAAGGCAGCCCGATCGGCTCTTGATGCCGTGAGTGCTGACCTCCGCCTGACGGCGAGCGGGGGTGTCAAGCTCCGGCAGGTCGAGGCGCTGGTCGCAGAGCTCGAAGGCAACCTTGAGGGGGCAGTCGGCCGGCTAGAAAACCTTCTCGGTGATCCCCATGTCCGGGGCGCAGTGTGGGCGGAAGTCGCCACCAGTCTGGTTCGCTGCTACCGCGAGCTCGGCGAACTGTCTAGGGCCGTCGAGGTTGGCGAAGCATGCTGCACTCACCTAGTTGACGTTGGCCTGTCCGGCACCCCTGAACACGTCGGAGTCGGTCTCACGATGGCGTCCGCTTACTACGAGCGTGGTGAACTGGTGCGTGCCACGCAGCTGGTCGACAGCCTTGTCTCCGAAGCCGAGCGCGTCGGTTCTCGCGAAGCTCGCGGCTCGGCGTACTGGAACGCTGCGTTGGTCGCCCAGCGGCAAGGCCGACAGTCCGACGCGGTTGGTCTCGCGGAAAAGGCACTTGCGCTGGTCTCGGAGGGTGATGACGCCAGACGCATTGCGCTCTTGACAGCAGCGCGTGCCTCGATTCTTCTCGGCCTCGATCAGCCGCGGACGGATGAGGCAGAGGAACTTCTGTACCAGTCCTGGGAGCAACTGCGCGAGTGCGGCTCCGCAGTTGACCGAGCTCGGGTGGCAACTCAACTCGCGTACTGCAATCTGCTCGCTCGGAAGACGAACAGCTCCGAAGACTGGGCCAGGGAGGCACTGGAGCTACTCGGGAATGCTCCCCGCCTTGAGACGGCGCGCACCTGGTTGGTACTTGCGCAGGCTCAAGCCGAATCGGGCTATCCCGATCGAGCCCTGTCTACTGCCCGACTGGCAGCGTCGCTATTGGACTCGATGGGCGCCACGAGGCAGGCTGCGCAGGTTTGGCGCGACGTCGCAGATCTCCTGAAGAAGCATGGAGACCACGACGGCGCCTGCGTGGCGTACGACAAGGCACTCGCCTCGGTCGGTGTCTCGCGAACCTCGGCAACACGAGAGACTGGCGGGAACGCCAACCAGACCCTCGTTGGTGCTGGTTCCGGAAGAGCGAGGGAGGACGAGTGAGCAGTGGCTAGCGCTCAGGCGGCGTTACTGCTCAGCAGCACCAAGGTCCAGGTGGCGGGCCATAGTGGACCCCGCTGGTCGAGTGGCCAGCCTGGACGGCGGTAACGGCTGCAGGAGTGAGGCCGACGAGGGCGACGACACCGAGGACGGCGGCGACGATACGGCGACGCATGGGGGACTTGGACATTTCTATGACCTCCGGGCCTTTCTGGCGGCGCATGCTGTGACTCACGGTCA
>JAICMS010000012.1 GCA_025929075.1 Propionibacteriales bacterium
GACACCTCTACGACGTCACCAGCGGCAGCAACGGCTCCTGCGGGATCCCGGTCTGCCAGGCTCGCGCCGGCTGGGACGGCCCCACCGGAATGGGCACCCCGCACGGGGTGGCTGCCTTCTGAGGCAGTCCGTCACCGACGCTTAACATCGGAATGGTGGGGGGGGGGGCCACAAAGCCGCCCCCCCCCCAGTGGGTTGAACGGCGGGCCCCCGGGGGGGGCCGCGTGGGGGGAGCCCCCCCCCCCGGGGGCGCCTTTCCTAACTACTTTGGGGGGGGGCGCTTTTTGCCGGCCCCCACCACCATTCCGATGTTAAGCGTCGGTGACGGACTGCCTCAGAAGGCCGCCACCCCGTGCGGGGTGCCCATTCCGGTGGGGCCGTCCCAGCCGGCGCGAGCCTGGCAGACCGGGATCCCGCAGGAGCCGTTGCTGCCGCTGGTGACGTCGTAGAGGTGTCCCGCGCGCTTGTACGGGTACTTCGCCGGCCACTTCGCCACGTTGCCCGAAAGCGTGTAGACCGAGGCGATGATCGGCGACGCCTCGCTCGTACCGCCGTACTGAGCCCAGCCACCACAGCCCGAGATCGAGCCACAGTAGATGCCCAGGCCACCGTTGTTCGGGTCGGCAGCAGCCGACACGTCAGCGGACGCCTTGGTCGAACAGGTGGTGCCGGCGCCGGACTGCCAAGCGGGCTGCGGGTTGGTGCCGCAGCCGGAACCTGCACCACTCCAGGCGGTCTCGTGGTAACCGCGCCGGCTCGTGTCACGGAACACCGACGTGCCGCCGACGGCGACCACCTTGGTGTCACTGGCCGGGTAGCTGCCGCCGTTGAAGCCGCTGTCACCGGTCGATGCGGTGACGGCCATGTTCTTGTGCTCCCACATCGAGTTGTTGGACATGTTGCCGCCGCCGTAGCTGTTGGAGATCGCCCGGACGCCGGACTGCATGGCCGCACGGTTGACCGCGGTGCCGAGGTTGTTCCAGGAGTTGTCCGTGGCCTGGACGACGAGGATCTTGCAGTCCGGGCAAGCCGACGAGACGGCGTCGACGTCGAGCGCCTGCTCGATGTCCCAGCCGGAGTCGGTGGGCGGGGCCTGGGTGCCACCGTTCTGGTTCATGATCGTCAGGCAGCCGTTCCCGACCGTGCAGGCCGGCAGGCCATAGGTGCTCCGGAACGTCGCCAGGTCACTGGCCAGACCCGGGTAGCCGTACGCGTCGACGATCGCCACAGTGGCGCCGCCGCTCTGCAGGCCGGTCAGGTTGTAGGCCTTCTGGATGTCAGTCGGAGTGAAGGCGGAAGCCAGCGGCTTCGTGCTCACCTTCAGCTGGCCGTGGGCGGTGGCGACGCCGATGGCGAAACAGGTCGCGTGACCCGGCGCAGCTTTCACCGCACAGGCGTGCACGAAGGGGTTGATCGGGTGGGCGGAGGAGGCCGTGGCGTTCGGCAGCACCGCCGACAGGCCAGCGGCCGCGAGCGCGGCTGCGGCCAGTCCCGAGAAGATTGCTCTTCGGTTCAACAATGGCTCCTTTGTGGATGCGGAATGGGGGGCCGGCCCAGCGGTCCAGGTTCCCCCCAACGAGATGTATCGGTATGCACCTTGGCCCCTGTCGGGCGATCTGTCCAGAATCGCCGCCTGAGAAATACCTAAGAAGGCAGGTTGACGAGGCCCTCGGCCTTGCCGGTCCGTGCGCGGTGGCGGCAACCCGGCCAGCAGCAGGGCCGTCGCTGGCCCTCTTCGAGCTCCTCCTGAGTACGACGGATGCGACGCTCTCGAGTCGTCTGTTGCTTGGCGTCCTCTACCCAGCAGATGAACTCGTTGCGCGCCAGCGGGGTGATGTCCGTCCAGAGATCGAGGGCAGCGCTGTTCGCGGCGAGCGCCTCACGCAGGTCGGCCGGCAACTGATGGACGACCCCGCCGGGCACCCGCTGGCTACTCATGTGACCACGGTAACGACCGACACCAGCCCAGAAGCCACGCCGGCGTTCTGCCGCCGGGGGGCTATCGCCAGCCTGTGCCGTTGGAAGAAAGATAAATTCGGCGATTCATTGCGGCGTTGTTCGCAGTGCGCTAGGTTGCCGATCGCTTCGGTGCGTAGACCGTGACGCCGATGATTGCCGCCTCGTTGAGGCACCGACTCTGGCTGCGGTTGCCAACCAACCGCGAGGTGAGCATCGCTTCGGGAGGTCGGTCAGTGAGTCGTCGACGGCGTTGTGAGAGGGAAAAGGCTGCTCGGTCCCGGTTGGCCCGGGCCAAGGTGCTGCGTCGGCGTGGCCGCGGTGCCAAAGCTGGGCAGACGGTCACGGCGGCGATCGCAGCGGGGGTGACCCTGGCTGGCATGGCGACGTCCACCGCTGCGGCATCGCCATCCGGCCACAGAACCGAGCCACCGCAGAGCGTTGCCGGCAGCACCGCCGCCCCTCTGCTGAAATGCGGCAACCCGCAAACCGCGCCAAGCGACCCTACCTACCTGACCGATGTCGGAGGGACGCTGTTCTTCACCGCCGACGACGGGATCCACGGCGCGGAGCTGTGGAAGTCCGACGGCACCAAGGCCGGCACCGTCATGGTCAAGGACATCAACCCCGGCGGCAGCGGCGGCTACTACGGATACGATGGTCCGTCGAGCCTGACCGACGTGGGCGGGACGTTGTTCTTCACCGCCGACGACGGCACTCACGGCCGCGAGCTATGGACCTCCGACGGCACCAAGGCCGGCACCGTCATGGTCAAGGACATCACGCCTGGCGCCGGCGGTCGCGGTTACCGCCAGGGCCCGTCCAATCTGACCGACGTCGGCGGGATTTTATTCTTCAGCGACGACAACGGCACCCATGGTCGCGAGTTGTGGAAGTCCGACGGCACCAGGGCCGGCACCGTCATGGTGAAGAACATCCACTCCAGCAACTACAGCAGCAATCCCAGTTCGCTGGCCGACGTTGAGGGGACGTTGTTCTTCACCGCCACCGACGGCAAGCACGGGCCCGAGTTGTGGAAGTCCGACGGCACCAAGGCCGGCACCGTCATGGTCAAAGACATCAACCCCGGCGTCGGTGGCGGCGGCTACTACTACTACAGCTACGGTCCGACGTATCTCACCGACGTCGGGGGCACCCTGTTCTTCGCCGACAACGACGGCACCCACGGCCAGGAGCTGTGGAAGTCCGACGGCACCAAGGCCGGCACCGTGATGGTCAAGGACATCACTCCTGGCGCCGGTGGCACCAGCGGTGACGGCGCCGGCAGCGGCTACTACGGATACGGCTATGGCTACGGCCCGACGTCCCTGACCGACGTCAGCGGAACCCTGTTCTTCTCCGACGACGACGGAGCCCACGGCCGGGAGTTGTGGAAGTCCGACGGCACCAAGGCGGGAACCGTCCAGGTCAAGAACATCAACCCAGGCGCGTATGGCAGCGATCCCTACTACCTGACCGCGATCGGGTCGTCGGTGTTCTTCACGGCGAAGGACGGGACACACGGGCCCGAGCTGTGGAAGTCGGACGGCACCAGCGCCGGCACCAGCATGGTCAAGGACATTTATCCGTGTGCCCGTCATGACGGTCCCTCGGGCCTGGCAGACGTCAAGGGCACGTTGTTCTTCGCCGCGGACGACGGGGTCCACGGCCGTGAGCTGTGGAAGTCCGACGGCAGCGAAGCCGGTACCGCTCTGGTGAGGGACATCAACCGGGTGGCCGCCGGCCAGGGGGGAACGTCCCGTGCTGCGGCCCGTCAGCGCGGCAACCCCCGGGCGGCTCACGGATCGGCCAGTAGACGCTGAGGTGCAGGTAAGCGTTTTTGACGGTGCGGCCGCTGGCGGCAGCGACGAGGGTGCCAACTCCGTCTCGTCGACCGTCCAGCCGGATAGGGCACGAGATACCGAGGTCCGGTTCACCTACAGCGCCCGCTTCCCTCAGGTGCTGGCCGACGCCGGGTGCTCATTGCTGGTGTCGACGTACCAGGCCGGTCAACTCGTCGCGGTGGGCACGGCCGACGGGGAAGTTGTCTTCTCCTTCCGCGGGTTCGACCGGGCCATGGGGGTCGCCGTCGGAACCGACAGCATCGCGGTAGCGAGCAAGGGTCAGATCTGGTCGCTGCCCGACCATTCAGAGCTCGCCGCCGCGATCACGCCAGCGGGCCGTTACGACAAGTGTTGGCTGCCGAGCTCCTCGACGTTCACCGGCGAGACGCAGTGTCACGAGATCGCGTGGGGAACCGCCCCCAGCGGTGAGCCGGACCTCTGGATGGTCAACACCCTCTTCTCGTGCCTGGCCGGCCTCGACCCCCGCTACAGCTTCGTGCCGCGCTGGCGGCCGCCCTTCATCTCCCGGCTCGCCGCAGAGGACCGCTGTCATCTGAACGGCCTGGCGATGCGCGACGGATCCCCGGCTTTCGTTTCCGTGATGGCACCCACCGACGAACCGGGCGGGTGGCGCAAGGCGCGCAACGACAGCGGTGCCGTACTCGATGTCGCGTCGGGAGAGGCGGTCACCAGGGGCTTGGCGATGCCCCACTCGCCACGCTGGCACGACGGAGAGCTGTTCGTCCTCAACTCCGGCATGGGAAGACTCGAGCAGGTCGACCTGTCGACAGGTCGTCGGGAGGCAGTCGCCGCCGTCCCCGGCTATGCACGTGGGCTTGCGTTCCATCAGGATCTGGCCTTCGTCGGCTTGTCGAAGATCCGTGAGACAGCCATCTTCGGGGGTGCTCCGATCGCCGCCTACCACGACCAACTCAAGTGTGGAATCGGTGTGGTCCAGCTCAGCACCGGCAACACCGTCGCCACGCTGCAGTTCGCCAACGGAGTCGAGGAGATCTTCGACGTCCAGGCCGTCACCGGAGCACGCTGTCCGACTCTCGGCGGCTCGCCAGGCGATCCGGACCAGATCTGGCTGCTCCCGAGCCAGTACGGAACCGCCAGCGCACAGCAGTGACGTGTCGGCAGGATTCGGCACCAACTCGCCGTCCACCTACAACACCGGTTCTCTTTGCGCCGTACTAGTCCGATAGGTCGACCGCCGGACGGTTCAAGCCACCGAGTTGCCGCGTCGGCCGCCGTAGGAGACAGTCAGTGCCTCCGCCACGGCGGCGGCATCGCTCTCCGCGAGATCCCGCGGATACTCCGGCAGCAGGTCGTCCCAGATCACAAGCCACGACCCGAAGAGCTGGGCCTGCCCCTCCGGACGCGCGAAGAACCAGACGTGCAGGTGGGCGCCGCCGTCACCGACGCGGTAGACGTGGCATCGGCTGATATGGGGAAGGGCCTCCACGTGTCTGGCGAGGTGAGTGCTGAGGACGCCCATCTCGGCCGCGAGGTCGTCGGTGAGGTCCGCGAGGTCGTAATGGTCGCGTGGGTGCAACATCAGGACTAGTGGCACCCCGACCCCGCTGACCCGACTCAGTCGCCACCGGTCGTCTAGCCAGATGCCTTCGTCGCGTCGCCGGCAGGAGCCGCAGTCAGCGGGATTCTCGCCTTGCCGCGGTGGCTCAGGCAACACGGGTGGTCGGAGTCTGGAGACTCGCAGGCCGTCGGGCTCGAACGGGCTGATGTCCCAGCCCGTCATCCTGGACAGCGGCAACCGCTGCTCATCGTCGGCGGCGGCGACGGCGTGGGAGTAGAACTCCTGTGGAGAAAGTGGCACCCCCAGACGCTAACTGGCGCGAGAGGGGCCACACCGGCGGTGCCGTCTGACGCCTCAATTGAGCACCGGCAACCACCGAGCCCTCGCGAGAAGCCCCATGGCAGGTAGCGTCACCTTCGTCAGTTGATTGGGCGTGCGGATGTTACGGCGGCGGTTCGGAACGGAGTTTCGGTGACCACAGCAGCCTGGGCGGTGCTCGTGGCTACATACGTTGCTTGTGTCGTCGAGGCGGTCGAGGCCACCACCATCATCATGGCGATGGGCTTCACTCGAAGCTGGCGTTCGACCTGGTCCGGGGTCGCGACCGCGCTGCTGGCTCTCGCGGTCGTGACCACGGTCTTCGGGTATGCGCTCACGTCCTGGTTACCCGAGGCCGCCCTGCAGCTCGCGATCGGTGGTCTGTTGTTGGTCTTCGGGCTGCAGTGGCTGCGCAAGGCCATCCTGCGGGCCTCTCACCGGAAGTCGATCCACGACGAGGAGAAGATCTTCCGGGAACAGCAGGAGGCGGCACGACTGGCGGGAGACCAGCCTGATGGTTTCGACGTGTTCTCCTTCATGGTCTCCTTGAAGGGGACGTTCCTGGAGGGCATGGAGGTCGTTTTCATCGTCATCACGTTCGGACTGAACGCTCACAACGTCCCAGTGGCGGTGCTCGGAGCGTGCGCGGCAGTGATCACGGTGACGATCCTGGCGGTCAGCTTCCGTAAGCCGCTCGCGATGATCCCGGAGAACACGATGAAGTACGGCGTGGGGCTGCTGCTCGCGTCGTTCGGTACCTTTTGGGCGATCGAGGGGCTAGGGGTCTTGGGCAACCGGCACAAGAGCATCGCGTGGCCAGGCTCCGACGCGGCCATCCTCGTCCTGCTGATCATCTGGTTCCTCGTCACTCGCGTGTTCATCGTGGCACTGGCCCAGTCGCCGGGGGGTGCGGACCCGCGCACGCCCGCGCCCACCAAGAGGACCGTCAAATGAGGGTGCTGAGCGAGTTCGGCAAGTTCTGGTACGACCTCATAGTCGGCGACGACTGGAAGATCGCCGCGGCCGTCGTCGTCGCCCTAGCACTGTCGGCCCTGCTCCTGACCCGGACGGGCACACCAGATCAGATCGTCGCGGTCGTCGGCGGGACCTTGGTGGTGCTGGGTTTCTGCGTCAGCCTGATCCTCGACCTGCGCCACAAGGACTGAGCGCTCGTTCGTTCCTGGAGCCCTCGTCGACGTTCTCCACCCAGGTCTAGGAAAGGTTCGCCAGTACCACCACCGCGCGCAGTGGTGGCTGGGTTCGGGAAGGTTTAGTCTGCCGCCGTGAGCGATGATCTGCTGTCGGTGATGGAGCAGGTGGCCAAGGATCTGGCCGGGGCGGTCAGCCCGGAGGATACCTTGGAACGGATCACCACTTCGGCGGTTAACTCGATCGAGCAGGTCGACCATGCCAGTGTCAGCATTCTGACCGCCGACGGCGACCTGCTGACCGTCGCCGCTACCAGTGAGCTGGCCGGCCGGGCCGACCGGATCCAGTACAGCGAGCAGGAAGGGCCGTGCTTCCAGGCGGTTATCGCCGGCCACAGGGTCGTGTGCACCGACCTTGCCAACGACTCCCGATGGGCCAGCTATGGGTCGCGCGCGGCGCGGCTGGGGCTGAGGTCTCAGGCGGCCCTCATCATCGAAACCGACGGGAGCCACTCAGGGCTCAATCTGTACTCTGAGTCCGTTGGCGCCTTCGACCCTCTCGACGAGGTGGCCGAACTGTTCGCGGCCCACGCGGTCGCCGCGATGGGCCACTCCCGGGAGGTCTTCCAACTCACGCGGGCGCTCGACACCCGCACCGTGATCGGCCAGGCCACCGGCATTGTCATGGAGCGGTACCACGTCGGTCCACTGCGAGCGTTCGAGTTCCTGGTCCGGCTGTCCCAAGATTCCAACACCAGGGTGCACACGATCGCCGAGCGGCTGGTCCACGACACCACCGGACGATTCGACGTGGGCTGACGCCCGCGCACCCTCAAGAGGGATTGCATGACGCGGGGAGGGGTACCCGGCTTCCAGCCGAACAGCCACCCTAGGAGTGACACTCGGCAGGCTGCGGCGCTCCAACAGCGCGGGCGTCGTGGCCGCCCGCGGGTTGAGCCAGGTAGGTGATTGCCCCCTATTGCGTGGTCTGCTCGGTCAGCCCCAGTACGGTCAAGCTGCGAGCAACTGACGAGGCCAGCCCGGCAGATGCCTCGCTTGGCACCTGCCGGGCCGGGCTCTAGAACTGTTGCTGACCAGCTAGCCGATTACGGACCGGCCAGTACGCAGTTCTGCGAGGCGTTCGAAGCCTCCTTCTGCAGGCCGTACGGCTGGCCGTTGAGGTCCACGTCGCCGCCGTCGGCAAGGGTGGATCCGAAGTCCCAGGCGCACTCGTCGCCAATCTCGTAGCCGGCCGCGTCGTACCAGGCATTGAGCAGCGGGTCAGTGATCGCCTCGATCTGCTCGTGGCTGGTCACGTTGAGGACTGCGTCGGCGTTGACGTCGCCACTGGGAAACTGCTGCTTACCGCCGGGGGCGTAGTAGCAGTTGTTGCCGCTCTTGACGGTCGGGAACGGCATGTTGGCGTAAATCAGGTTCCCGCCCGCGTTCGGGATGTTGCCATGGTAGGCGCAGTAGTACTCATATGCCGGCGCCGAGCAACCGGAGTCGAAGCAGGAGCCCTCGTTTTCGGGAGTGAAGACAAAGAACATGTCGCTTGTGCTGCTGGAGATGCCGTGGGCCGCAGCGTCGGCAACGACACGAGCCTGGATGTCGGCATCGGTCACGCAGTTGGACCCGACATCGGAGTAACTGCAGTGCCCAGTCGGGAACGGAGTCGTGTCCACCCAGGCCTGAGCGAATGCAGTCCTCTTCGGCACACTGCCTTGGCTGGTGTACTGGACGTTGTTGTGGAAGAGAGCTGACCCGTTGGTGTTGCCGAAGTACTTCGAGATCAGCTTCTTGTACTTCCTATTGATGCCCTGGGTCGGGGTGCCGTCCTGAAGCTGGCTGGGATCCCAGAAGATCGCGTAGGAAACCTCTTTGTGCATGATCGGACCGCCGTGGTCGACCAGCGGCGGCGAACCCTGCCGCTCATCCGAGGGGCTGCCAGCCATTCGGTATGCGTGCGGTGTCAGGAAGAAGTGCACGTGCGGAGCTGCCAGGCCGCCGACCGCAGGCGACTGGGCAGCCGCCCCCGAGACGACGCTGCCAGCCAACACGACCGCTGCCCCCACCGCAATGGTGATGGAACGCTTCATTTGCTGCCTTTCACGAGGCGCGACCACGTCGATGGCACAGGTTGAGCCAGGGTCGCTCCGCGGCAGCATACACAGCCGCCGACGTCCCAGTTGCCGAGATGACAAAGGTTTCCCGACCCGCGTGAAAAAGTCATTGGTGTGCGGGCCGTCAGGGAAACGGTTTGTGGCCGATAGCCTCCTGTCTGCGACAGGTCGAGCCGGCCGCAGCGGGCGCCGCCACTCAAGTCACCAACTGAAGGAGGCCCATTGGAATGAGGCTTCGGTGGATGTGCTGATGGCAGTGCGGGTAGGTGACCGGCTACTCGGGCCGCTGTTCGACACGGTCGCACAGGTATCGGGGCGAACCCCGGTGATCGTCCACACGAGCGCGGACGCCGAGCTGGCGCTGCGCAGCGCACACCATGATCTGGTGGTTCTGGACCCGGACATCGCGAGCATCGACATACTGCCCGACGATCCAGAGGCTCGGCCTGCCATCGTGGTCTGGATCTCGGCCCGTTCGTCGGCCCGGGTGGCGCAGCTGCTGGAGGCTGGCGCCGACGACGCGATCGACCCGTCGATGGCCCCGGTGGAGCTAGCCGCGCGGCTACGACGCCCTCTACGCGGCCGTTTTGTCGCCGTTGCGAGGCAGCCGGCTGTGCTGGGGGCGCTGCGGGTGGACGCGGGCCTCCGGGAAGCGGCCTGGCATGAGACGGTGCTGCCGCTGACACCGCGGGAGATGGAAGTGCTGCAGGTGCTCGTTGCCGCCGGCGGACGCCCGGTGTCGCGAGAGGCGATTTACCGGCAGGTGTGGCGGTGGGCGATGCCCCGTGGCGACCGGACGGTCGATGTCAACGTCAAGCGGCTACGGGGCAAGCTCGCGGTCGCGGGAGTGCCCGTCGAGGTCGTCACCCAACCCGGCGTGGGCTACCGCCTCACGATCGGCACCGCCGACCAGGCTGTCACCGGTCTGTAACCGGTTGTCGCAGCGTTGTAACGGATCGGTTCCTGCCGGCTGCATACCGTCGAACACATGACATCGAATAAGGGAGGCAGCGCATGCGGCTGACCCTGGTGCCTCGCCGGCAGGACTTCTACGAAGTGTTCGCGGCGCTCGGCCGCAACGCGCAAGCAACGGCGGTGATGGTGGAGGAACGCTTCCGCGGCTTCCCCGACAGCGGCGTCGAACACGGCAAGGTCAAGGACCTCGAACACGAAGGGGACCGGTTGACGGCTGAGCTCTACCAGCTGATGAACACCCAGTACGTCACACCCTTCGACCGCGAGGACATCCATGACCTCGCCCGGGCCATCGACGACGTGGTCGATCACATGGAGCATGCCTCTGACCTTCTTGGCCTCTACCGCATCGAGGCGACGATGGAGCAGGCGATCGAGCAGTGCGGCCTGCTGCTCGGCGCCACCGACTATCTCGCGGAGGCGCTCGGCGGGCTGCGGCACCTGTCTGGGTTGCAGAAGCCGCTGGCCGGGATCAAGCGTCGGGAGGATGACGGCGACCGTGTCGTCCGCGACGCCGTCGCTGCCCTGTTCGAAGACGACGACATCTCCCCCCGCGCGATCATTCAGTGGAAGGACATCTTCGGTGCGCTGGAAGACAGCCTCGACGCTTGCGACACCGCCGCCCACCTGATCGGCAACATTGTCGTGAAGAACGCCTGAGCGCGATGACCGCCGACACCACCTTGGTCTTCGTCGTTGCCGTCGCGCTGTTCTTCGACTTCACCAACGGCTTCCACGACACCGCCAACGCTGTCGCCACAAGCGTGTCGACGCGCGCCATCCCACCGCGGCTCGCGGTCGCCGGCTCGGCGCTGCTCAACTTCGCCGGCGCGTTCGTGTCCCTGAAGGTCGCGGCAACCGTCGCCAACGGCATCATCGATCCTGCCGCGGTCACCCTGTCCGTCGTTCTCGCCGGGCTCGTCGGGGCGATCGCGTGGAACCTGCTCACCTGGTATCTCGGGTTGCCGTCCAGCTCAAGCCATGCCCTGATCGGTGGGCTGCTCGGCTCCGCGGTGGCCGCCACGGGCGGGTTCAACGTCGTGGAGCTGCGCGGCCTGTGGACCAAGGTGCTGGTCCCCTCGCTGGCCGCGCCCATCCTGGCCATCCCCGGCGCCGCCCTGCTGACTCTGATCGTCCTGCTGGTCGTTCGCCGCCGTGCACCAGGCCTGGTCAACCGGGTCTTCCGACGGCTGCAACTGCTCTCGGCCGGGTTTGTGTCGTTCACCCACGGCACCAACGACGCACAGAAGACGATGGGCATCATCACTTTGGCACTCATCACCACCGGGCACGCCTCCGCCGCCCAATTCGACGTGCCGACCTGGGTCATCGTCGCGTCGGCCGCCTCCATGGCGGCGGGCACCTACGCCGGGGGCTGGCGGATCATCCGCACCCTCGGCCAACGAGTGACACGGCTGCAACCGGCAGAAGCGTTCGCCGCCGAAACCGTCACCGCGACCCTGCTGTACTTCACCGCTCGACTCGGTTTCCCGGTGTCGACAACTCACGCCATCTCCAGCGCGATCCTCGGCGCCGGCGCCACCAAAAACGCGTCCGCGGTCCGCTGGGGCATCGCCGGCAACATCGTCCTCGCGTGGCTGATCACCATCCCCTGCGCAGCTGTGGTCGGGGCCGCGACCGAACTCCTCACCCGCATCCCCGCCGGGAACGGTTTCGCTGTCGCAGCCGCCGCCACCCTAGGCGGCATCGCGCTGTACACAGGTCATCGCAGAACCCGACTGGCCTGAAGTCAACACCTTGGGTATGGCCAACCGTGGAGTCGGGTGAGTCCGGCAAGCACGAAGCCGCGACCGGAGGCTGCGGACCTTAGTCGATGAAGGTCGATGCCAGGCCGAGGACCGCACAGGCGCCGAGAGTGCGCATGGTTGACCACTTGCGCCGGAAGATCAGGGCGAGCGCGATAGCAGTGAGGGCCACCGCGACTGGATCCCATGAGGAGAGGACCGGAGCCTCGAGGTTGACGAGCTTCCATCTGAACTCGCGCGATCGGTCGAAGAGGTTGTGGAGGCTGAAGAACACCGCAAGGTTGGCGATCACGCCAACCACTGCGGCGGTGATCCCGGTCAACGATGCGGTGAGCTGGCGGTTGTTTCGGAGCCGCTCTACGTAGGGAGCGCCGAGGAAGATGAAGAGGAAGCAGGGGACGAAAGTCACCCAGGTCACCAACAGGGAGGCGAGGATGGCGGCGGCCCAGGGGTCGAGGGAGCCGGGGTCACGGTAGGCACCGACGAATGCGACGAAGAGCACGACCATGATGAGCGGGCCGGGAGTGGTCTCGGCGAGCGCGAGCCCGCGCACCATCTCTCCCGGTGCCAGCCGTAGACGTTGACGGCCTGGTGAGCGACATAGGAGAGCACAGCGTAGGCGCCGCCAAAGGTGACGACGGCGGCGCCGGAGAAGAACAGACCCTGATGGACGAAGACGCTGTCACGGGAAATCGCGACGGCGGCCGCGACCGGCGCGAACCAGAGTACGAGGCCAAGGGCAAGAATCTTGAGGCTGCGGCGGGTCGAGGGGACGTCGTGGTGGAGCGCGTCGTCACTGATCAGTGGCTGGGGTTCGTCGGTCGTGCCTTCGTGGTCGTCGGACCGGGCCAGGGAGGGGACGAGGGGGCTCAGCAGCCAGCCGAGGATGCCGGCGGCGATGATCACGATCGGGAACGGGACCTTGAACCCGGTCAGTCCAAGGAACGAGGCGACCGCCATCGCAACGAGCACGGGATGGTGCAGTGCGCGTTTGCCGACTCGCTGGACGGCTTGGATGACGATGGCGATGACCGCTGGGGCCAGGCCGGCGAACAGGCCGATGACGAGAGTGGCGGAGCCAGCGCCGACGTACAGCGCTGAGAGCGCGAGGAGCGCGACGACGCCGGGGAGGACGAACAGGGTTCCGGCGATGAGCCCGCCAAGGGTCCCGTTGAGGAGCCAGCCGACGTAGATTGCGAGCTGCTGAGCCTCCGGGCCAGGCAGGAGCATGCAGAAGTTGAGCCTCGTCCTCGACATCTGCCTCGTGCACGATCGCCGCGATCCGCCACAGCACCGGGTCAGCGAGGGCGTTGCGGCGCAAGATCGTCTCGAAGCTGCAGTCGCTCCCGCGATGACCCAGGTCGGCGCCGCGCATGTCAAACGGGGTTGCGTTGGGCGGTACGTCGTCGGGGTCGGTGACGAAGACGAACTCGGCATCAGCGTCGAGGCGGCGGCGGATGAGCCAGGCACATGCCGCGCGGTCGATATGCACTCCGGCTCGGGTGGCCCAGATCAACGGGCCACCTCCAGGTCGGCCCGCACGTCTAGGTCGAGCGTCGCCGCGAGGACTGACAGGGCCTGCCGCGCTTCCTCCCGGTCAGGTGGGCGGAAGAAGTCACGGCGGCGGATCCGGTGGTTCTCCGCTCGCAGCCGCCTGAGCGCTCTGCCACGTTCGACGCCGGTCGCGCGCAGTGCCGCCTCGGCCTCGCGAACCAGCGAGCGGTACTCCTCCGCCCGCCCGGCGTTCATCGACTCCGCGATCTCGCGTTCCTGCGCCCTGGTTGTTGCTCGGGCTAGCCAGACCCCAGCCGTGCCGCCGGCGGCGATCACCTCATCCGCCGACCACTCGAACTGCTCGCGGGTTCTGGGGTCGGCCGGAAGGGCGACCAGTCCGTCGGAGAGCTGTGCCACACCGAGCCGCTTGAGCTTGCGCCAGAGTGACAGCCGGGGCGCCGACGGCGTACGAGGCAGCGAATAAGTGAGAAACACCCACTGCCCAGGCTCGCTGGTCAATGCCATAGTGTGATTGTAACCGTGGTTACACGCCTAGCCCTAGTCGAACTGGCCCGAGGATGCTCGCTGACGCTCCTGGCTGGGACGATATGGATGTCATGGCGTCGCCCGCCCGCGACATCTGTGCGGCGGCGGCTACTGCCTCTGCCTCGGGCAAGCCGGCGACGGCTCGATCGACATTGTTCGCTGGGCGCGAGTCTTGAGCCGCCTGGAGTGGGAGACGGAGTGTGAGCAAGGCGCGGACGACAAGCAGGAGGACACCGTTCCTGTGGGTCCTGCGTCCATACTTCCGACAGGTGTTGGGGCTGCTGGTCTTAGGTTCGGTTGCCGGTATCGCGATGAACGTGGCCATTGTCTTGCCGGCGGTTTTCCTGGGACGGGCAATCGATACCGTGTTGGCCTTTCATCGCCATCGAGCGAACGGCGGGAATGTTGCCGCGGCCGCGGTGCTGTTCCTTGTCGCCAGCGCGGCCACGCAGTTGCCCCGGATCGGAAAGCGCTGGTGGCTCGGTCTTGCGCGTACACGGCTGCAGGCGAATGTGCGCTCCGACGCTCTGCGCGGGGTTCTGGCCTGGCCGATGGATCGCGTGGCCGCTCTGTCTGTCGGCGGCGTGATGGCGAGGGTAATCGGTGACGTTGAGGTGCTGGGGCTTGGTGTCGGCGAGGTCATAGTCGAGACCTGGGACACGCTGTTGTTCTCGGTCTCGCTGGTTGTGACGATGTTCTTGTACAGCCCGCGCCTTGCCGCGCTCGCTCTCGCTCCTGTACCGGTGGCGCTGCTGCTGGCGAAGGTGGCCGGACGCGTGGTTGCGCTTCGGACGACGACTGCCCGCCAGGTCGACGCCGACCTGACCACGGTCCTGCACGAGCAGCTCGTTGGCGTTCGGCTGCTGCAGCTCACCGGTCGGATCCAGGTCGCCACTCGGAGGGTCCGTGCGTTGGCGCAGCGCCAAGCGAGCGCGGAACTCGACGCCATCCGCGTAGATGAGGCGCTGGGGGCCGTGTATGCCACTCTGCTCAGCTCCGGGGTGTTCTTCGTCATCTGGTTCGGCGGCCAACGGGTGGCCGCTGGCACGCTGAGCGTCGGCGGCCTGGTCGCATTTCTGCAACTCTTCATACGCTTCGTGGGGCGTGCGCCCCGAATCCCGCAGATGGCCAACCGGGTGCAAGCTGCCGGGGCGGCATACGTCCGACTCCAGCCCATGCTCAGCCCGCCACCGCCGATCTCTGCTGAACGGCGCTGGTCGTCGCTGCGGGCCACCCATGTGGCTGGGATCGATGCCACGCCGGAGCCCGGACGGTCATTCCCTCATCGGGCGGCCGCCTTGTCGTTCCAGAACGTGTCCTTCACCTACCCGGGCGGCAGCCAACCCGCCGTGGACGGGCTCGACCTGGAGATCGCTGCGGGCTCCTTCGTCGCCGTCACCGGACCGGTAGGTGCGGGCAAGAGCGCCGCGGCCCGGCTGGCTGCCGGTATCTACGAGCCGGACGCCGGCTTGGTGCTGTGGGACGGGCAAGACCTGGCCGACCTCCCGGCCGCCGATCGGGCCGGTTGTATCGGCTATCTCGGCCAAGAGCCGCACCTCTTCTCCGGCACCGTCGCCGCCAACATCTCGCTCGACCCGGAGGCGACTGCTGATATCGAGCCGGATCCGACGCTTGAGCAGGCCGTCTCCATGGCCGCCCTAGGGCCGGACCTCCGCTCCATGCCCTGCAGCCTCGGAACCGAGATCGGCGAGCTGGGGGTTCGGGTTTCCGGCGGCCAACGCCAGCGGATCGCCTTGGCTCGGGCGTTGCATGCCGGTGGAGATGTGCCTGCGCTCGTCGTGATCGACGAACCCTTTTCTGCAGTCGACGTGCGTACCGAGGCTGCGATCATCTCCGGGCTGCGGTCGGCCCTCGGGCCAGATGCGCCGGCCGAGCAGCGCCGGACAGTGCTGTTGTTCAGCCACCGACTAGCAGCCTTCCCGCATGCCGACCGGGTCGTCGTGCTCGATCGCGGTCGGGTCGAGGAGGAGGGCACTCATGCCGAGCTGCTCGATGCCGATGGCCGCTACGCAAGGATCTTCCGAGCCCAGGCGCGCCTGGGGACGGTCCGCACAGTCCGCACCGTAAGGGACGTCAGGCGGTTCTGATGGGGACAGCGACAACTCGTGCGGCCCCGCCCCCGGTTGGTCTGGGCCGCAAGGTGGCGGCTCTTCTCTGGCCTTGGCGGGGGCGCCTGGCCGTCGTAGTCGCCTGCATCCTCGGTTCCGCCCTTGCCGAGCTGGTGCCACCGTTCACGGTGCGCTATGTCATCAACAATGACCTTGTGCCCGGGCACACCGCTAACCTGATCGTCCCGGCGGCTGTCTACCTGATGGCGGTGGCGGTTGACTCAGTCCTCACCTTCGCCTACGCCTACCTCGCCGCCCAGGTGTCACAGTCGGCGATCGCGGCGCTGCGGGTGCGCCTATTCGGCCACGTGATGGCGCTACCGGCGCCGTACTTCGACAAGACTCCGATCGGGGAGGTCATCAGCCGCTCCACCGCAGACGTGGAGACCATCGATGAGCTGTTCACCGACGGTGTGGCGACCCTCCTGGGCCAACTCGTCCCGCTCATCGCTGTCGTCGTGGCGATGATCGCGCTGAGCCCGTTGTTGGCCGCCGTCTCAGCCGTGGTGCTGCCACCCCTTGTCGTCGCGACGAGGTTCTTGCAAGTCCGCGTCCGCGACGCCGAACGAGCAACGAGGGTAGCCGTGGGCCGGCTCAACGTGGAACTGTCCGAAGTGGTGGCGGGGGTCGAGACGCTGCGCGCCTTTGGCCGTGAGGGCGCCTTCGTGGCCCGGTTCCGGCAGGCCCTGCGCCGCACCCTCGGTGCGCAGAGCACCTCGATCAAGTACAACGCGTTCTTCGCTCCGATCAGCGCCCTCCTGTCCGCAGGCGTCATCGCCGTGCTGATCTGGGTCGGCGCCGGCCACACTTTGGCCAGCGCCGGAGTGAGCCTCGGCACGCTCACTGCCTTCATCTTGCTGTTCCAGAGCTTCTTCACCCCAGTCGTAGCACTAGGAGATCAGTGGCAAGCGGTCCAGGCCGCCATCGCCGGGGCAGAGCGCGTGTTCGAGGTGCTGGACCTGCCCGTCCGGCCGTCTCCGGCAGCAGACGCCGTAGTTGCCGGCTCTGCGCGAGGCATCGAGGTGACCAACGTCGACTTTTCATATGAGAACGACCGTCCCGTTCTGCGGGAGGTGTCGCTGCGGGTCCACCCCGGCGAGCATGTAGCACTCGTCGGTCGAACCGGGGCCGGCAAGTCCACACTCATATCGCTCATCGGGGGCCTCTACGCCCCGGAGTCAGGGCGGGTACGGGTCGAAGGCGTCGACCCGACCACCCTCGGCGAGACGCAGCGTCGCCAGCTGCTCGGTGTCGTCCCACAAACGTTGCACCTGTTCGGAGCCACGCTGCGGGACAACCTCACTCTCTTCGACCCGACCATCAGCGACGACGCAATCGACAAGGCGGTCAAGCTGGCTGGCGCAGATTCTTTGGTGACTGCCCTTCCCGGTGGATTGCAGACCAGCTTGGCCGGGCAGGGCCGCGGCGCCGGGACGGTGCTCTCCGGTGGCCAGCGTCAACTCGTTGCCCTGGCACGCGCCCTGGTCTGCGAGCCCGCGGTCCTCCTCCTGGACGAGGCCACCGCCGTCATCGACGCCGCCAGCGACGCCGCATTCCGCGCCGCCTTGAGGGCCACCACGCTCAGCCGCGGCTGTGCCGTGCTGACCGTCGCCCACCGCATCTCGACGGCTCAGGAGTCCGATCGGGTCGTCGTTATCGAGCACGGCAGGGTGGTCGAGCAGGGCCGTCCCGACCAGCTGATCGCTGCAGGCGGGCGGTTCAAGGCTCTCGCGGAACTGGGAGCGGCCGGCTGGGATTGGGAGGATGCACCAGCCGAGGACCGCCAGGACCTCCGGCACAAAGCTTAAGGGGACATCTCCGTACGAGAGGACGATCCAATGGTCTTTGCCGACACCTACCTGCAGCCCGACGCCCCCGACCCGGTACTGGCCCAGGAGGTGGTGCTGGCAGCGGCACGGCGCCATGCCCCGCAAGCCGGGCGGCTGCTGGAGGTCGATGAGTCAGGCGGGGAAGCGCGCGCCTATCTGCTCGAAGGCGGCATCGTCATGAAGACCCAGCGGCCCCACCGGCTGCGCCCGCGCACCAGCCTCGCCAAGGAGCAGTTGTTCCTCACCGAGTTGGAACATCACGGCGACTTCGCCGTCCCACAGGCCCTCGGCCATGGGGAAATGGAGGGCATCGAGTACCTCTGCCTGACCCGCATCGACGGTTGCGCGCTGGAAAACGCGGCCATTGACCCTGCTCAGCGTCGACAGGTCCTGGCACGGCTCGGCCAGCTACTTCGTGCCATCCATGAGGTTGACCAGTCCGTCCTCGGCACAAGCGAGTTGCTCCCTGGGGACCGCAGCCCGGCCGACCTCGCCGTACGGATCTCGGCGAGTTTCGAGCGCTTGGCCGGCATGCTCAACGCCGACGAGAGATTCCGCGACGTGCTGGACGTACCTCGCATCGCGGCCGAATGCCTTCGGCTGATCCCAACCGATATCGAGCCGATTGCCCTGCACTCCAACCCCGGGCCCGAACACACCTTCGTCGAGCCGAGGTCTGGTCTGTTCACCGGCCTGATCGACTTCGGTGACGCCTACCGCAGCCACCCTGCCCTCGACCTGCGCCCCTGGACCGACCCGAGCGAGGCCGAGGCTGTCCTCACCGGCTATGCATCCACCGGGCCGCTCCCTCGGGGATTCGAAGAGGTATGGCGAACCGGACTCGTGTTGGTTGAACTGAGTCGCGCCTCGCGAGGCCGACTCAGCCCGGATGAACTCGCGGCCGCACTGGATCGAATCCTCGGATAGCCCAGAGATCTGGCGAGGGTCAGACCTGAACCCGGATCGGTGTTGACGTGATGGCCGGCATGGAAGAGCGCTTCTTGCAAGTAGTGTGCGCAGATTGCCTCATAGCGGTACACGACGCGGCAGGCCCGGCGTGGTCCTTCCACTAGGATTGGTCACCAAGCCGTCCATCCCTTGAGAGCCGGATCCGTGGGACATCTCTTGCAACATCGATCCGATGGGCCCGACCATCAGCATTCGCATGGCGGCCATGGCGAACACGGGTACGAGCACCCTTCCGGCCGATGGGCGACGATTCAAGCATTCCTTTCCGAGACATTCGGCGCACACACCCACGACGTCGCAGACCAGATCGACGATGCGTTGGAAGCCGATTCGGCCGGCCGGCGGGCACTGCGGTGGAGCCTCGTTGGGCTCGCCGCCACCGCCACCGTCCAGGCTGTCGTGGTCGCCGCCACCGGTTCCATTGCGTTGCTCGGCGACACCCTGCACAACTTCGCCGACGCGCTGACCGCGGTGCCATTGCTGATCGCCTTCGCGCTCGGCCGCCGGGCAGCCAACGACCGGTTCACCTACGGATACGGCCGCGCAGAAGATATCGCCGGGCTGTTCGTGGTGGCAATGATCACCTTGTCGAGCGTGCTAGCCGCCTATGAAGCGATCACGCGGCTCCTCAACCCGCACGCAGTAAGCCACCTCTGGGCGGTCGCCGTGGCCGCAGTGATCGGTTTCGCGGGCAATGAATGGGTAGCGAGACATCGGATCAAGGTTGGCCGTCGAATAGGATCGGCCGCCTTAGTCGCCGACGGCCTCCACGCCCGCACCGACGGGTTCACCAGCCTGGCCGTACTGCTGAGTGCCGGGGGGGTTGCGCTGGGCTGGCAATGGGCTGACCCGGCCATCGGCTTGGTCATCACCATCGCGATCCTCGGCGTGCTGCGGACCACGCTGCTGCAGGTTGGCGCTCGGTTGATGGATGCCGTCGACCCGCACCTGGTTGCCAACGCAAAGTCCGCCATCGCCTCTGTCGAAGAGGTCCTAGCAGTGCGCGATCTGCGGCTGCGATGGATCGGCCACACGCTCCACGCGGAAGCCGACGTCGTGGTGGACAGCAACCTCACTATCGAGCAAGCGCACGAAGTCGCCCATCACACCGAGGCACACCTCATCAGCTACATCGGCCGGCTTTCAGCGGCCACCGTCCACGTCAGCCCCAGCGGGGCACACGCGGGGATGCCGACAACCCAGCCGTAGTGGGCGTGAGGCATGCCAGCGAGAGGATAAGTCGTTCTTCATAGACGGTCTGCTGACCGGCAAGGCGTTCGTCGCCACCGAGCTGTCCTGGCGCATCTCCGACCACTATTCGGGAGTGGGTTGGTTTCACGACCTGACTCGGCTCGACGACGCCAACGCGTTAGAGGCGACCAGCAGAGTCATCCGAGGCGCCGTAGAGCTGTCTCGACAGCGACCTCGACCCGAGACGTCATGCCGGGAACATCGACGGGACGGCGCCCAGCGACCTGACTACGGATCCACTTCGGCCCGCTATCGTCATAGTGCAGCAGGGCAAACAGGTCCCACCAAGGATCGAGAGTCACCCCGGCGATCGACTCATAGAGCGACCGAAGCTGCTCCGACCACTCGGGCGAGTGGAGCGCCGCCAAGTATCGCCGACAGTGCCCGACGTCAATCGCACGCGCCCCACGGTGGATCGAGTTCCAGTCGGTCAGCCCAGTAACCCTCCCTCGCGACCACAGCATGTTGACAGGCAGGAGATCGCAGTGCAAAAAGACGGCAGTGTCCTTTGGCGGTGGTGCCGCCATGACCCCAAACGCCGCCTTCCACACAGCCGGCTTCTGCGCGTCGACCGGTACCTGAAGCCGGTCTCGGGGAGCGATCCAAGAATCCGCCCAAGGTCTGAACATCTTCGCCGGGAGGTCGAGGGAATGCACCGATACAGCAAGCTCCGCGATCCTCGTCAGCCATGACCGAGGTTCTTTCGGACTGAGGTCAACACGCCCCGGCAACCGTGTCATCAGCAACGATGGCGCGCCCCCCGTCGACCCACCAGCAGCATCAGCAGCCAGGACGCGCGGAACCGGGAGCCCACTTCCCGCCACCACACCAAGGTTGGCGATCTCCTTCTCCACGCTTGCCCGCAGGCCGAGCCCGCCCGGGTACTGCCGCAGTACGACGAACGTTCGCACTCCACGTCGCTCGACAGTCAGCCGACTCACGGCGGAGCAGACGCCACCGGTCAATCGGCGATAACCAACGATGCGACTGCCCCGCCCCATCGCCGCCGCAACCCAGGCGAGAGTCTCCATGGAGGGCCGACGCTGCCTGAACCCGTCATCCCTCCAGTCGCCGTCGGTCATTGAGCACGAGCCTATTGGTCAGGGGTCGCGCCTTGTAGGGGTTTCCTAACCCGCGCGGCTCAGTCCACCTGAGCTCCAGGCGACGAAGCGGCTCATGTCAAGGCGGCGTCAGGATGCCCATCACGAGCGTTAAGACCGCGCCAACATTCGTGCCGTGCATAACACGTGCTTGTTGGCTGGAGAGCGTGACTGTGCTGGCTGTGGTGAGCAAGCGCCTCTTGGTGGGCCGCCCGATGCGAAACTCTGAGCTCGGCGAGACGTTGCTGCCGAAGTGGCTCGCGCTGCCGGTGTTCTGCAGTGACCCGTTGTCGTCTAACGCGTATGCGACTGAGCAGATTCTGCTGGTCTTGAGCGTCGGTGGGCTTGCGATGCTGTCATTGGCGCCATGGGTCGCGGCTGCCGTCCTGTTGCTGCTGGTGGTGGTCGTCGCCTCCTACCGACAGACCTGCGCCGCCTACCCCGACGGCGGTGGCGCGTATGCGGTCAGCAAAGCCAACCTCGGCCGCCGGGCTGCCCTGGTCGCCGGAAGCGCCCTGCTTGTGGACTACGTGTTGACCGTCGCCGTCTCTGTGGCGGCCGGCGTCGCGAACATCGTTTCGGCAGTCCCAGCCCTTGCCCCGGATGCGGTGCTGCTCTCTCTTGTCTTCGTGGCCGGCCTGACCATGGCGAATCTGCGGGGGGTCAAGGAGTCGGGGACGGCCTTCGCGATCCCGACGTACGGCTTTGTGCTGTCGGTCGGGGTCATGCTGCTGGTCGGCTTCTGGCACACGCTGACAGGGCACGCGCCCACGGCCCAGTCGGCGCCGTTCGCGGTTTCCGGCCAAAGTGTCACCGGACTTGCTGTCGTCGCGCTGGCGCTGCGCGCGTTCGCGTCCGGCTGCACGGCCCTGACCGGTGTGGAGGCCGTGAGCAACGGCGTGCCGAACTTCCGGCCGCCCAAGAGCCGCAATGCCCGCTCGACTTTGGTCACGATGGCGGGGCTGACTGTGCTGATCTTCGCAGGAATCACCGCTATGGCGCTGATCGCGCATGTGCATGTGGCGAGCGACCCGACGACGCTTCGCGGTGCTCCGGTTGGATACGAGCAGCGCACGGTCATCGCTCAAGTCGGCGGTGCGGTGTTTGGCTACCACTCCCTCGGCTTCTTCGCGGTCCAGATCTTCACGGCGGCGATCCTGGTGCTGGCTGCCAACACGGCGTTCAACGGTTTTCCGATCCTGGCCTCCATCTTGGGCGGGGACGGTTATCTGCCACGCCAGTTCGCCCGCCGCGGCGACCGACTGGTGTTCAGCAACGGGATCCTCATCCTGGCCGCGCTAGCCGGCGGCCTGATCTGGGTGTTCGACGCGAGCACCACCCGGCTGATCCAGCTCTACATCATCGGCGTGTTCGTCTCGTTCACCCTGAGCCAGGCCGGCATGGTGCAGCACTGGCGCCGCAAGCTGCGCACACCCGGCGCCCACCGGCCGGGGCTGCTCAAGGCACTCACCATCAACGGACTCGGGGCCCTGGTGACGGCCGTCGTCTTGGTCATCGTGCTGGTGACAAAGTTTTCGCACGGCGCCTGGATCATCGTACTGGCCATGCCCCTGGTTTACCTGCTGATGGTGCGGATTCAGGGTCACTACCGGCGGGTGGCCAACGAACTGGCGCCGCAGCCAGCCGGTGTCCCGCTCCCGAGCCGGGTGCACGCCGTCGTTCTGGTGTCTACCCTCCACGAGCCGACGCTGCGCGCGCTGTCCTTTGCGCGGGCCACCCGGCCGGACTCACTCGTGGCACTCACCGTCACTACCAACGCCGAGGACACCGAGAGGCTGGCAACCGCCTGGGCCGACAGAGGGCTCCAGATCCCCTTGACCCAAGTGGAGTCGCCATACCGGGACGTCACCCGACCGGTACTGGACTACATCGCAGCCCGGCATCTGCAAAACCCACGGGATGTGGTGGCAGTCTTCATCCCCGAGTACGTGGTCGACCACTGGTGGGAGCAGTTGCTGCACAACCAGAGCGCCCTCAGACTCAAGGCCAGGCTGCTCTTCCAACCTGGCGTGATGGTGACCAGCGTGCCGTGGCAGATCGGTCCGGCTGCGACCGACGGTATGCCGACGGGACAGACTCTCACCGAGGGGCACAAAACGAAACGGCCGGGCAGACAACCTGTGCCAAGGTGACCATGTGAGGCTTCGGGCGGACAAGAAACCCGAGACGTCCGAAGCCGGGCGCTCAGCATCGGCTTCGACGGTGCGAGGGCAGGTCGGCCTGCCGCTGTCGCGTCGGGTCTCCGGCCTGGCGATGATCCTCGGGTTGCTGCCCGGGATGACCGCGCTGTTCGTGTCAACAGGCCGCGCGCTGTCGTTGGCGTCGATGCTGCTGCTGTACCTGCTCGCGGTGGTGCTCGTTGCAGTTGTCGGGGGGGCCGCCTTGGGCGTCACCGGAGCCGTGGTCGCCAACCTGCTCGCCAACTGGTTCCTCACACCGCCCTATCACACCCTTGTCGTGGACCAGCGAGACGCTGTCATCTCACTCATCGTCTTCGGGCTCGTCGCACTACTGGTGAGCGTGACAGTGGAAATGGCAGCCCGGCAACGGGTCACCAGCGAGCGCCACCGGGTCGAGCTTCACGTGCTATCGCGGCTGGCCGCGGAGCCGATGAGTGAGGCCACCCTCCCGGCGATCTTGGCAGAGATCCGCGCTGCTTTCGGACTGACCACGACCGCAGTGGCCGACGATGGCGAAGTGGTTGCGAGCGTCGGCCTCCCATCCTCCGGGCCACCGAGCGTTCGCGAGCCGCTCGCGGGCACAGCTGAGCTGTGGGCCTGGGGGCCGCCGATGTTCGGCGCGGACCTGCACCTTTTGCGAGCGATGTGTGCGGCTGCGGCTCGCGCCTATGAGGGAGAAACGCTGGTTGAGCGTGCTGAGCAGGCAGAGCGGTTGGAGTCCGTTGACCAGGCGCGCGCAGCCCTCCTCGCAGCGGTCGGCCACGACCTCCGGACGCCCATCGCGACCACTAAGGCGGCGGTATCCGGACTCACTACTGCACGGTCATCGCTGACGGTGCAGGAGCACTCTGAACTACTTGCAACCATCGAGGCCTCGACCAGCCGCCTTGATGACCTGGTCAGCAACCTGCTCGACATCAGCCGGCTGCAGGCTGGAGTGCTGTCCGTGCAGATGCAGCCGGTCGCCCTGGATGCCGCCGTCGCGCGGGCCGTCTTGCATGCGGAGTCGGCGAAGATCGACGTGGCAGTGCCCGACGACCTCCCACTCGCGTGGTGCGATCCCGTTCTGCTGGATCGGGTGCTAGCGAATCTCCTGGACAACGGCGTCCGACACGCGGGCACCTCAGCGGCGGTCGAGATCTCCGCCGGCTGCCGGGAGGCCTCCAGACTGTGGTTGTGCGTCGCCGACCATGGCCAGGGCGTGCCGGTGGAGCGCTGGCCGACCCTCTTTTCGGCCCTTCAGCCATCGGCCGATTCGCAGCCCAGCGGCAGGCTTGGGCTGGGACTCGCGATCGTCCGCGGCTTCGTCGACGCGATGGGTGGCACCGTGACCCCTTCAGAGACCCCCGGTGGAGGCTTGACGATGACCCTTTCGTTGGCTGTCGTGCGATGAACACTCCGAGGTCGAGTTGAGTCGGCTGCTGATTGTCGAGGACGACGAGGCGCTCGGCAGGGCGCTCGCCATCAACCTCAAGGTGCGCGGACACCAGGTGGTGGTGGCCACAAACGCTGCAACAGCGTTACGCATCGCCGCCGCAAGCCCGCTCGAGGCGGTCGTGCTCGACTTGGGCCTGCCCGACATGAGCGGAGTCGCCGTGATCACCGGGTTACGAGGGTGGAGTTCGATACCGATCATTGTGCTGTCGGCCCGGGACGGGCAGCGGGACAAGGTAGCCGCCCTCGACGCCGGGGCGGACGACTATGTCACAAAGCCCTTCGGTATGGACGAACTACTGGCACGCATCCGGGCGGCCGTACGCCGAGCGGAGCCGGCTGCTCTCGCGGAGCCGGTCCTGAACATGGGCGATCTCACCATCGACCTAGCTGCCAAGCGGGTACGTCGGTCCGGCTCGGACGTGCGGTTGACACCAACTGAATGGCATCTGCTCGAAGCGCTAGTGCGGCGGCCCGGCCGGCTGGTTAGTCACCGCCAGCTGCTCGAGGAAGTCTGGGGGCCGTCGTACTGGTCACAAACGAACTACCTCCGCGTCTACATGGCCCAGCTGCGTCGCAAACTCGAGGCGGATCCCGCCAAACCACAGCTGTTGATCACCGAGCCGGGCCTGGGCTACCGGTTCGAACCCAAGGACGCCGAGCGAAACGGCGCGCCGACCGGAGCGGCGTCATCGGACTGAATCGAGCGTCGCCGGCTCACATTCATGCCTCCACGACATTACCGTGAAGACCCCATGGTGGTGGCGTCTTCACGGTATTCCATCGTTCCAGGTCAGGCCCAGCTTTCGTAGTCGGCCACTGAAGGCTGCGCTATGCACACCCGCGAACAGCCAGCGGCCACGTCAGTGTTGTATGCCCATTGGCCGGAAGCCGACCACTGCTGTTGCCGGTGCGTACCAGCACCATCCGCGGGGTGTCTGCGGGCAGAGTCAGTGGGCCGTCTCGTACGCCTCCACGATGCTGGCCGGAATCCGGCCACGAGGGCTCACGTCGTACCCGTTGTACTTCGCCCAGTCGCGGATAGCCTTAGTTTGCAACGGATCACGACGGGTGACGCCACGGCCATCGCGAGGCTCGGCGCGCCGACTGGTGCCTCCCACCCGTCGGCCAGCCCTGATGTAGGTCACCATCGCCGCCCGAAGCTTGTCCGCCGTCTTGCGATCGATGTCGATCTCGTACTGCTTCCCATCCAAAGCGAACGACACGGTCTCGCCCTCGTCGTGTGGCAACTCCTTGCCGGTGATGTCGTCGATCAGAACAGTGACCTGACGCTGCGCCATCTCAGCCCTTCTCTCCGCGCGCTGGTGAGGAAGACGAAAAGCCTAACGATAACGACGCAGTCGGCTGGCCTCGGTTCCCAGCCCGCGGTTCAGCACGCTGCTGAAGTGACCGATCTCCGGGACGGCCCCACGCGCTGTCCGATGGGGGTCGTCACCTCTAGCTTTGGAGATACTGAACCGGCACCCAGATGAGTTCGTTAGGAGTCGGGGGAACGCGTCTGAAGGAGGCAACCGTGGCTGTTCGTGCGGTGCGTGGAGCAACCCAACTGGAGACCGACTCTCAAGAGCACATGCTCGAACGCGTCGCGGAGATGGTCCGCGACGTTATGGCTAGCAACGGGCTGGCGGTCGCGGACTTCATCTCGATCGTCTTCACCGCGACAAGCGACCTGCACGCGGAGTTCCCCGCATACGTGGCTCGTCGACTGGGTTTCGACGACGTACCGCTGCTCTGCGCACGGGAACTCGACATCGATGGAGCGATGCCCCGCGTTGTGAGGATGTTGGCGCACATCGAAACGGAGCTTCCGCGCGCGCAGATCACCCACACCTACCTCCATGGTGCGGCGGCGCTGCGTCGTGACCTGGCACGAGTGCATGCGCAGCCCGATGAGTGAGGCGGCGGACCTGAGCGGGCCGATCCTGGTGGTCGGCACCGGGTTGGTGGGTACGTCGATCGGCCTGGCCGCGACCAGAGCAGGCCTGCCGGTCTGGCTCTCCGACCTCGACAGCACCAACCTCTCCGCGGCCTGCGCACTCGGCGCCGGTACGGCGGCGCCGACGGATGCCTCTGCCCCGGTCGTGGTCGTCGCCGTACCCCCCGCTGATGTCGCCGACGCGGTGGTGAAGGCGCTGAGATCCGGAGCGGTTGTGACCGACGTCGCGAGCGTGAAGGCGGCGCCGGTCGTGGAGGTAACCGACCGGGTAGGCCCGCAGATGATGGCTCGTTACGTGGGAAGCCACCCGATGGCAGGCTCGGCGCGCTCGGGGCCATCGGCCGCCTCGGCGGACTTGTTTGTTGGACGCCCGTGGGTTGTCACGCCGAATCCGCACAGCGACCCGAGTGCGGTCCGGCTCGTCCATGCACTGATCCGGGTCTGTGGCGCACGTCCTGTGATGCTGTCGCCACACGAGCACGACGTGGCCGTCGCGGTCACCTCCCATGTGCCGCACCTCTTGGCGGCCCTCGCCGCCGGCCAGTTGGCGCAGGCGTCGCCCGAGCAGCTCGCTACATGCGGGCCAGGCGTCCGTGACGTCACCAGAGTCGCGGCCGCGGACCCGGACCTGTGGCTGCAGATCCTCACTTCCAACAGCGAGGCCGTGAGCGACCAGCTGGCCACAGTGCGGCGGCAGCTAGACGAGATCATCGCGGCGCTCGCCGACTCCGATCGAGACCGTCTGCACAGGCTCCTCGCCCGTGGCGTCGCCGGAACACGCGCTATCCCGCCATCTCAGGACCAGCACAACATCCCCCGAACAGGCTCGCCGCAGGGATAAGCGCCGAGCTTTTGGTGGCGGAGCTCGGGCCCGAGGGTGGACTCCGACAGAGTTGATGGCTAGGAACAGCAGCCACGCATCCAGCGACAGCAGATCGGTAGCAGACGCCCCCTGCCCGCCCCGAGAAACGCACTCGTCTGCCGATGAGCGGGTCGAACGTGGGTGCGCGGCCCGAGCCGGATGCTGAGACTTGTTTGCAGGGTGCGGGCAGCGCACCCCGCGTCGCGCGGACGTACCGCGCGTATCTGGATTGGGACGGTTCAGCGCTGATCGGTTCGAGTTCGGTCGCGCTGGCCGCGGGACTGTCCGATCAACGGTGTAAGTGGCTCGACACGCCGACCGGCTGGTTGGCGGGGAAGGGTCGCTGATGACCGAAACACTGACGGGCATGAGCCCGTCGAGCATTGAGGAACTGATCGAGACACCAACGGTCGCGGAGGCGGCGGTCGCTGGCTCGCGGCCGGACTGCGTGGTGCTGGCTGAGCCGGTCGAGCCGTCGGCTGAGGAGCTGGCGATCGCCCGTGAGCTGGTCCGGTCCGCCCGCGCTCGGGGGGTGGCGATGACCGGTCCGGGTGGGATGTTGAAGGCGCTGACCAAGACGGTCTTCGAGACCGCGCTTGATGAGGAGATGACCGAGCACCTCGGCTACGACAAGCATCATCCGTCCGGGCGTGGGAGCGGGAACTCGCGCAACGGGGTCCGGACCAAGACGGTGTTGACCGAGTCGGTCGGCCCGGTCGAGATCGAGGTGCCTCGGGATCGGGACGGCTCCTTCGACCCGGTGATCGTGAAGAAGCGGCAGCGACGGCTCGGAGGGGTCGACACGATCGTGTTGTCGCTGGTCGCGAAGGGCCTGACTACCGGCGAGGTGTCGGCGCACTTCGAGGAGATCTACGGCGCCTCGCTGTCCAAGGACACCATCTCCAAGATCACCGACCGGGTGCTGACCGAGATGGCCGAATGGGCCGCGCGGCCGTTGGAGAAGGTGTACGCCGCGATCTTCATCGACGCGATCTACGTCAAGGTCCGCGACGGCCAGGTCGCGAACCGGCCGTTCTACGCCGCGATCGGGGTCGACCTGGCCGGCCACAAGGACGTCCTCGGGCTGTGGGCCGGCACCGGCGGCGGGGAGTCGGCGAAGTTCTGGATCCAGGTGCTCACCGAGCTGAAGAACCGCGGCGTCGACGACGTGTTCTTTGTCGTCTGCGACGGGCTCAAGGGGCTGCCGGACTCGGTCGCTGCAGTCTTCCCGCAAGCCACGGTGCAGACGTGCATCATCCATCTGATCCGCAACACGTTCCGGTACGCATCGAAGAAGTACTGGGGCCAGATCGCGACCGACCTCAAACCGATCTACCAGGCACCCTCGCGGGAAGCGGCGTGGGCGGCGTCCTCGTCCTTCCGTCGGCGAACGTCAGCCGATCCGCGAACGGGTTCACCACCGCCAACGGCTCCAAGAGACGTTGGGCGTCACAATGCAGGGACACGATCTGGTCGCGCTCCGTGCGGGCCGCCAGCCCCTCCAAGGTCTGCGCCCGGCGTTGGGCCGCGTGGATCGCTCTGGTCTGGTCCCGGTCCTCATCGACCGTCAACACCAGGCAGCGGTTGAGCAACTCCTCGTCGACGTCGATCGCCGTCGTGGTCAGCACGATCGCGGTCGGCCCGGTGACCTTGTAGGTGTGCGTCACCAACCGCCCGGACGCGGTGTCCTTGCCCGTCGACGCGATTGACAGCTCGCCCTCGGACTGGAGCAGCTTCAACGCATAGGCCGCCCTGCTGGCGCCCTCCTCCTCGGCGATCGACAGGACCTTGTGGGAAAGGTCCGACTCACCCAGGTAGAACAGCGACTGGCCCGTCATCGCTGAGAAGCTCACCCGGTCCTCGTCCGGGACGAAGCCCAGCACCGACTCCATCACCGCGCTCTTCCCAGCCGCCGACGTCGACTGCACGATCACCGCCAACGGCGACGGCAGCAGCCTGCTGACGGCGGTGAGGTAGCCGACCAGGCAGTTCACCGCCTCGCCGACCATCCCGACCCGGGCGAAGTCACCCTCGATCCTCTGGATGAGCTGCGGATCCCGAAGCAACTCGAGCGCCGCTTCGCGTTGGGCGCTGGTCAGCCGGATCTCGGGCTTCGCGGGCGCCTGCGCGACCGCGATGACTTCCTCGGCCTTCGCCTCGCACGCCAGCAGGACGCGGCCCAGGTCGGCCTTGATCACCTCGCCCTCGAACCTGAGTTCCTGCGCAGCCGACGCGACGAACGCAGCCCGCGCCCGCGCCGAATACAGATCCAGCGTGTCGACATGAAAGCCCGGCGCCGCATCGGTTCTCGGCCTGTCGGTCCGCGTGACCAGCAGGTTCACGCGCAGCACGTCGAACGAGGACACCTTCTCCAAGCCGCGGACCCGCCACCGCCGTGTCCCGAGTTCGATCACCAGCTCGCGGCCCACAACAGCGCCCGCCGCCTCTTCGCCGGTCAGCTCGTCCTCGACGACGTCCTGCGGCTCGGCGGCTGCCGGCGGTGCGGGTGACGTGGCAGGGACCGCCACCGGCGTCGGCTCGACCGGCTCGGCCACGTGGGCGGGTGAGTCCAGCCCGGGTGGAACAGGAGCAGCCGGCGACTGGGAAGAAGCGGGACGGCTGGTGTCGAGCCAGGTGGCCTTGCGCAGGAACCGTCCCAGCACCTCGGTCGGATTGGTCGCCTGGACGGCGACCTCGTTGACGTCGGTGCCGCGAGGCAGCCCGACCCGGAACGTCTCGATGCCGGTTTCGGCGAGCTCAGCCGCCAACTGCCTGGCGCCGCGGTCGCCGGCCTCGTCGGCATCGAACGCGATCAACACCCGCCCGATCCCGTGCTTCTCGACAGCGGCCCGATGCTCGGGGGTCCAGCCGTCGGTGCCATAGGTCGCGGTCACGTGCCGGAACCCCGCGCACCACAACGTCAGCGCGTCGATCAGCGACTCACACACGATCAACTCGCTGGTGTCGGCGAAGGCGGCGATGTTGAAGACGCCGCGGTGCGGGCCGGGCAGGTAGAGGTGCTTCGGCGTCCCGGATCGCAGGTCGTCGCGGATCTTGCGGCCGTAGACCTCCCCGACCTGACCGTTCTCGTCGATGACGGGGATGACGAGGGATCCACGGAAGTGCTCGTGCCCGGTCGACCGCAGGACGCCGAGTGCCTGCAATCGGGAGCGGATCCGCTTGCCCTCCCGCAGCTGCGAGTTCGGCAGCCGGTAGCCCAGCGTCCGGTCCCCGAACCCCAGCCGGAACGTCTCGCCCGCCTCCGGGTGATCGATCTTCCGCCGAGCCAGGAAGCTCTTGGCTTCGTCGTGGGTGGCGAGGGGTCTCGGCGTAGTAGCCGACCACCGTGGCCAGCAGCTCCTGGTCCTCAGCATCCGGCTCGACCAGCGTCGGCAGCTTCGCCGTCGACGACCGCGCCGCCGGCCCGGTGCCCTTCCACGGCCGCGTCTGCGACAACGTCGACAACGCTGGTGACGACTCGCGCAGCAGCTCCACCGCGTGCCGGAAGCTCACGCCTTGGGCGGTCATCACCCAGTCGATCGGCCCACCACCGCGCCCGCAGGCGCCCAGGCAGTGCCACAGGTTCTTGGCCGGGGTCACGATCAGCGACGGCGTCGAGTCGTCGTGGAACGGGCACGCACCGACCAGGTCGTTGCCCTGCTTGCGCAACACGACGCCGCAGCCCTCGACCAGCCGCTCCACGGACACCTCTGCCTTCAACCGAGCGAGTTCAGTCTCAGGTATGCGCAGCACCAGAACCTCCGGGGCCTCGAAAACCTGTCAAGAAGCGCATACGCTCTATCTAACACACTGTTTCCGATTCATGCC
This sequence comes from Propionibacteriales bacterium, assembly GCA_025929075.1. Lineage (GTDB taxonomy): Bacteria > Actinomycetota > Actinomycetes > Propionibacteriales > Nocardioidaceae > JAICMS01. The sequence goes on from JAICMS010000012.1 coordinate 31,271, forward strand.
AGCAGAAGGGCGCACGACAATGGACTCCCACCCCGTCACCAACCTGCTGGAGCGTCTCGCCGCCATGGACTTCGCCCACCGCCTCGCCGCGGTCCGCAAACAACGCGGCCTGACCCAACAGTCGCTCGCCGATGCCGTCGGTGTCCACGTCACCCAGCTGCGTCGCTACGAAGCCGGCACCAACCAGCCCACCCTCGAGGTCCTCCGCGCGCTCGCCGTTGCACTCGCCGTCTCCGCCGACGAGCTGGTCTTCGACCCCGACGAACGCGGTCCCCAGGACGAATCACTCCGGCTGCACCTCGCCGCACTCGACCAGCTCGACCCCGACGAACGCGCCGGCATCCGCGCCCTCATCGAAGGCGCCCTCCTACGCCACCAAGCACGCCGCCTGGCGCAGACCAGCTGACTACTCCGCGATTTCGATGTACCGCGCGGGGACGCTGTCGGCGAGCCACACCAACTCGTTGCCTTCGTGGAAGCTCGTCCCGGCCGAAGCCGCACCGGCGGCGTCGATCGTCAGGACGACCGGGCTCGCGCTCTTGCGCCGGCCGACCATAACGGCGGTCTCTCGGTCCAGGGACAGGTGCACGAACTGGCGTTGCATGGGCAGCAGCCCATCGGTCTTGATCACTACCCAGGTCTCCGGCGCGGTCCCGTGGAACAGCCGCGCTGGCGGCGTCACCGACCGTCGATGGATGCGGCCCGGGACCGAGTGACCGTAGAGCGCTCGAATGCGATCACCATCGAGTTCGTGCCGGCGTTTCGTGGCCGTCCCGATCATCTGCTCCAGCGCGTCACGGTTGACCGTCGCCCAGTCGCCGCCAGTTTCGCGCAACGCCGCCAACAGCTGCTCGACCGGCGCCCAGCCCTCCTCATCCAGTTCCAGCTCGTAGAGCCACGGCTCGTGGCGCAGGGCATGAGAGACCGCCCGGCTCAGGTCGGAATCGCTCAGCGTCACGAAGCCACTTCCTCCGGCAGCCACTCGACGTCCTCGGCAGCGACCTCATAGGCACCCGCGCCATCGAGGTAGATCAAGAAGTGCCGGATCTTCCATCGACCCCAGGTCTCGCTCGGTTCAGCCTCCAAGAGTTCCGCGACCCAAGGTGAAGGCTGCACCTCGACCAACGTGTCGTAGGTGCCCTGCACATGCCAGGAGGTGCAGTGACCCTCGGACCGGAACCTGAACGCTCGCACACGACTGAAGCGGAGGCCCGAGCGGACGATGACGCCATCGCGGGCGAACTCAATGCGCAACTCAGCAGATCCGCCGGGATGGATGAACTCAGGATCCGCCTCGAGCGCGGTCGAGGCGACCGGCAGGGTCAGGAGCGGCTGCTTTTCCACAATGACACCCATCAGTTCGGGAACACGTAGCCGCTGCTATCGAGCCCGTTGCGCCGGAGCTGATCGTTGAGGAGGCCCTCAAAGAAGTCGTCGCCCGTGCGGTTGATGACGCTCCAGGAACTCCGCGGGACGCCGGCCCTCGTCAAAGCAGTGGCCGACCTCGTGTTCAGGATCAGCGTGTTGCCATCGCGAACGACGACATTGATCGGGACGTCCTTCGGGGTCAGCGCCCCGGAGCCGAGGTCTCCCACAACGTCGCTGATCGTGCGGCCCTCGAACAGGCCACCCTTCTGGAAGCCCTCCCGGACCGTCGTCTGGGCGAACCTCGCCCCGGCAATGTCTACGCCGTTTGCGGCAACCCGCGAACGCTGAAGCAACGAGAGTGCCCCGCTGTACGCCCGGGCGGCCTCGTTGGACATACCCGGTGCGCTCTTGGAGCTCGGGGGCAGCGCGGTGCCGTCGTAGTCATGGACCACGCGGGCTATCGAGCCGCTCGGACCCGCCGACGCCCCGTCCGACTGACTTGTTTTCGACCAAGAGTCGAAGGCGTCGTGGGTGATGGCGCGATCGCACGACGCAGTCGAACCGCGCTCGCCGGCGGAGTGCGAAACGCGCACGGACAGATCGTGGCTGTCGTGGGTGGATGCAGCCGCCTGGGAAGCGTCGGAGGCGGCACTCGCCCCGGAAGCCGGCATGGCAACGGCACCCACGAGGACCAGGAAGACTCCGACTGCGACCGCCGACAGCCATTTCATGGCAGGGATCCGATGAGCTCGACGGCGAAGCCGAGCCAGCGGAGCGCTCCTAGAGTCTCCGCGAGGACGACGTCAGGCGATATGAGAGGCGAGGCGATGGACCCGGGATACACCGCGATCGTCATCTCGGGTGCGAGCATCTCCGAGTCGATGTCGATCGCCCCGTCACTCGTCGCGTAGCGGACACCGGCGCGGCCGAGAACGGTGATCAACGCGCCCGAGGGGGCTCGTACGGCGTTGGGCCCAACGGTTTCGTAGTCGGGCATCTTCACCATCCCTCCCCGACGGTGTGGAAGAACATATTGATGCCGTTGTCGCGCAAGATCGGATACTCCACGGTCCTCCAGACGCTGCTCAGCGAGACGCTGGCCGCGTTGTGGAACACGTGGACAGATCCCCGTGCACCGTTAGCAAAGTCCGCCGAAGCCTGATCCCACATTGGCTTTGCCTCGCTCCATGGCAGCCCCGCGGTTGCCTGCTCGGTGGCTCGGCCCGCTGAGGTCATTTCCAGCGTCGTTCCACCGTTCTCAGCCGCCCACTTCTCGGCCGCCGACTGGGCTGTTCGACCACCAGACCAGAACACGCGAGTTTCAGGAACGGTTTCTGCGGCTCCGGCTGACTCGGCTGTTGTTTCGACCGCGCCACCCTCTAACGTTGCGGCGTCAGCGGCTGCTCCGGCGCCAGCGCCGGCGGCGATGATGGCACCGGCGAGCGCGAGAAACTGGCCGGTGCTGAACGCGCGCGA
>JAICMS010000203.1 GCA_025929075.1 Propionibacteriales bacterium
CAGGACCGGCTCTGGCGCAAGGCCGTGCAGCGAGCCGTCGACGCGCGCCCTGGCGAGCGGGTGCTCGACATCGGCGCCGGCACCGGCACCAGCAGCGAGCCGTTCGCCGACGCCGGCGTCCACGTCGTCCCCGCCGACTTCTCGCTCGGCATGCTGCGCACCGGCAACCGCCGTCGGCCCGACCTCGGGTTCACCGCCGCGGACGCCCTGCACCTGCCGTTCGCGGATGCGTCCTTCGACGCCGTCACCATCTCCTTCGCCCTGCGCAACGTCGCCGACCCGCTGGCGGCCCTGCGCGAGTTCCACCGGGTGGCCAAGCCGGGCGGGCGCCTGGTCGTGTGCGAGTTCAGCTCACCCACCAACCCGCTGTTCCGCAAGGTCTACACCGAGTACCTCATGCGCTCGTTGCCGCCGATCGCCCGGCGGGTCAGCTCCAACCCCGACTCCTACGTCTACCTCGCCGAGTCGATCCAGGCCTGGCCGGACCAGGAGGGTATGGCGCGCCGGCTCACCGAGGCTGGCTGGTACGACGTGGCGTGGCGCAACCTGACCGGCGGGGTCGTGGCGCTGCACCGCGGGCTTAGGCGCGCCTAACTACGCGGCCGACGCGGGGCGGCGTAAAGTTCCGTGACGAGTTCGTGAAGGTCTTCACAAGGTGTAGAGGCAGTGGTGAGTCACAGCAGCGCGAGCGCCCCGGGCGCCACGGAGACCGCCGACGTCATCGTCGTCGGCGCGGGTCCCGGCGGTTCCGCGACCGCCGCCTACCTCGCGATGCAGGGCCTGGACGTCCTGCTGCTGGAGAAGACCGAGTTCCCGAGGGAGAAGGTCTGCGGCGACGGGCTGACGCCCCGTGCGGTCAAGGAGCTGATCACCCTGGGCGTCCCCACGCCCGAGGACGAGGGGTGGATCAAGAACCGCGGCCTGCGCATCATCGGCGGCGGCATGCGGCTGCAGCTGGACTGGCCGGACCTGGCGAGCTTCCCGCCATACGGGCTGGTGCGCACCCGGCAGGACTTCGACGACATCCTCGCCCGCCACGCCGTCAAGCACGGCGCCCGCCTGCGCGAGCGCACGAACGTCGTCGGCCCGGTGCTCGACGAGCGCACCGGCCACATCGTCGGTGTGCGCGCGAAGGCCGCGGACGGCTCGGGTCGCAGCGTGGGACCGGAGACGGTCTTCAGCGCACCGCTCGTCGTGGCGGCCGACGGCAACTCCAGCCGGCTGTCCCTCGCGATGGACCGCCCCAAGCGTGACGACCGGCCGATGGGGGTGGCCGTCCGCACCTACTACACGAGCCCTCGCCACGACGACGACTACCTCGAGTCGTGGCTGGAGCTGTGGTCCGGCAACGAGCAGGGGGAGCGGATCCTGCTGCCCGGCTACGGCTGGATCTTCGGGGTCGGCGACGGCACGTCCAACGTCGGGCTCGGCATCCTGAACACCTCGGCCGCGTTCGGCAAGGTGGACTACAAGGACGTCCTGGCCCGGTGGGTCGCCACCATGCCCGCCGAGTGGACCTACAACGAGTCGACGATGACCGGGCCGGTCCGCGGGGCCGCGCTGCCCATGGGCTTCAACCGCCAGCCGCACTACGCCAAGGGCCTGCTGCTGGTCGGTGACGCCGGTGGGATGGTCAACCCGTTCAACGGCGAGGGCATCGCCTACGCGATGGAGTCGGGGCGGCTCGCCGCCGACGTGGTCGCGCAGGCGTTCGCGCGGCAGACCGACGCCGGCCGCGAGCGGGTCCTGCAGGCCTACCCGGGCGTCATGAAGGACGCGCTCGGCGGCTACTACACCCTCGGCCGCGGGTTCGCCCGGATGATCGGCAACCCCGAGGTGATGCGGCTCGCCGTGAAGTACGGCCTGCCGCGGACCACCCTGATGAAGTTCCTGCTCAAGATCATGGCCAACCTCTCCGAGCCGCACGGCGGCGACGCGAGCGACCGCCTCATCAACGCCCTGTCCCGGATGGCACCGGCAGCATGAGCGGTCCCTGCCCCACGGCCAACCCCGCCGAGCCGCGGGGGGTGCCCGGCCCTAGGATTGGGCGTCGCCGTGCCCTGCGCCGGCAGAGCATGCCCCAGTCGAGTCACCGAAAGGGGAGCGTCACCCGATGAGCTACTCCTATGCCCCGCTGCTGTTCTTCGCCGCGATCGGCGCAGCCTTCGCGGTCTTCTCCGTCGTCGGCGCCGGCGCACTCGCGGGCCCGAAGCGCTACAACCGCGCCAAGCTCGAGGCGTACGAGTGCGGCATCCAGCCGACGCCCCAGGCCAGGGGCGGTGGCCGGATCCCGATCAAGTACTACCTGACCGCGATGCTCTTCATCATCTTCGACATCGAGAGCGTCTTCCTCTACCCGTTCGCCGTGGCCTTCGACAAGATGGGCCTCTTCGCGCTGGTCGAGATGGTGCTCTTCATCATCACCGTGTTCGTCGCGTACGCCTACGTGTGGCGTCGCGGCGGCCTCGAGTGGGACTAGGACGCGATAACGCATGGGAATCGAAGAGAAGCTGCCAGCCGGCTTCCTGCTGACCACCGTCGAGCAGGTCGCGGGCTACATGCGCAAGAGCTCGGTGTGGCCGGCGACCTTCGGCCTCGCCTGCTGCGCGATCGAGATGATGGCCGTCGGCACCCCCGACTACGACATCGCGCGGTTCGGGATGGAGCGGTTCTCCGCCACGCCCCGCCAGGCCGACCTGATGATCGTGGCCGGGCGGGTCAGCCAGAAGATGGCCCCCGTCGTGCGCCAGGTCTACGACCAGATGCCCGAGCCCAAGTGGGTCATCTCGATGGGTGTCTGCGCCAGCAGCGGCGGCATGTTCAACAACTACGCGATCGTGCAGGGCGTCGACCACATC
>JAICMS010000078.1 GCA_025929075.1 Propionibacteriales bacterium
GGGTCCGGCGCGCTCGTCGCCGTACGGGCAGCACGGCGACCCACAGACCGGCCGCGGGTGGAGCTGGCCGACGTCGAACCCCGGCGGGCCGTCGAATCGGCCCACCGGCCAACCGCTCCCCGGCCCACCCCTCAGCGGACAACCCGGGTCCGGCCAACGGCAGCCGGGTAACGGCTGGTCGCCACAGCCCGCGCCAGGCTGGCAGCGGGTCGGCTGGGACGATCGCCAGCCCCCCGGCTACGGCCTACCGCCCACCGGCTACGGGCCACCGCCTGCCACGCGGCCCGACCGCCGGACACCGGTCGGCCTGCTCTTGGTGCTCGCGCTGCTGCTGGGCCTGGGAGGTGGTCTGATCGGCGGCTTCCTCGCGGCGGGTGACAACAGCACCTCGCCCACGTCGGCCCCGCAGCCCAGGTCCAACCCGCAACCGCCGGTGATCCAGACCGGCCCGGTGCCCGGCGGCGGAGGTGCCAACCCGGTCGTCCGGGTGGCCAAGGCGATGCTCCCGAGCGTGGTGTCGCTCGATGTCCGGGGTACCACCAGCGAGGTGACCGGATCCGGCTTCGTTTACGACACCAGCGGCCATGTCGTCACCAACAACCACGTCATCGAGCCAGCGGTCAACGGCGGGACGATCACCGTGTCCACCTCCGACGGCCGGACGTTCACCGCCTCGATCGTGGGCCGCAGCCCGTCGTACGACCTCGCGGTGATCAAACTCGACAACCCCAGCGACCTGACGCCGGCAACGCTCGGCTCGTCGGCCTCGGTCCAGGTCGGGCAGAGTGTGGTGGCGTTCGGCTCACCGCTCGGCCTCAGCTCGACGGTCACGTCGGGGATCATCAGCGCCACCCAGCGCCCGGTCACCGTGGGCGGCGAAGGCGAGACGTCGTACATGAACGCACTGCAGACCGACGCGGCGATCAACCCCGGCAACTCCGGTGGGCCGCTGGTCGACCTGGCTGCGCGGGTCATCGGCGTCAACTCCGCGATCGCGACGGTGTCGACCAGCCAGCAGCCGGGTCAGGAGTCCGGCAACATCGGTGTCGGCTTCGCGATCCCGATCGACCAGGTCGTCCGGACGGTGACGCAGATCATCAAGACCGGCCGCGCGGCGTATCCGATCATCGGCGCCGAGGTCTCGGTCACCCAGACGACTGACGGAGCGCGGGTGCAGGCGGTCACGCCGGGCGGCCCTGCCGACCAGGCAGGCATCCGGGCGGGCGACGTCATCAAGAAGATCGACGACGCGAAGGTCGCCGACGGCGTCGAGCTGATCGTGAAGATCCGCTCGTTCGAGCCGGGCCAGCGGGTGACGCTGGCCTACGACCGCGGCGGCTCCGAGCAGACGACCGCTGTGGTGCTCGGCCGCAAGTTCGGCTGACCCCACTCTCGAGCGGACACCTGGTGGGCGGCGAATTCGGGCGCAACATGCGCCGATTCGCGCAACAGGAGGTGTTCGGTCGGGGAGCGGTTAGGTTGCGTCGATGTCGTACGGGGCGCTCTCTCCGGCGCGCAGCGGCTCATGACCTGGGCGGGCCGGCACCGCGTCGTCCTCGAGGTCGTCCAACAGGTGCTTCTTGACGAACGACCGCGGGTCGAGGTCGCGCAGGTCGAGGTCGGAAAACTCCGGCCCGAGCTCCTCGGTGACCTGCGCTCGGGCCGCGTCGATGGTCTTGCGCGCGCTGTGCAGGAGCCGGGCCGCCTGCCGGGCGACCTCGGGCAGCTTGTCCGGGCCGAAGACGAAGATCGCGACGATGGCCAGCACCATGAACTCGGGCAGGCCGATGTCGAACATGCATCAAGGGTGACACACGCCGGCGAGGCCGTTCCGCCGAACGCAGGCCCACATCCCGTACGGCGACGGGCCAGCGGCCGAGCGTGCCTCAGCGGCCAACCGGCGTCAGGCTGAGCTGACGGCCGGCGAGGCTACGGCCGCGAGCGGCCAGACCGGACGCCACCTCGGTGAGCGCCACCGCGGCCGGCGCGGCCGGGTCGCCGACGACGATCGGCCGACCCTGGTCGCCGCCTTCGCGGAGGGTCAGGTCGAGCGGGATCCGCCCGAGCAGTGGGACGTCGTACCCGAGCCGTCTCGACAAGGTCGCGGCGACACTCGCGCCGCCTCCAGTGCCGAACACCTCGATCCGGTGGCTGTCGCCACAGTGCGGGCACACCAGGTACGACATGTTCTCGATCACGCCCGCGACCCGCTGGTTCATCATCGACGCCATCGTGCCCGCCCGCTCGGCCACCTCGGCGGCGGCCGCCTGCGGAGTCGTGACGACGACGATCTCGCAGCCAGGCAGGTGCTGTCCCATCGAGATCGCCATGTCGCCGGTGCCGGGCGGCAGGTCGAGGAGGAGGACGTCGAGGTCGCCCCAGTACACGTCGGTCAGCATCTGCACCAGCGCCCGGTCGAGCATCGGCCCGCGCCAGGCGACGACCTGGTCTCGCCGGGGCTTGAGCATGCCGATGCTGATCACGCTGATTCCCTGGGAGGGAACCGGCATGATCATCTGCTCGACCTGCGTGGGTCGCTCGTCGGCCACGCCGAGCATCGCCGGGATCGAGTGGCCGTAGACGTCTGCGTCCAGGATCCCGACTTTGCGACCGGCGGTCGCCATCGCCATCGCCAGGTTGACGGTCACCGAGGACTTGCCGACGCCGCCCTTACCGGACGCCACCGCGATCACCTGGGTCAACGAGTCCGGTCGCGCGAACGGGATCTCCTTTATCGGTCGGCCACCACGCAGCTGGGTCTGCAGCTCCTGGCGTTGCTCGGCCGACATCGCGTCGAGGTTGATCCGCACCTCGCGAACGCCCTCCACCCTGCCGACTGCGGCGCGGACACTGCTGGTGATCGTGTCCTTCATCGGGCAGCCGGCGACGGTGAGCAGCACGGTCACCATGACGGTGCCGTCGGTGGCGACCTCAAGGTCGCGCACCATCCCGAGATCCGTGATCGGCCGGTGAATCTCCGGGTCGTTGACCGTCGCCAAGGCGGCCAGCACCGCGTCCTTCGAGGGGGTGGCCATGCGCCCAGCCTACGGCGACCCGGCGGTGCCCTCGCCGCCCGCTCCCTCCCCGCACGTGCGGGAAACCGGCTGCCGCTCGTCGACTTCGTCCAGCCCCTGTTCCGCATTGTGCGGGAGCGGATCATTGGGTCCGGGCGAGACGGAGAGCTGGGACCCGAAGGCCAGGGAGCTGTCGTCGTACGACGAGGTGCCCGCAGGCATTGTGCCGCCGGTCGACCGCTCCTCCAGGTCGGCCACCAGCGACCGCAGCTCGGAGCGCAGGAAGTCGCGGGTGGCGACCTCGCCGACAGCCATCCGCAATGCGGCCACCTCGCGGGCGAGGTACTCCATGTCGGCATGCGCGCGGATGTTGGTGTCGCGGTCCTGCTCGGTCACCACCCGGTCGCGAGCCTCCTGGCGGTTCTGCGCGAGCAGGATCAGCGGCGCCGCGTAGGACGCCTGGGTGGAGAAGATCAGGTTGAGCAGGATGAACGGATAGGCGTCCCAGCGCAGCCATTTCACCAGCACCACGTTGAGCGTGATCCAGCAGATGATGAAGACCGTCATGAAGAAGAGGAACTTCCCGGTGCCCATGAACCGGGCGAAGGCCTCGGCGAAGCGGCCGAACGTGTCGGGGTCGTAGTGCGGCCTCGGCATCGAGCGCCGGGTTTCGCGCGGCACGTCGAGCCGCCGCTGTCCCGCGCCGGTGCGTCGGCTCAGGCCGCGCCGCTCGACGTCCTTGCGGTCGCGCTCGCGGTCGGCGTCGCGGCGCTCGTCCTCGCGGGCCTCTTCACGCACCATGGCCGACCGCCGCGCTGGAGGTGGAACGGTCCCGCCAGTTCTCCGGTAGCAGGTGGTCGAGGACATCGTCGACGGACACCACACCCAGCAGGTGGCCGTCGTCGTCGACAACGGGGCTTGCCACCAGGTTGTAGTGGGCGAGCAGGCGGGTCACCTCCTCCAGGCTGGCGTCGGCGCGCAGCGCCTCGATGTCGTTGTCGATGACGCCGGAGACCAGCGCCGACGGTGGCTCGCGTAGCAGCCGCTGGAAGTGACCGACGCCGAGGAACTTGCCGGTCGGCGTCTCCGTCGGTGGCCGACAGACGTAAACCATGGCAGCCAGCGACGGGGTGAGCTCGGCCTGGCGGATGACGGCGAGCGCCTCCGCGACAGTGGCGTCGGGCGGCAGGATCACCGGGTCGGTGGTCATCAGGCCACCAGCTGTGCGCTCCTCATAGGACAGCAGTCGGCGTACGTCGTCGGCCTCGGCCGGTTCCATCAGCCGTAGCAGTTGCTCGGCGGTGTCGATCGGCAGCTCGGCAATGAGGTCGGCGGCGTCGTCGGGCGACATCTCCTCGAGCACGTCGGCTGCCCGCTCAGACTCGAGCTGGCCGAGGATCTCGACCTGGTCGTCTTCGGGAAGCTCCTCGAGCACATCTGCGAGCCGCTCGTCATCGAGCGCTGCGGCGATCTCCCCGCGCCGCTTGGACGACAGTTCGCGGATGACGTTCGCGAGGTCGGCCGCCCGCATCGTGTCCAAAGCGGCGAGGAGGTGGGTGGCGCCCTGGCCCGACTCGGCGTCGAGGAGCCCGCGGACCTCTGCCCACTCCAGCACGGTGGTCTGGCCCTTGCGGCCGAACCGCTTCGACCTGGCCTGCACCGCAAGCCGCGCCAGCTGCCAATCCTGGGTGCGCCGCCGCTCCATGGCGATATCGGTGACGGTCGCCTCAGCGCCGGTCTCGATGACCGTGACCGTCTTGTCGAGCAGCTCCCCGAGCACCAGGATCTCGCTGCTGCGCTGCTGGAAGCGCCGCATATTGACCAGGCCGGTGGTGATCACCTGGCCGGCGTCGATGCGGGTCACCCTCGTCATCGGGACGAAGATCCGTCGCAGCCCGGGAACCTCGACAACCAGCCCCAGCACCCGTGGTTGGCGTTGGTCGACGCGCAGTGCGGCGACCGCGTCGCGGACCTTGCCGACCTGGTCGCCGTTGGGGTCGAACACCGGCAACCCGGCCAGCCGCGCGACGTACACACGGGCTGGGGTGACACTCACCCTCCGAGGCTACCGGGCACCCCCGGCCGAGGGGTCACACTTTGCGTGCCGAGGAGTCACGCTCTGCGTGCGGAGGAGTCACGCTTTGTGGTTCGCAGTCGTAGTACGTCGACGTTGCCCCGTTCGGGTGAGGGCCACCGGGGCAACGTCACGACCAGCTTGCCGGCGTTCAGCCGAACACCTGACTGCACGCCGACTCCGAGGAGAACCCGAACCTGCCTCCCGACCGGTTGATCTGCGCGATCAGCCGGTTCGCAACCTTGACCGTTCGGACGAACGTCGGCACGTCCTCGGCCTTCGCCGCCGAGATCTGCTTGGCGGCGTTGGCGGTCATCTGGTCGACGAGATGGAGCAGTGCCTGCCAGGAGCGCGCATCTGCCGAGGGTGGCTTCAAAGCATGAAGCTCTCGCGACACGGTGTCCAGCCCGCCGTAGCGGGCGAAGTACCTCCCCACCGCCGGCAACTGACCCGGATTGGGCTGCTGCGGATCGAAGTTCGGCAAGGGAAACGAGTGGCCGGCATGGGCGTCGACTGCTCGCTGACAGACCGCATCGACGCGAGTAACGAACGCGGCGTGCGAACTGGTCGACGAGCCGGACTCGCTGGCGGAGGAACCGTTGCAGGCCGTGGCGGCTCCGCTCATGACCACGGCCATCAGCGCTAGAAGTGCGCGTCGACGGGGGGCCAAGGTGACTGCGTCGGCGCTCACGATCGACCTCGCTGGAACAGGACGGCTTCCGCAACGTTGAAGCTGTCGGGTGCAGTGGGGGTATGGCCGTGCGCCTGGACGACGCGCCGAATGGACGGCGCCAGCGTCTGCTCGGCGAAGGTCGCATGAGCGGCCTCGGACTCCCACATGTCGATGATGCGGACCGCACCGCGCTCGTCGTCGTAGGTGACGGCATGGGCGATCAGCCCCTCAGGGGCCGGGTCGAGGATGTCTGACTCGATCTCCCGGACGGTGTCGATCGTGACGTAGCTCGGCAGGACGGCGGTGATGACGACAGGCATGACGTCTCCTCTTTCGGGTTGCCGGTCTGGATGCCCACGACGCTAGGGAGCCGCGAGCGCTCTGCCATCGGGGCTGGACCTGGATCTGGATAGGGATTTCCCTGTTCCTTTGGTGCCGCGCGGGCCTCACCATTGAGCCATGGACGGGACGGCGTTCGCGGCATGGCCAGCGCCGGTCACCGACCGGCAGCGGGTCCGGGCGCGTTGGGCCGCGGCTGCAGTCGCGGTGGTCGGCTTCGTGGGTTGCGCACTGTCGCTCGCGGCTCCGCCGTTGCGCGGGCTGCCGATGCACCCCGGCCAGCAGCTCATCCACGTGAGCGTCGCCGCGAGCTACGTCGCGGCCGGCGTGGTCGCGACGGTACGCCGGCCGCAGAACGTGATCGGTTTGCTGATGGCTGCCGTCGGCTTGCTGTGGTTGGTGCAAGACCTTGGCTGGATCCCGGCCGCATTGCCGTTCACGATCGCCATCACCTATCCGCAGCTGTACCAGCCGGTGCTCGCCCACTTGGCGCTGGCGTTCCCCAGCGGGCGGCTTCCCGGCAGCCGTGAGCGGGCGGTGGTGACCGCTCTCTATGTGTGGACTCTCGTCAGCAACGTCGGCTACCAGCTGTTCGACGATCCACGCGCCAGCGGGTGCACCGGCTGCCAGCGGAACCTGCTGCTCGTGGACTCGAGCGCTGCGACCAGTGGTGTGGTCAGCACCGTCACGACCGCGATCTCGCTCGTCGTCGCCGTAGCGACGATTCTGCTCATCGTCCGGCACTGGGGGCGGGCCACCCGGGCAGCACAGTATGTGATGTCGCCGGTTCTGTGGGTTGTCGTCCCAGCGGCGCTTTACATCGTGACGGAGCAGGCCCTGGGCTTGTGGACGGCTCCGGCGACGCTACAGCGGGCGGTGTACAACTACCTGCCGATCGGCCTAGCGGTGCTGCCGATCGGTTTCCTGGTCGGACTGCTGCGCACCCGCCTCGCCTACGCCGACGTGGCCGCTTCGGCCTTCGAGCTCGCCGGCCCCGTCGCCCCGGGCCGAGTGCGCGAGATCCTCGCCCGTACCCTTCACGACCCCGACCTCGAGCTCGTCTACTGGTCGCCGTCGATCGAGTCGTACGTCGATCTCGACGGCCGGCCGCAGGACCCGGCGAATATCCCGGCTGGTCGCTCGGCCAGCCCGATCAGTGGAGAGAGCGGACCGCTGGCGTTGTTGGTCGTCGACGACGCCGTACTCCAGGAACCGGACCTGGTGCGCGCCGTGGTAGCGATGACCCGGCTAGCGCTGGAGAACGAACGGCTTCAGGCCGAGGTCCGCAGCCAGCTCGTGCAACTTCGCTCGGCGACCAACCGGCTTGTCGACGCGGGGCGTCAGGCCAGGCAGCGCATCGAACGCGACCTGCACGACGGCGCACAACAGCGCCTGCTTGCGCTGTCCATCGATCTCGGGCGAGCGCAGCGCCGGCTTGGGCGGGATGGGGATCCGGAGCTTCGGGAGTTCCTCGGCCAAGCGAGCAAGGATCTGCAGGAGGCGATCACGGAACTGCGCGAGCTTGCTCGCGGCATCCATCCGATGTTGTTGACGCAGGAAGGGCTCGGGTCGGCCTTGCATGCGCTCGCTGAGCGGGCACCGCTGCCGGTCGCTGTTGCAGCGCCAACACAGCGCTTCCCGGAGGCCGTCGAGTTCGCCACCTACTACCTGGTGTCCGAGGCCGTCACCAACGCCGCGCGGCACAGTGACGCCCGGCAGGTGGTCGTACGGATTCAGGCGGAGGCCGACTGGCTGGAAGTCGAGGTTGTCGACGACGGTGTCGGTGGCGCCGAGCCTGCACGCGGCCGAGGCGCTGGCCTACAGAGCATGCGCGATCGGGTCACTGCGCTGGGCGGTGTGATGACGCTGGCCAGCCCAGCCGGCGCGGGCACTCGGATCAACGCGAGGCTGCCATGCGCGTGATTCTTGCCGAGGATGCGGCGCTGCTGCGCCAGGGCGTGGCCCGGTTGCTGCGCGACGCAGGAGTGGAGGTGACCGACAGCGTGTCAGACGCAGTAGCGCTGATTCGGGCCGTCGACGCAGATCCTCCCGATGTCGTGATCACCGACATCCGGATGCCGCCGACATTCAACGACGAGGGTCTGGTCGCGGCGATCGACATCCGGGCGGCGCACCCCGGTGTCGGTGTCCTAGTCCTGTCGCAGTACTCCGAAGCTTCCTATGCCGAACGGCTGTTGGCCGCCGGGACCAGCCACATCGGCTACTTGCTCAAGGAGCGGGTCGGCGACAGCACCGCGCTGACCGAGGCCGCCGAACGGGTGGCTGCGGGCGGCTGTGTGATTGACCCGGAAGTCATCCGTACTCTGGTGGCGCGCCCTCGGGTCGACGACACTCTCGGACGACTCACTGACCGGGAACGCGCAGTGCTTTCGCACATGGCGCAGGGCTGGTCCAATCAGGGCATCGCCGAGCGACTCTTCCTCTCGCAGAAGACGGTCGAGGCGCACGTGACGAGCATCCTCACCAAGCTCGGCCTGCAGGAGTCGCCCGACGGTAACCGCCGGGTGCTCGCCGTCCTCCGCTACCTCCGCGCCACCTCGCCCGAATCCGCCTGACCTCCCCCCTACAACCGCCGAGACGCCAAGAAAGCCGGGGATTTTGCGGAGGTTCGCAGCAAAGTCGACGTCTCGACAGTGGCTGAGCCATGGTCGTAAGCGGCTGCCAGGCCGTCGACGGAGACCCGCCGGCACACGGATGTCCCGGTAACGTGCGGGTCGTGGCGATGCTTCGGTACGACCTTGTCGACGTGTTCACCTCGCGGCCGTTTGCGGGCAACCAGCTGGCTGTGGTGTACGGCGCGGAGGGGCTCGGGTCGACGCAACTGCAGGCCCTGGCCCAGGAGTTCGCCCTCGCCGAGACCACTTTTCCGATCAAGCCGAGCGCCGCTGATCGGGCCGCCGGGGCTGACTATGCGGTGCGCATCTTCACCGCCAGCACCGAACTGCCGTTCGCGGGCCACCCGACCATCGGCACGGCCTGGTCGCTGACCCGACACGGCTACCTCGACGCCGGACGGCGGGTGCAGTCCTGCAGAGCGGGGCTGGTGCCGGTCGAGATCCCGACGGACGTAAGCGAGCCGCTGGAGCTCAGCGCGGCTCCGGTCGACCTCGCCCCGGTGCCTGACGAGTTGGCCGGCCGGGCCGCGGAGTCCATCGGCATCGCAGCCGACGCGCTCGCCGGCCCTGCATTCGTCGCCGGGTGCGGCCTCGACTTCCTCTATTTGTCTGTGGAGCCAACCGCTCTGGCCAGCGCCACGCCGCGAGTGCGGCCGATGGCGGAGCTCGGCCTGGCCGTTGATACTCCCCAGCCCATCGGAATCGACGCGTTTGCCGTGAGCCCTACCGAAAGCGGGTTGGAGATTGCCTCGCGCGTGTTCGTCCCGAGTCCGACCATGCCGGAGGATCCGGCGACCGGATCGGCGGCCGTCGGCTTGGGCGTCGCGCTGGTGGCCGGCCGGCATGCCGCAGCGGATGGCTGGACGAGATACCTGATCAGCCAGGGAGTCGAGATGGGCCGCCCGTCGACGCTCTTCGGGCGCGTCCGCGCCGAGGGGGGCCTCGCTGTGGAGTGCCGGGTTGCCGGTCAGGTCGTCGCGATCGGGTCCGGCGAGGTCGCCGTACCACCCGCCTAGAGCGTCGCGCCCCCACCGCCCAGGGAGGATGGCCCGGTGAGTGAGAGGCGGGTCGGCAACGTAGCGGGAGCTCACGCGGATCGCATCCGACCCGTGCACGTGCCGCTGCTGGCCATCGGTGTCCTCGGCGCCTCGATGTCGGGTCCGTTGATGGCGGCCGCGACGGCGGTGCCTGCACTGGTGATCGCGTTCTACCGCTGCGGTCTCGGAGCCGTCGTGATGGCCTTCGCCGGCGCGACCAAGGCACCAGCGGAGCTGCGGCGGCTCTCGCAGCGCAACCGGGTGCGCTGCTGTTTCGCCGGCCTGATGCTGGCCGGCCACTTCGCCACCTGGACGACGGCGTTGAAACTGACCTCCGTCGCCTCGGCCACCGCGCTGGTCTGCCTGCAAGTCGCCTGGGTGGTGGTGCTCGCCCGACTGGCCGGCACCCGGGCGGTCGCCCCGGTGTGGATGGGCTTGGCGATCGCCTTCGCCGGGGTCCTCGTGGTGTCGGGTGTCGACTTCACCGTGTCGGCCCGCGCACTCGGTGGCGACGGCTTGGCGTTGCTGGGCGGCGCGTTCGGCGCCGTCTACATCACCGTCGGGGGTCGGGTCAGGTTGGCGGTGAGTACGACGACGTACACGCTGCTTTGCTACGCGACGAGCGCCTTGGTGCTGGTCATCGCGGCGCTGGCCGCCCGCGAACCGCTGAGCGGGTTCCCCGCCAAGGACTGGGGGCTGATCGTCGCCGTGACGTTCGCGTCGCAGCTGCTCGGCCACTCGGTGTTCAACTACCTCGTCGCGACGATCAGCCCGACCCTGGTGTCGCTGACGCTGCTGCTGGAAGTGCCGGGCGCCGCGCTGCTCGCCGCCGTCTTCCTCGGCCAGGCGCCGCCCGTCGCGGTGTACGCCGGGCTGGCGCTGATCTGCGCCGGCCTGGCCATCGTGATCAGGGCGCGCGCTGCGGCCAGCGTCAGCGCCGAGCCGCCGCTGGACTGACCTCACCTCTCCTGCCGTCTCGGCGGCGGCAAGTGTTTGGCTAGGGTCGGAGCGTCGGCGGGGCTGGCCACCTTCGGCAGAGCGGAACCACAAACCGTGGAGGGAGCGGTCGGATGGCGCAGGGGCTTCGGGCGAGGCGGTCGTGCCTGGCGGTGCCGGGTTCGAGCCAACGGTTCCTCGACAAGGCCAAGGGCCTCGACGCGGACCAGGTGTTCCTCGACCTGGAAGACTCCGTGGCGCCGAGCGCCAAGCCGGCCGCCCGCGGCGCGGTCGTCGACGCGCTGAACTCCGGCGGCTGGGGCGAAAAGGTGCGTGTCGTCAGGGTCAACGACTGGACGACTCAATGGACCTATCGCGACGTCGTCGAGGTCGTCGAAGGCGCCGGCACCAACATCGACTGCATCATGCTGCCCAAGGTGCAGCGCGCCGAGCAGGTCGTCGCGCTGGACCTCCTGCTCAGCCAGATTGAGAGGTCCGTCGGCCTCGAGGTCGGCCGGATCGGCATTGAGGCGCAGATCGAGAATGCGCAGGGCCTCATCGAGATCGACGCGATCGCTGTTGCCAGTTCGCGCACCGAGACGCTGATCTTTGGACCGGCTGACTTCATGGCGTCGATCAACATGAAGTCGCTCGTCGTGGGCGAGCAACCGTCGGGCTACGACGTCGGCGACGCCTACCACTACATCTTGATGCGGATCCTGATGGCTGCGCGCGCATACGACCTGCAGGCGATCGACGGGCCGTACCTGCAAATCCGCGACGTCGACGGCTTCCGACGGGTCGCGGAGCGCAGCGCGGCGCTGGGCTTCGACGGCAAGTGGGTGCTCCATCCCGATCAGATCGCCGCCGCCAATGAGGTCTACTCACCCCGGCAGGACGACTATGACCATGCCGAGAACATCCTCGACGCCTACGACTTCTACACGTCCGACGCCGGCGGTGCTCGCGGCGCGGTGATGCTCGGTGACGAGATGATCGACGAGGCGTCACGCAAGATGGCGCTCGTCGTCGCCGCCAAGGGCCGTGCGGCCGGACTCGCCCGCGGCGACGTCTGGCAGCCACCGGCCGACGGCTGACTCCGTCTCGGGAAGGCTATGGTGCCCGAGTGAGCCGGCGGATCTTCCTGCACGTCGGCGTGCCCAAGACCGGCACGACGTTCCTCCAGCGGGTGCTGTGGGCGCACGCCGGTCTGCTCGCCGAACGAGGCGTCCTGCTGCCTGGCGGTGA
>JAICMS010000188.1 GCA_025929075.1 Propionibacteriales bacterium
GGCGATGACCGACTGCCAGCGGTCCTTGTCCATGTTGACGAGCCGACGGTCGCGGGTGATGCCGGCGTTGTGTACCACGACGTCGCCGCCACCGTGTCGGTCCCGCAGCGCTCGGGCGATCCGCTGTGGTGCGTCGACCGCGGTGATGTCGAGCAGGACCGCCTCACCTGACAGCGCTGTCATCAGCTCATGCAGGGGTTCGGCCGCCGCGGGGACGTCGACGCCGACGGTCTCGGCGCCGAGGCGGTGCAGGACTCTGGCGATCTCGGTGCCGATCCCGCGGGCGGCACCGGTGACCAGAGCCACCCGGCCGGCAAGTGGACGCTCGCCGTCGAGACCATGCACGTCGGGCTCGTCGAGCCGGGTTCCGACCCGGATCACCTGCCCCGACACGTACGCCGACCGCGGTGAGAGCAGGAAGCCGATCGTCGAGCCGATGCGGCTCTCGGCCCCCCGCTGGACAGACACCAGTTGGACCGTCCGACCGCGACCGATCTCCTTGCCGAGCGACCGGGTGAACCCTTCCAACGCTCGCTGTGCGGCCCGGCTGCCCACTTCCGCCTCGTGCTCGGGCGGTCTGCCGACCACGACGATCCGCCCGGACTCAGCGACCTGGCGGAGCACGGGGGAGAAGAACGTGGTGAGACCGGTCAGGTCGGCGGTGCCGGCGACCGCCGTGGCGTCGAAGACGGCGGCGTACAGCGGCTCGCCGCCGGCCTCGCCGACCGGGACTCCGCCGGCGGCGGTGACAGCCTCGCGTAGGGGTTCCAGCAGCGCCCCGGCGCCACCGAGCAGGACGCGGCCGACGGCCGGGGTCTCACCTGCACCGAAGCGGCGGAGGGGCACCGGCGCCGGCAGCCCGAGCCGCTGGACGACCCGGCGGCCGAGCCGGTTGGTTGCCAGCCGCTGGTAGCGATCGGGCATCCGTCTAACGTAGTGGCACTTGCCAGACGAGGAGCGCGCATGCCGACGGGACCGAGCCATCCGTCCGGACGGCGACCAGTGGCGATCGTCGGTGCGAACCGGATCCCGTTCGCTCGCTCGAACTCTGCCTACTCGACAGTGTCCAACCTCGACATGCTGACTGCCGCGATCGACGGGCTTGTTCGGCGCTACGACCTGGGCGATCAGGCCGTCGGTGAGGTCGTGGCGGGAGCCGTGCTCAAGCACAGCCGCGACTTCAACCTCACCCGGGAGGCGGTGCTCGGCTCACGGCTCGCGGCCAGCACACCGGCGTACGACGTGCAACAGGCCTGCGCGACCGGACTGCAAGCCGCCATCGCCGTCGGGCACAAGATAGCCACAGGCATCATTGATGCGGGTATCGCCGGTGGCACCGACACCACCTCCGACGCGCCGGTTGCCGTGGACGACCGATTGCGGCGGGCGCTGCTCCGGGCCGGTCGGGCTCGTTCGACGAAGCAGCGGATGGCAGCCCTCGCCCACATCCGACCCACCCACCTCATCCCGGAGTTCCCACGAAACCGAGAGCCGCGGACCCGGCTCTCGATGGGTGAGCACGCCGCTCTGACCGCTGTCGAGTGGGAAATTTCGCGACCGGCACAAGACGAGCTGGCCGCGAGGTCGCACCACCGGCTGGCTGCCGCCTACGAGCGGGGATTCTTCGACGATCTCGTGACGCCGTACCTGGGGCTGACGCGGGACGAGATCCTGCGGCCGGACACCTCCATCGAGAAGCTGGGCCGGTTGCAGCCGGTCTTCGGCTCGGGACGCACCGCAACGATGACCGCCGGCAACTCGACAGCCCTGAGTGACGGCGCTGCGGTCGTGCTGCTCGGGTCGGAGGAGTGGGCCAGCGCGCAAGGCTTGGCGGTGCTCGCCTACCTCACCGATAGCGAGACGGCAGCCGTCGACTACGTCTACGGGGCCGAGGGGCTGCTGATGGCGCCTGCCTATGCAGTACCGCGGATGCTCGATCGCTCCGGTCTGGCCTTGCAGGATTTCGACTTTTACGAGATCCACGAGGCGTTCGCCTCTCAAGTGCTGGCCACACTCAAGGCCTGGGAAGATCCGATCTTCTGTCGGGAGCGACTGGGCCTCGATGAGCCGCTCGGGTCGATCGACAGGTCACGCCTCAATGTCGACGGCTCCTCGCTCGCCACTGGCCATCCCTTCGCTGCGACCGGCGGGCGCATCCTCGGCACGGCGGCGAAACTGCTGTTCGAGCGCGGCAGCGGCCGTGCTCTCGTCTCAATCTGCGCCGCGGGCGGACAGGGCGTCACCGCGATCCTCGAGCGCTGACTCGCCTTCGTCGCGGGCCTGCCGGTCCCGGCTTCGCTCCGGGCGGTACGGCGACGTTGTGCGCCACCTGGTCGAGCAGGCCTGCCGCCCGGGCCAGCGCTCTGCGGTCAGCAGCGCTCAATGCCCCGATCGCGAGGGCGATCGACGACATCCGTCGACGCCGGGCTGCCAACATGAGGGCACGGCCGCGCGGGCTGGCCGACAGCCGCACCGCCCTACGGTCGGCAGGGTCCATCCGGCGCTCCACCAGCTCTTGTTCGACGAGCCCGTCGACGATGCGCGTCATCGTTGCAGCGGCGACTCCTTCGATCCGGGCAAGAGCGCCGAGGCTCTTTGGCCCGGCAAAGACGAGGACCGAGAGTGCCGAAAGTCGAGCTGGCGTCAGGCCCGAGCGAGCGTCCACGGGTGCCATCGCGCGCAGTAGATGGATGGCGCCCGAGTTCAAAGCCGCGGCCGTCTCAGTGGAGTCGGGGACTGTCATAGACAGGTAGCATACCTACGGGATACCGTTAGCATTGCTTACATCAACCTCGTGCATCCTCTGGAGAGCCGTCATGCACCTTCACCAAGTCGCGCAGCACGCCACAGACCTCGACCGAGCGGCTCGGTTCTACGGCGACCTCCTGGGCGCCCAGCCGACTGCGCGGTTCGACCCACCGGGCCTGCTCTTCTTCGACCTCGACGGCACTCGGCTGCTGCTCGACAGGGCCGCGCCGACTGCGCTGATCTACCTCCGCGTCGACGACGTGCGGGCCAGGGTCGAGGAACTGCGCTGCAGTGGCGTCGAGATCACCACCGAGCCGCACGTGATCTTCTCCGACGACGAAGGCACCTTCGGACCTGCGGGGGAAGACGAGTGGATGGCCTTCCTGCGCGACAGCGAAGGCAACGAGATCGGCCTCGCCAACCGCCAGCCAACAGCTGGCGGTTGAGGTCAGGCGAGGATGCGGACGGTATTGATGGTGTCGGCCTCGGCCGCTGTCTTGTCGTCGCGGTAGCGGATCACCCGGGCGAACCGCAGGGCCAGCCCGCCGGGATATCGCGTCGAGCGCTGCAACCCGTCGAAGGCGATCTCGACAACCTGCTCTGGTCGCAGGTGGA
>JAICMS010000104.1 GCA_025929075.1 Propionibacteriales bacterium
GGTCGGAAGACCAGCTTCAGCCACGGGCCGACCGCGATCCACTTGAGGAACCAGTAGAGCACTCCGACCCCCTCGTCTGTCGATCGCGCACCGTCTCGGCACACCCTAGTCCGACCGACGTCGATCGGACCCTGACAACCCGTCCGGCGTACGGAAGGATGCGGGACATGGCCGAGGCTCCCTCCCACCAGTTCCCCACCGCGCCACTGGCGCTCCCGGCCCGACCCGAGCTGACCAACGGACGTGCGATCGGCGTCCTGCTGATCCACGGATTCACCGGGTCGCCCGCGTCGATGAAGCCCTGGGCGCATTCACTGGCAGAGTGCGGGTACGCCGTCGAGGTGCCGCTCCTCCCGGGTCACGGCACCCGCTGGCAAGACCTCAACAAGGTCGCCTGGACCGACTGGTACGCCGAGGCCGAGACAGCCTTCGACCGACTCCGCGAGAGCTGTGACGCGGTCGTCGTCGCGGGACTGTCGATGGGCGGCTGCGTAGCGCTACGCCTGGCCGAGGTGCGCGAGGATCAGGTCTCGGGGGTCCTCCTGGTCAATCCCTTCGTCTCGAGCTTCCGTGCAGAGCTCCGCCTCCTGCCGGTGATGAAGCTCTTGATCCCATCCCTTCGAGGCGTCGTCAACGACATCAAGAAGCCCGGCCAGGACGAGCATGGCTACGACCGGCTGCCCCTGAAAGGGCTTGCCGAGGTGACCGGGATGTGGAAGGTCGTCGTTCCGGACCTGGAGCTGGTCACCCAGCCGTTGCTGTACTTCCGCTCGAACGACGACCACGTCATCGACGTGTCGTCGTCGCCCACGATCCTTCACGGCGTCGCCTCCGCCGACGTCGAGGAGCGGACCCTCGAGAACAGCTATCACGTCGCCACGCTCGACAACGACGCCGAACGGATCTTCGCCGAGTCCGCGGAGTTCATCGCGCGCGTGACGGCCGAGTCATAGCCCTGGCTCGACGGCTTAGGCTGAAGGGGTGAGCATGCGGGACGACGAGGCTCGCGAGCGGGCGCGGGCGGAGGCCGAGGAGCAGGCCTGGCGCGAGATCGTCGACCACTACGGCGAAGGCCCCGACCTGCTCGGACTGATCGAGCTCACCACACCGTTGGAACAGCCCCAGACAGAGCCCGAGCCGGCCGAGTCGCTCCTGCTCGATCCCGACGACGAGCCGTTCACTCCCCCGCCGCTGCCGCCGCCTGCTGTAATCTCGCCTGAACGCCGGCTGGCCTGGGTCGGCTTCGTGGCGTCGCCACTGCTACTGGTCTTGATCCAGTTCCTCGATTACTCCCTGCCCGGCATCCTCACCTTTGGGTTGGTGATCGCTTTCATCGCGTCGTTCGCCTACCTCGTCGCCACGATGGCGCCGCGGGATCCCGACGACGACGGCGCCCGACTGTAGGCCGGTCACCCTCGTCGTCCGGCGCGGTGATGCCGGCCTAGACAAAACAACACCAGCATCTGCGTTTCGCTCACGCGAGAGCGCCTCTCGTGCGACCCTCGTCGCCATGACCCCTCAGGATGCGGAATGAGCATGAAGCTTCCCCGCACCCTGATCCGGTTCGGGACCGTCGGTGTCGCCAACACGGCGATCGACGTGGCGTTGTTCTGGGTGCTTCACGCACCGTTGGGGATCTTCGCCGCGAACTTCCTCTCCACGTCCGCGGGCATGACGTTCAGCTTCTTGGTCAACGGACGGCTCACCTTCGGAGCGTCCAGGCTGACTGCGCGCCAGGCGCTCCTGTTCCTGGCTACGAATGCCTTCACCATGTGGGTCCTTCAACCGGTCCTGATGTACGCCGCGGTCGAGGTGGCCGAAACGCCGCTGATGCTCGCCAAGGTCGTCGCCCTGGGTGGCAGCGTGGTCGGGAACTTCCTCCTGTACCGATATGTCGTGTGGCCGCGCGAACCCGCCAGCGCGACGTCCGAGCAACGCATCGGTCCGAGTCTGCCCAACCTGACGCCCAGCGCGTAGCACCGCTCTGAGCTGGGGTGCCATTGAAAAGCCGGGTCGCCGATCCCACTGGCGCAGAGACAGGGCTCGTCGGGTCACGCCTATTCTCGCTGCCCGTGAGGGGCCCACGGACCCGGTGGTGGGTCCTCCCGCTGGCGATTTTTGTGTTCACGCGTATCGCGAGTGGCATTCTTATCGTCCTCATCGCGCGTGACCAGATCAGCGCCTCGCAGCTTCCTCAGAACATGCCGATGCCCACGCTGGTCGACCCCCCTTCCTACCTCCACGTCATCTCGAACTGGGACGGTCAGTGGTATCGAGACATCGCGGCCCACGGGTATCCTCACGGCCTGCCGACCAACCACGGTGTCGTCCAGCAGAGCGCATGGGCTTTCTACCCGCTCCTACCTGCCTTGATCCGGCTGGTCATGACAGCCGGGCCGTCGTTCGGGCTCGCTGCCTCCGTGGTCAGTCTGGTGTGTGGGGCACTTGCGATGTGCCTCCTATATCGGATGCTCCAAGAGCGCTCCGGCAGTTTCACCGCCGCTCTCACCGTTGTGGCTCTATGCGTGACCACTGCCTCCCCGATCCTTCAAACGGCGTACACCGAGAGCCTGGCCCTGCTGCTGTTGTTCGTCGCACTGTGGGGCTTGCAGCAGCAGCGGTACGCCGTGTTCGGGGCGGCAGGAGTCCTGCTTTCGATGACCAGAGCCATCGCCCCGCCGCTGGCACTCGTAGCCTGCGGGGTGTACTTCGTCCGGAAGCGGTCGGCCGATTCGTTTTCTCCGAAAGAGCGCAGCAGCTTGGTGATCAGTGGGCTCATCGTCGCCGCATCCTCGATGGCCTGGCCGATCGTGGTGGGGGCAGCCACAGGCGATGCCGCGGCGTACGTGAAGACGCAGGCCGCGTGGGCCAAGGTCGCTGGTAACGAAGCGCGGCCTTGGATGGTGACGATGCTGCACAATCCCGAGCAGCTGTCCGTCGTCGTGGTCGGCGTGGGGCTGCTGGCGCTGGTCTGTCTCCGCGCGCGAGCGTGGCCTTTAGCCCTGCGATTGTGGCCGGTGCCGTACGCGATCTTCATCCTCGCCGTAACGCCGGCAACGGCCAGTGTGCTGCGCTTCTCCGTCTTGGCTGGAGCGACGTGGTGGCCGGCCCCGGGGTGGAGCAGGCGTCTCGCGACTCCCCGCGCACGCGTGGCGTTGGTGACGGCGGTCGTCACTGTCGGTTTGGCACTCCAGTGGTGGTGGCTGCGCACGTACTTCGTGATCGACCCGTACTCCCACGGGCACCCGTGACCGAGACCGACGCGACGGTCTCAACGATCTCCCGGTGCAGACGCCAGCGAAGTGATGTGATTTCGTCATGACGACGAAGGCCGCACCCACCCTCGAGGGAGGGACGGATGCTGACCCGGCAAGGCCTGATGGCGGACCCGGTCGCCGACGTTGGTGGTTGGTACCCCTGAGCATCTTTTTGGCGACGCGGGTCGCCGACGGCGCATTGCTGATGCTTCTGGGGCGCTCACAGACCGACCCGACAACCTTGGATGTTGCGCCGGGACATCAGCCGCTGGAAACGGGGCGCACCTACAGCGATTTGGTCGCCAACTGGGACGGGCAGTGGTACCGCTCCATCGTGGAGCACGGCTACCCGGCGCATCTGCCCACGATTGACGGGGTGGTACAACAGAACCAGTGGGCCTTTTACCCACTCTTCCCGACTTTCATCAAGGCCTTGATGGGGACGGGACTGCCGTACGGAATCGCGGCATCGCTCCTCAGCGTGACGTTCGGGGCGCTCGCGATGTGTCTGCTCTACCGGTTCCTTCTGCCGAGGCTTGGGATCTTCGGTGCGTCGATGAGCGTGTTGGCGCTGTGCATCGCCCCCGCCGCCCTTGTCTGGTAGACGGCGTATACGGAGAGTCTTGCCCTATTCCTCGTGGTGGCTGCCCTGGGCTTACTCAGTTCGCGCCGGTATGGCCTTTTCCTGGTGGCAGCTCTGGCACTTTCGTTAACCCGCCCCATCATCCTCCCACTCGCTATCGTCGCAGCCGTTCACTGGTGGGGGCGGTGGCGTCGCCGCGAGACCGAGCCGTTTGACCGCGCCGATCACATGAGGCTGGCTCTTGTGACGGTCACGACAGCGGCCTCGTTCCTCGTCTGGCCGGCGGTGGCGGCGATCGTGACAGGTCAAGGCGATGCCTACTTCGCGACTCAACGAGCCTGGTTGCCCGACAACGTCCACGGGTGGCCGAGCTGGATTCTCGTGCTTGTGCGTGGCGGCACTCCTGCCCTCATTGTTGTCATGCCCGTGGCGATCGCCGCCTTGGTATTTCTGGTGCTACGACGGCCCGCGAAGGCATGGGGTCCCGAGCTCCGAGTCTGGGCACTGGTGTATCCGATGTACCTACTCGGGTCTACGACGCCGACGACGAGCATCTTCCGCTACGCGATGTTGAGCGTCGTCCCCTGGTGGCCGATCCCAGAGGTGGCCACGCACGTCCGTTCTCGACGTGATCGCTGGGCACTGGCAACGCTCGTCTGCGTGGTCGGAATCTTTGTTCAGGTAGCGTGGATGCGCTGGTTCTTCGTCATCAGCCCTGCGGCCATCGAACGACCTTGACACCATCTCAGCCGCGTGTTCCTTCGTCCCAACGGCCAGCGCCCTATTACCCGCCGTTGAGGAGCACATAACCGTTCCCACTCTTGATGTTGCTCCACCCCTCGTTTTCGAGGGCAGAAGCGAGCGCAGAGCCAGCGACCACAAGGGCGACCGATGCCCCTGAGTCAGTAACGACTCGAGACCAGCCTGGGCCCAAGGTCATGGCGGTGTGGAAGTCTTTGGCATGGGCAGTCGAGTAGGGCGTGATGAGTCCGTCGATGTACTGCTCCAGGTCCGGATGACGCCAGGCGATCCAGCCGCCGAGCTCGTAGGCGTTGAAGACTCTTGTCCCGGCCGGGAGCCGGTCGAGGGTGGCATCGAGCGCCGTGGGGACACCCCCAGGTTGACTCGACGTGATTGGCGCCAGAATCCCGACGACGGCTATAGCGGCCACGGCCACAGCTCCAAGCACCGGCGTCTCGAAACTGCTTCGCGCATTGGAGGCGTCCGGAGAGGCCGCGGCAGCCTTCCTGGTGCGCACCAGTCGATCGAGTGCGTCCGCGAACAACGGGGCGATCACAAGCCCAGCTACGGCGACCGTGCGACCGGCATACCAGGTCCAAAAGACGGCGCTCACCAGCACCAGTAGCCGCGGCGACGTGACACCCTGCCGCCTGACGGCCCACACTGCGGCCGCCCCGGCGATCATCAGCAGCGCACCCAACGCCGAAGGACTGGTGAGGTCGGTGCGTTGCCACTCCTGGATATATTGAGCCGTGTCGCTTACCCGGAGCGGCGCCACTAGCACCCCAAGGCCCACAGGGTTGAGCGCCACGACGCCAAGGGAGCCGATCGCCACTGCGGCTTGGCGTAAGAGCAGCGGCGAGGGCATCTTTCGAGAAAGAGCAAACCCAACCACGAAGACGACACCGTACCCCGCGCCCAGGAACCAGAAGCCGTGGCACAGCGACCAGATCCACACCAGGGGAATGAGCCACCAGCGCACACGATGGTCCCGCTCGGTCCGGAGCCACGCGGAGATCACGACGGGGAACAGCACGAAGCTGACCAGCTGCGGACGCGGAGTCAGTGAGGCTGAGCTGGCGAGGACAGCGAGGACCGTGATCACTGCGGAGGGCAGGGGCGCAGCAACGCGCCGACAGGTGAGGTACACCGTCAGGACCACGACCATGCCCGCAATTGCGAACAAGACCGCCAGGCCTGGAAGCCCGAACCAGCGGTCGATGTAGGCCGCAGTGATCTCCGGGATCGGCTCCGTCGGCACCCAGTCGACCGTGGCGAACACGGACCAGTGTGGCGGGGTCGCTAGCGAGTGTTGGTTGATCAGGTCATTGCCCAGGCGCAGATGCCACCAGGCGTCCGGATCGTCGATCGGACGAGCGGCGCGTGCCACGACCCAGCCCAGCAACACCGAGACGAGCACCGGCGGCATCCAGCGCAGCACCCGGTCGCCCATGGCTCGATCGTGGCAGCCGACAGGCGCGCGGTGGGCAATTTCCAGCGCTTGGCCCGGACGGTCATCAGTGGCGGGTGAGGTCGGCGGCACCGATCAGGCCCGCCCGGTTGCCCAGGAGCGCCTTGCGGATCTCGAGCATCGGCCGATGACCGCGGCCCGTCAGCTGGGCCGCGAACGCGGCTCGAGCCGGTCCGAGCAGGAGCTCGCCCGCGGCGCTGACGCCACCACCGATGACGACGACCGCTGGGTCGAGCACCGCGGTCAACGAGGCGATGCCCTCCCCAAGCCAGCCGCCCAAGGACGCCAGCTGCTCGATGGCGAACGTGTCCCCCGCCCGCGCCGCCTCAGTGACCAGCGGCCCGGTGATCGCGTTCGGGTCACCGCCCGCGCGCTCCAGCAGGTCGGCTGCCAGCAGCGAGCCGGCGTGAGCCGCGGCACGCGACTCCCGAACGAGCGCGGAACCGCTGGCGTACATCTCGAAGCACCCACGGTTGCCGCAGCCGCACAGGATCCCGTCGGGGACGACGCGCATGTGGCCGATCTCGGCCCCGACGCCGAAGGCGCCACGGTAGAGCGACCCGTCCAGGACAACGCCCCCGCCGACGCCGGTGCCGACGGTGACGAGCAGGAGGTCGTCGACGTCGTGCCCAGCGCCGTACTGGAACTCGCCCCAGGCCGCGGCGTTCGCGTCGTTCTCCACCACGACCGGGAGTCCGAGGGTCTGCTCGAGGTCGGCCTTCAGGTCGAGGTCGCGCCACGCCAGGTTCGGGGCGAACAGGACCACGGCCCGAGCTTTGTCGATGTACCCGGCGGCGCCGACGCCCACGGCCTCGATGGGATGGCGGGTGCGCAGCTCCGTGACCAGCTTCTCGATCGCCTCCTCGATAGCGGGTACGTCGGTGGCCGGCGACTCGACGACCAGCTCCTCGAGGATCGTGCCGCTCTCGTCGACGACGCCGCCGGCGATCTTGGTGCCGCCGACGTCGATCCCGCAGGCAAGGCTCACGAGGGGTCCTCCGGCCAGTCGGCATCGTCGTCCAGGTCGATCCGCTCCACGTCTCCCTCACGCTGCGGGGCGTTCGTCGCCATCATCCCGGAGAGCGCCAGCATGAAGGACGCGGCCGCCTCGGCCAGATGGGCGCGCACCTCGGGGCTGTTCTGCCTGAGGGCGGCCACGGTCCGACAGAGCGGGCACCAGGCACACTCCGGGGAACCGGTGGCAATGTGCTCGTGCAGCTCGTCGACCACGGACCCCGCCATCGAGCCCGCTGTCGAGGAGACGCCCTCGCCTTGCTCACGTGCCCAGCCGGAGAGGGCGCCGAGGAGCTTCGCGGCCTCCTCGGCCAGGCTGCCGACCGGCTCGGAACCGTCGGTCTGACTCACGCGCTGCTCACCTCTCCCCTCCGTCGCCGACGAACCTCACCTGGAGCTCGCCCCCGTCCACCCGGGCGCCGGCGACGCGTCGGCGCGCGAGTCCGGCGGGCAGGGTGAGAAGCCGACGATACGACGCGACGGTCACCACGAGGTCGTCGCCGTCTCGCGCCAGGTCGACGTCCTCCCGGCCGACGAACGGCAGGCGCAACCGGAGTACGGCGCCGTCCGGGCTTCGGGTGATCCGCAGCGGCTCCTCCGACCGGCGGACGTCGAGCGGATCGCCGTCGCCGTAGAGCGCCCGGCCCAACTCACGCAGCTCGGACAGGCCCACCGGCTCGGTGGGCCTGTACTCCGAGAGCCAGATGGGGAGCCCGGCGAACGACTCCGTCGCCTCCCGCAGCACGTCTGCCTGTGACTGCACCCACCCGGCGCGCCACGGGTCGCCATCGGTGTCTGGGAAGACCCGGTTGGCGACGACGCCGTCGACCCGGTAGCCGTAGAGAGACAGCGTGGTGAAGCTGCGCCGCGCCTCCGCGAGCACCACCTGCTCCGGCGTCAGGACGAGTCGGACGCCGGACGACTGCCCGGTCAGAAGTGTGCGCACCTGGTCGAGCTCGGCATGCAGTCGTTCCACCGCACCGAACACGTCGTCCTCGGGCATCGGGACTCCCGCGGCGCGGCTGAGGACCGGTTTGAGCGCCCGGACCACCCGGCGCTCGATCGGGAACACCCGGGTCATGTACCAGCCCAGCGCCTCGGGCAGCGCGAGCAGCCGAAGCGTCTCCGCGGTGGGCGCGCAATCCACGACGATCGCGTCCCAGTCGTCCGACAGCGCATGGATACGGAGCTCGAGGAGAGCCAGCACCTCCTCGGCCCCTGGGATGACGGTCAGCTCCTCGGCGGCCACCGGGTCCACGCCGGCGACCTCGAGCACCGACATGAGGTA
>JAICMS010000153.1 GCA_025929075.1 Propionibacteriales bacterium
GCTGGTGCCGCCGATGCGCGTCTGGCCGTAGACCCACTGGCCGCCGACCTGGCTGCTATAACCCTCCAGGAAGCCGGTCGTCGGGTCGGCGTCGGCGCCGATGTCCGGCGTCGTCCGCATCGGCGTACTGCCGTTCGCCTCGCTGAACTTCTTCGGCACAACGCCCTTCTGCCAGCTCGGCTGCTTGAAGACGACGCTGGTGCCGCCGCCAGCACCGCTGGTGTAGTTGCCGGGCGGGGCCGGGGTCCAGGAGGTGCCGTCGGACGACAGCGTGGAGTAGTCGGTCTCCCAGCTGGTCTCCCACAGGTACCCGTTGTTCTGGTCGATCCCGATCGCCGAGCCACCGACACCGGTGACGTAGGGATCGATGCTCGGGTAGGACACGAACGGCTGGCCACCGCTCAGGCCGCCGCTGTCGCCGGTGGAGAAGTAGAAGCCGATACCTTCGGCCGCGCCCTGCTGGAACGTGGCCTCGAAGGCGCTGATGGTCGACGGCGGGGTGCTGCCGTCGGTGCCACCCTCCCAGGAGTTGTTCACCGCGTCGGCCGACTTGTTGTCGACGACGCGCTGGTTGGCGTCGAGGAGCGCCGACGTGCTGGCGGTGGTGGCCGCCGAGTATAGGATCTTGGCGTCTGGTGCGACGGAGTGGATCGACTCGACGTCGAGCGCCTCCTCGCCGGCCCAGCCGGAGTTGTAGCCGGTGCCGCTCGGGATGTCCTCGGTGTACTGGCCCTTCTTCAGGGGCTGGCCGCCGTTCTTCTTGGCCCACTTCTTCAAGTCGGACTTCATCGTCGGCAGCGCGTACGCGTCGACGACCGCGACCGTGATGCCCTTGCCGGTGTAACCGGCCTTGGTGATGCCGTAGGCACCTTGCAGCTTCGCGGGACCGTAGCCACACACCGCGTACGGCTGGTGGGTGCCGTAGGCCTTGGGGTACCTCTTGGCGATCTGCTCACCCTCGTAGGAGTTGCACGGGAAGGCCTTCGCCGGCTCACTCGTGGACCGGTCCGCCGCCGGCCGCGGTGAGGTGGCCGAGTGCTTGGCGCTGTGCACGAGCATCGGGCGGTTCGGCGTCGGCTGGCCGGCGAGACCGAAGACCGTCAGGACGTACGGCGCCAGCGACGCGGGCACCGACGCGCTGTGCGTGGGCGCCTGGACGACCTTGTTGCCTACCGCGAACCTGTCGAGGTGTACGCCGAACGCCGCTCCCACCTTGGCAGCTGAGCCGCGGAAGGCGACGAAGTGGCTGTTGGCCTGCGTCACGGCCAGGCCCTGCGAGCGGAGCCACGACGAGACCCGCTCGGCGGCACCGGGAGCGCTGCCGAACCGCTGGGCGAACTGAGCCGGGCTGAGGTAGTGCTGGTACTGCGAGCTGTCAGGGCTGCTGACAGCGGCCACGAACCGGCTGAGGCCGGCTTGGTCGCGCGAGGCCAGGTAGACACGTGCCGAGATGGCCGCGCTGCCGGGGACGGCGCCGCGGTCGGCGGACGGTGTCGCCCAGCTCGGGACCACGCCGGGAATGGCGTGTCGGGGACTTGCAGCCGCGTGGGCTGGGAGTGTCAGCAGCCCCGCAGAGAAGGCTGTGACTGCCGCTGCCAGGGCGGCAACGGGTGCCAAACGACGATTCATCTTGGATGCCTCTCGGGTCATCGAAACGAGAGCCGTTGCTCTCCGAGGTGCAGTCTGACCGTCGACTGACCGGCTCGGCAAGAGGCGGGACCGGCGAATTCCGTCGCCCCATTACCCTGCAATCGTGGTTGCGGACCGGCCGGATCGGCAGGGGGGTTGGGTCCGGCGGCTCAGCGGCTACGTGTTCCGACAGCGCGCTGACGCGTTGATAGCGATCGGCGCCGCGGTCCTCGGCAGCGGCTGCCAGGTCGTCGTACCTCTCCTCGAGCGGCAGATCGTCGACGGCTCCATCGTCCATCGCACCTCGCCGCTGTGGC
Source organism: Propionibacteriales bacterium (assembly GCA_025929075.1). GTDB lineage: Bacteria > Actinomycetota > Actinomycetes > Propionibacteriales > Nocardioidaceae > JAICMS01. The sequence continues at coordinate 1,947 of JAICMS010000153.1, forward strand.
CTTGGCTGGTGGCCCTGATCGGGCTTGCGGTGGCCACCTTCGGCTTCGCCTACCTGCGGCGCTATCACGGCGGCCGGGTCGCGCTCGCCGTGCAGTACGAGCTGCGCAACGACATGCATGCGCACCTGCAGGCCATGGACTTCGCCAACCTCGACAAGATGCCCACCGGCCAGTTGGTCGCCCGCGCCAACTCCGACTCCACTCTCGTCCAGGCGCTGCTCGCCTTTCTACCGATCATGAGCGGGAACATCCTGCTGATGCTGCTGTCGATCGCGGTGATGCTCGTGCTGTCACCGCTGCTCGCGGTGATCAGCCTGGTGATGGCACCGGTGCTGCTGGCGGTCTCCTATCAGATGCGCCGGCGGGTCTTCCCAGCGAGCTGGGACGCGCAGCAGCGCGAAGGCGAGGTCGCGCAGATCGTGGACGAGGACGTCAACGGTGTGCGCATCGTCAAGGCGTTCGGCCAGGAGCGGCACGAGCTCGACCGCATGGTCGACGCTGCGAAGACGCTGTACGGGGCGCAGATGCGCTCGGTGCGATTGCAGGCGCGGTATCAGCCGGTGCTGAAGTCCGTGCCGCTGCTCGGCCAGGTCGCGGTGCTGGCGGCCGGTGGGTGGCTTGCGCTGCACCACGACCTGACGCTCGGCACGTTTTTGGCGTTCTCGACCTACGTCGCCCAGCTGATGGCGCCGGCCCGGCAGCTCGCCGGCGTCTTGTCGATCGGTCAGCAGGCGCGGGCCGGCGTGGAGCGGATCTTCCAGCTCCTCGACCTGCGGCCCACGGTGGCCGACACGCCGGAGGCCGTCGACCTGCCCGCTCTACGCGGGGAGGTCGTCCTGCGCGACGTGTGGTTCGGGTACGGCGACCGGCCGGTCCTGCAGGGCATCGACCTGACCATGAGAGCGGGTGAGCGGGTCGCCATCGTCGGGCCGAGCGGGTCGGGCAAGAGCACGCTCACCATGCTGCTGTCGCGGTTCTACGACCCCGACGAGGGCGCCGTCTTGGTCGACGGCCACGACCTGCGGACCGTGCGGCTGGACTCGCTGCGTTCGCAGGTCGGGGTCGTGTTCGAGGAGAGCTTCCTCTTCTCCGACACCGTTCGGGCCAACATCGCCTATGGCGCAGCGGAAGCGACGCAGGAGCAGATCGAGGCCGCCGCCCGGGCCGCGGAGGCACACGGCTTCATCTCTGATCTGCCCGCCGGCTACGACACCATGGTTGGCGAGCGCGGGCTGACCCTGTCCGGTGGCCAACGCCAGCGGATCGCCTTGGCACGCGCACTGCTGACCGACCCACGGGTGCTGGTCCTCGACGACGCCACCAGCGCCGTCGACGCCCGCACCGAGGAGGCCATCAACGACCACCTCCGGTCGCTGGTGGAGGACCGGACGACGATCCTGGTTGCCCACCGGCGGTCGACCCTCCATTTGGCCGACCGGGTCGTCGTGCTGGACGCCGGCCGGATCGTCGACGAAGGCACCCACGTCGAGCTGGTGGCCAGGAACCGGTTCTATCGCGCGCTGCTCAGCGGTCCCGACGACCCCGAGACCGCACGGGAGCTCGCCGAGGGCCGGATCGAGGCGCTGGCGGCGGTGAACGGACAGGTCACCGGCGCGGCGTGGGAGCGCAGCAACGGGTCGTCGGACGGCCGCCGCTACGCCGCCCGTCCGATCGGCCCACCGAACATGGGAGTCGGCCTGGGTGGTGGCCGTGGCGGTGGTGGATGGCGGATGAACCTGGCGCCGACACCGGAGCTGCTGGCCAAGGTGGCGGTGCTGCCACCGGTCAGGGACGCGGCCAGCGTCGACGTCGACCGCGAGGGTCGACCGGATCCGGACTTCACGCTGCCGCGGCTGCTTCGTGAGTTCTGGCGCCCCCTGGCCGTCGGCCTCGCGCTCGTCGTACTCGACGCTCTCGCCACCCTGGCCGGCCCGGTGCTGGTCAAGACAGGCATCGACGACGGCGTGCTGGCCGGTTCGGAGGCCATGTTGTTCGCGGCGTCGGCGGCCTTCCTGCTGGTGACGCTTGTCGACACCGTCGACCAGGTCGCCGAGACCTTCGTCACCGGCCGGGCGGCCCAGCGGATCATGCTGTCCCTCCGGGTCCGGATCTTCGCCCAGCTACAACGACTGTCCCTGGACTACTACGAGCGCGAGATGGCCGGCCGGATCATGACCCGGATGACCACCGACGTCGACCAGTTCGAGACCCTCATCGAGAACGGTCTGCTGTCGGCTCTCGTCTCGGTTGTGACCTTCGTCGGCGTGGCGATCGCGATGCTGGTGTTCAACCTCGAGCTCGGTCTGATGACCCTGAGCGTCGTCGTACCGCTCGCGTTCGCCACGGTGGTCTTCCGCCGCCGCGCGGCCAACCTCTACGACCTGGCCCGGGACCGGATCGCCATCGTCAACGCCGACTTCCAGGAGAGCCTGTCCGGAGTTCGCGAGGCCCAGTCCTTCGTGCACGAGGCAGCCGCGATCAGCCGGTTCCGCCGGCTGGGCGCGCACTACCTCGACGCCAGAGTCGCCGCCCAGCGCCTGGTCGCGACGTACTTCCCGTTCGTGCTCTTCCTCTCCGCCGTCGCGGACGCGATCGTGCTCGGTGTCGGCGCCGGCCTCATCCACAGCGGGCGGCTCACCGCCGGCGCGCTGATCGCGTTCATCTTGTACGTCGACATGCTGTTCTCGCCCATCCAGCAGTTGTCACAGGTGTTCGACGCCTGGCAGCAGACCCGCATCTCTGTCGGTCGGATCTCGGAGCTGATGCGGTTGCAGACCATCGTCCCGGAGGCGCCCGACGCGGTCGACCCGGGCCGCCTAAACGGTGCGTTGATCCTGGCCGACGTCCGGTTCTCCTACCCGACGACGACTCGGCGTGCCATCGACATCGACCCGCCCCGGGGCCCGCGCGACCCGCGGCCGACGGTGACAGCGGTGGCTCCGCCGAAGCCGCCCGAGGCGTTGCGCGGCGTCACCCTCGACATCTCGGCCGGCGAGACCGTCGCCCTTGTGGGAGAGACCGGCGCCGGGAAGTCGACGGTGATGAAGCTGCTGATCCGGTTCTACGACCCC
>JAICMS010000094.1 GCA_025929075.1 Propionibacteriales bacterium
CAGCCGGTGGTTGTCGCGCTGGTGGAGTCCGATCGAGGGCTCGTCGAGGACGTAAAGGACGCCGACGAGACCGGCGCCGATCTGGGTCGCGAGCCGGATCCGCTGCGCCTCGCCGCCGGAGAGCGAGCCCGACGGCCGGTCGAGCGTGAGGTAGTCGAGGCCGACGTCGAGCAGGAACCGCAAGCGTTCGCCGATCTCCTTCAGCACCCGCTCGGCAATCTGGCGCTCGCGAGTGGACAGGTCGAGGTCGCCCAGCAGGAACGCCGACGCCTCGTCGACCGGGAGCGCGCAGACCTCCGCGATGCTCTTGCCACCGATCGTCACTGCCAGCGACACCGGTTTGAGCCGTGCACCGTGACAGGCGAGACATGGCACCTCGCGCATGAAGCCCTCGAACCGCTCCCGGCTGGTGTCGCTGTCGGCCTCTCCGTGCCGCCGCTCAACGTACGGGATCACGCCCTCGAACTGCGCGTAATAAGAGCGCTCGCGTCCGTAGCGGTTGTGGTAGCGGACGTGCAGCTTGCCCGGCCGGCCCTGCAGAACCGCCTGCCGCGCCTTCGCCGGCAGCCGCTGCCACGGCGTCGCGGTCGAGAAGCCCATCTCGTCGGCGAGAGCGTCGAGGAGCCTGCCGAAGTAGTCCGCCACGTGCATCGACGACCACGGAGAGATGGCGCCCTCGGCAAGCGACTTGCCCGGGTCGGGGACCACCAACTCGGGATCGACCACCATCCGGGTGCCGAGTCCGTGGCAGTCCGGGCAGGCGCCGAACGGGCTGTTGAAGGAGAAGGACCTGGGCTCGAGCTCCTCGAAGGAAAGGTCGTCGTAGAGGCAGGCAAGGTGCTCGGAGAAGACGCGCTCCCGGTGCGGGTCGGACTCCGCCAGGTCGACGAAGTCGAGCGAGACCAGACCGCCGGACAACCGCAGCGCCGTCTCCACCGAGTCGGTGAGCCGCCGGCGAGCCCCCGGCTTGACGGCCAGCCGGTCGACCACGACCTCGATCGTGTGCTTCTTCTGCTTGTCGAGCCGCGGGGGGTCGGCCAACGACGACGTCTCGCCGTCCACCCTCGCCCGGGAGAAGCCCTGCGTCTGCAGCTGGCGGAACAGGTCGGCGTACTCGCCCTTGCGCCCGCGGACCACCGGCACGAGCACCTGGAAGCGACTGCCGGCCTCGAGCTCGAGCACGCGGTCGACAATCTGCTGCGGCGTCTGCCGCGCGAGGGGCCGACCGCAGACGGGGCAGTGCGGCCGCCCCGCCCGGGCGTAGAGAAGGCGGAGGTAGTCGTAGACCTCGGTGATCGTCCCGACGGTCGACCGCGGGTTGCGGGATGTCGACTTCTGGTCGATCGACACCGCCGGCGAGAGCCCCTCGATGAAGTCGACGTCGGGCTTGTCCATCTGGCCGAGGAACTGCCGCGCGTACGCCGACAGGGACTCGACATACCGTCGCTGGCCCTCGGCAAAGATCGTGTCGAAGGCGAGGCTGGACTTGCCGGACCCCGACAACCCCGTGAACACGATCATCGCGTCGCGGGGCAGGTCGAGAGAGACGTCCTTGAGGTTGTGCTCGCGCGCGCCGCGCACAATCAGTCGGTCGGCCACCCTGCCCTCGTCACTCTTGTCGTCCCAACGCTTGTCGTCCCACCGCTTGTCGTCCCACTGCTCGTCTTCGAAGCCGGGCTGCTTCACTGTCGACATTCTGCGCACCGCGACACTATGACAGCCACCGCCGACAACGGGCCTCGTTCGAACATGCGTTCGCCATCCTAGCGGCCGGCACACGATAGGCTCGGCATCCCACCGAGGGCCGAAACCGATCGACTGCAGGAGGCTGACCGATGGCGTACACGGGCAAGGTGAAGCCAGGTTCACCAGGCGTGCGCGAGCTCCCCCAACTCGTCGTCACCAAGGCTTCGGTGGGCCCGATGGACAACAACGCCTACCTGCTCGAGTGCCGCACTACAGGCGATGCGCTGATGATCGACGCGGCTGCCGAGCCCGACGTGCTCATCGACCTGATCGGCAACCTTCCGCTCGCCACGATCATCACCACCCATCAACACCCCGACCACTGGGGCGGCCTGGGCAGGCTCGTCGAGGCTACCCGCGCCGAGACCGTCGCCGGAGCCGACGACGTCGACGGCATCCCGGTCGCCACCTCCCGGCCGGTCGGCGACGGAGACACCGTCTCCGTCGGCTCCTGCAAGCTCGAGGTCATCCACCTCGCCGGCCACACGCCGGGCTCGATCGCGCTGCTCTACGACGACCCGGAGGGCACGCCGCACCTCTGGACCGGTGACAGCCTCTTCCCCGGCGGTGTCGGCAAGACCACGTCAGCCGACAACTTTGCCTCGCTGATCGACGACGTGCAGCACAAGCTCTTCGAGCGACTGCCCGACGAGACCTGGGTCTATCCCGGACACGGCGCCGACACCACGATCGGCGCCGAGCGACCTCACCTCGAGGAGTGGCGCGCCCGCGGTTGGTAGGACGGCGGGCTATCCGGCTAGCGTGCAACGGTGGCCGCTCTCGCGTTGGAGGAGTACGTCGACGGGCTGACCGCCGACGGGACGGTCTCCGTCTGGGCCGGGCCCCTCTCCGGACCGCCCGCCTTCACCTGTCGCGCCGACGAGCAGCACTACGCCGCCAGCACGATGAAGCTGGCTTTGGTCATCGCCGGCTTCCGCCGGGCGGAAGCCGGCGAGGTCGACCTCGATGCCCCCGTCGGGGTCCATGACGACTTCGCCTCGCAAGTCGGCGGTGGGCGGTTCCTGATGGACCGCGACGAGGACAGCGACCCCGAGGTGTGGCGGCGCATCGGCAAGGAGGTGGCACTGCGCTGGCTCTGCTACCGCGCGATCGTCAGGTCGAGCAACCTGGCGACGAACCTGGTGCTGGAGGAAGTCGGCCTTGACGCGGTCGCCGCCACCCTGTCAGCTGCCGGCTCGACCCGCAGCGTCGTCAGTCGTGGCATCGAGGACACCGCCGCCCGCGACGCCGGTCTGCAGAACATCGTGACCGCGGCCGACCTGGCCGGACAGCTGCAGGCACTCGCCGCCGGGGAACTCTGCTCGGCGCAGAGCACTCGCGAGGTGTTGGACGTCTTGGCCGCCCAACAGATCAACGACGCCATCCCAGCCGGACTGCCGGCCGGCACGAAGGTCGCGCACAAGTCGGGGTGGGTCGAGGGCATCTCCCATGACGCCGGGATCGTCTATCCCCCTGACGGGGCGCCGTACGTGCTCGTCGTCTGCACCACAACATCGCTTTCCGAGCAGGCCGGGCTCGACCTCCTCGCGCGGGCGGCCGCCGCTTCCTGGACCGACCGCCAGCAGCTCGTCGACGTAGGCTGACGCGGTGACCATCACCGAGATCCGGTGCCATCGGCTCACCGCTCCCCTGCATACCCCGTTCGTCACCGCCCTGCGCAGCACCAGCGTGCTCGAGACAACCGTGGTGGAAATCGTCGACAACGACGGGCGGCGCGGTTTCGGGGAGGCGCCCCAGGTTTGGCGGGTCACCGGGGAGTCGCTGGCGGGCGCTGAAGCGTGCTTGGCTGGCCCACTCACCGACGTGGTGCGCGGCCGCTCGATCAGCGACTTGGCCGACCTGCTCGTCGACGTGGCGGCGGCCGTTGTCGGCAACCACGGCGCGAAGGCGGCGATGGACGTCGCGCTGCATGACCTCGCGGCGCGGACCCTCGGGGTGAGCCTGCCGGCGTTCCTCGGGACGTCCCGACGGCAGGTCGACACCGATGTGACGGTCTCAGCCGGGGATGCGGAGGCGCTGCGCAAGACCGCCGCCGAACGGACCGGTGACGGCTTCTCCGTGCTGAAGCTCAAGGTCGGTTCCGACGCCCAGGGGGACGTCGACCGGGTGATGGCCGTCCGCGAGGCCGTCGGGCCGGGCGTCCGGCTCCGAGTCGACGCCAACCAGGGCTGGACGCCACGGCAGGCGATCGCCGTGATCCACGCGCTCGAGGACGCCCGGGCCGACCTGGAGTTCGTCGAGCAGCCGGTGCCGCGCCACGACCTCCAGGGCCTCGCGCGCGTCACGGCCGCGGTCGACACACCCGTGATGGCCGACGAGTCGGTGTTCGGACTGCGCGATCTGGTCGCGGTGATCGAGCACGGTGCCGCCGACCTCGTCAACGTCAAGCTGGCCAAGTGCGGCGGACTCGGCCCGGCACGCACAATGCTCCAGGTCGCCCGCGAGCACGGCATGGGCACGATCGTCGGCTCGATGATGGAGGGGCCGATCGGAGTCGGCGCCGCGGCCTCGCTGGTCGCGGCCCACGGATCGACGTACACCAGCGACCTTGACGCAGCCTGGTGGACAGCCCACAGTCCGGTCGTCGGGGGGCTGGAGTACGACGGCGCCACGATCGTGCTGCCGGACGCGCCCGGCTTGGGCGTGGAGGGACTGAAGTGAGGCTCCAGCAGGTGGCGGTCGACGTCACCACAGGCTGGACCGCGCCTGACGCGCCCCGCGAGATCGACGCGGCGATGATCGCCGACGATGCTGACGCCAGGGCCTGGGCGGACAGCCTCGACACCGAGGCGCGCAGGGGGCTGCACGGTCGAGTGCTCACCCAGCTGCTGCATCGGGAGCCGGCCGACGTCATCGAAGAGGCTGACGACGGCTGGGTGAAGGTCGTCGCCCGTTGGCAACCGGCGCCCGAAGACGCCCGCGGGTACCCGGCCTGGCTGCGACGAGCGCACCTCGAGGACGCCTGGTCCGACACGTCAGCGCCGGCAGCCCTGATCGCCGCCGACCGCCAGGCGATCCTGGCGCACTCGCGTCAGTTCACGGGGCTCCCCTACCTCTGGGGCGGGACCAGTCCTCACGGTTTCGACTGCTCGGGCCTCGTCCACTACTGCTATCGCCAGGCCGGCGTCATCGTGCCCCGGGACGCCCACGCGCAGTTCCTGGCCGCCACGCCCATCCCGCTCGGCGAAGAGCAGCCGGGCGACCTCTACTTCTTCGCCCGACCGAATGCCGAGGTCCACCACGTCGGCTTCGTCACGGGCCAACGGCAGATGCTGCATGCGCCGGAGACTGGGAGCGGGATCGAGGAGTCGACGCTCGCCCCCGAACGGCACGACACGCTGCTCGCCGCCGGCCGCTTCCTCGCCTAGCCGGGCTGACTGTTCGCGGCGCGACGGCTGGAAACGGCCAGGCTGGCGACAGCGGTGACAGCGAGGACCACGACGATGGCCGCGAGCGACAGCCAGGTGGGGATCTCCGGCGCCCAGCCCACGTGCTCGCCGCCGTTGATGAAGGGCAGCTCGTTGTGCGACAGGGCGTGCAGCACCAGCTTCGCGCCGATGAACGCGAGCAGCACGGCCAGGCCGTAGCTGAGGTAGATGAGCCGACGTAGCAAGCCGCCGATGAGGAAGTACATCTGCCGCAGCCCCATCAGCGCGAAGATGTTTGCGGTCAGCACGATGTACGGCGCGTTGGTCAGCCCGTAGATCGCCGGGATCGAGTCGAGCGCGAACAGCAGGTCGGTGGTTCCGAGGGCGACGATCACCACGAGCATCGGCGTGACGAGCCGGCGGCCGCCGTCCCGGATCGTCAATCGCGTGCCGTGGAAGTCGTCGGTCACCGGCAGTCGGCGCTGGACCAGGCGCACGAACCGGTTCTCTCCCTCACCCTCCTCGTCGTTGCCGCGGGCGAGCGCCACCGCGGTGTAGATCAGGAAGGCACCGAACACGTAGAAGACCCAGCTGAAAGCGTTGATCGCAGCCGCCCCCGCGGCGATGAAGCCACCACGCATCACCAACGCGAGCACGATGCCCACCATCAGCGCCGACTGCTGCAGTTGGCGAGGCACCTGCAGTCTGCTCATGATGATCAGGAAGATGAACAAGTTGTCGATCGACAGCGAGTACTCGGTGATCCAGCCGGCGAAGAACTCCGTGCCGCGGTCGGGCCCTGCGAACAGCCAGACACCGAGTCCGAACACCACTGCGCCGCCGCCATAGACCGCCAACGCCGTCGTCACTTCGCGCCGCGACGGCTCATGCGGACGCCGACCGATGATGAAGACGTCGACGATCAGCACAGCGATCGTGACGAGAATTGTCGTCAGCCAAACCCAGGTGGGGACGTCCATCGGGCTCCTCGGAGTCGCCCGCCTCACGCACGGCGGGATCGGTCACTGGCTCCGAAGGTCTCCTCGGTCGGGGGTCCGACCCGACAACACCGGGTACCGACTGGCGGTCGGCCCGTGATGACGATGCTGCCGCGGGGAGTACTCCCCTTCGATGTCCGTCATTGTCTCCGACGGCGGGGTCGGCGAACAAGTCAGTACGACGAGCGCTCGACGGCTGCCCCGAGCGATCAGACCTCAACCGGCCGATGTTTGCGGGGGACCGGCTTGCCCGAGCAACCGGCGGTCAGCGTGTCGCGGGTCACACGCCGGCTTCCGTCATCTGCCGGAACTCCCGCTTGAGCTCCTTGACCTCGTCGCGCAGCCGGGCGGCGACCTCGAACTGAAGCTCCGCCGCCGCCGCCTTCATCTGATCGGTCAGTTGCTGGATGAGGTCGGCGACATCGGCAGACGGCAGTCCGGCGAGCTCGCGAGCGTGGCGGCCCGCGTCGCGGTTGCCGAGCCCGGGCACCGGGGCCTTGCCACGCGACTGGCTGCGACCGCTGCCGATCAGCTCAGCGGTGTCGGCGTCCTCGCGGGCGAGCATGTCGGTGATGTCGGCGATCCGCTTGCGCAGCGGCTGAGGGTCGACGCCCATCGCCTCGTTGTATGCGACCTGCTTGGCGCGACGGCGGTTGGTCTCGTCGATGGCCCGCGACATCGAGTCGGTGATGCTGTCGGCGTACATGATCACCTGGCCGGACACGTTGCGGGCCGCCCGGCCGATCGTCTGGATCAGTGATGTGCCCGATCGGAGGAAGCCCTCCTTGTCGGCGTCGAGGATCGCGACGAGGGACACCTCCGGCAGATCGAGGCCCTCCCGCAGCAGGTTGATGCCGACCAGTACGTCGAACTGGCCGAGCCGCAGCTCACGGAGCAGCTCGATCCGGCGCAGCGTGTCGACTTCGCTGTGGAGGTAGCGGGTGCGGATGCCGTTCTCGAGCAGGTAGTCGGTGAGGTCCTCGGCCATCTTCTTCGTCAGGGTCGTGACGAGAACGCGTTCACCCCGCTCCGTGCGGACGCCGATCTCGTGGATGAGGTCGTCGATCTGGCCCTTCGTCGGCTTCACCACCACCTCGGGGTCGACCAGGCCGGTCGGCCGGATGATCTGCTCGACCGTCTTGTCGACGCGCGACATCTCGTATGACCCAGGGGTTGCGGAGAGGAAGACGGTCTGGCCGATCCGTTCGAGGAACTCCTCCCAGCGCAGCGGCCGGTTGTCCATGGCGCTCGGGAGCCGGAACCCGTGTTCAACGAGGGTGCGCTTGCGCGACATGTCACCTTCGTACATACCGCCGATCTGCGGCACCGTCACGTGTGACTCGTCGACCACCAGCAGGAAGTCCTCGGGGAAGTAGTCGAGGAGGCAGTTGGGCGGGCTGCCTTTGCTGCGGCCGTCGATGTGACGCGAATAGTTCTCGATGCCGGAGCAGGTGCCGATCTGCCGCATCATCTCGACGTCGTAGCCCGTGCGCATCCGCAGCCGCTGAGCCTCAAGCAGTTTGCCGGTGCGTTCGAGCTCGGCGACCCGCTCCTCCAGCTCAGCCTCGATGCCGCTGATCGCGCGCTCCATCCGCTCCGGCCCGGCAACGTAGTGGGACGCCGGGAAGATGTAGAGCTCCTTGTCCTCGCTGATGACCTCGCCCGTGAGCGGATGCAGGGTCATCAACCGCTCGATCTCGTCGCCGAAGAACTCCACCCGGACGGCGAGCTGCTCGTAGACCGGAAACACCTCGAGGGTGTCACCGCGAACCCGGAAGGTGCCGCGAGTGAATGCCAGGTCGTTGCGGGTGTACTGGATGTTGACGAGCTTGCGTAACAGAGAGTCGCGCTCGATCTCCATGCCGACCCGGAGCGGGACCATCCGGTCGACGTACTCCTGTGGCGTGCCGAGGCCGTAGATGCATGAGACGGTCGCCACCACGATGGCGTCGCGCCGGGTCAACAGCGAGTTGGTGGCCGAGTGTCGCAGTCGCTCGACCTCCTCGTTGATGGAGGAGTCCTTCTCGATGTAGGTGTCGGTCTGCGGAACGTATGCCTCGGGTTGGTAGTAGTCGTAGTAGGAGACGAAGTACTCGACGGCGTTGTTGGGCAGCAGCTCGCGCAGCTCGTTGGCGAACTGGGCGGCCAGGGTCTTGTTGGGGAGCATCACCAGCGTCGGACGCTGCACCCGCTCGACCAGCCAGGCGATCGTCGCCGTCTTGCCGGTGCCGGTCGCGCCGAGCAGTACGGAGTTCTTCGCGCCGCCCTTGACGCGCCGCTCGAGCTCCTCGATCGCGGCTGGCTGGTCGCCTGACGGCACGAAATCGGAGATCACCTCGAACGGCGCGACGGTCCGCTCCAGGTCGGTCACTGGCCTCATGCTGCGATCCTAGGCAGGCCCACCGACAGTGGGTCGGCTGAATGCTGGACGCTGAGCCAAAGTGGCCGGCTGGAAGCGGAACGTCGGTTTGGACTGGTTACGGAGCCGGCATGGACCCTGTGGTGCCCTGGTCATCTGACCTCGCCCTAGAAGTGACGATCCAGCGCCTCAAGGCCACGGACCGGGTGAAGGCCGTCGGCTTCCTCGGCTCGACGGCTACCGAGGAATGGACTGAAGAGAGCGACTTCGACCTGTGCGTTCTCCTCGAGGCCTATCCGCCGGAAATGGGCGTCGAGGGCACGATCATTGATGGACGGTTGGCAGACATCGTCTTGATTGATGCTGGTTGGGCAGATCGCCTCGCGGCTGGCGGGTCAGGCGATGCCGAATGGTCACCGCCTTCGGATGAAGCCTGGCCCTTCGTGGATTGGCTGGCTCACGTACGTCCTGCATACGACCCGACTGGACTCTGTGGGAGAGCCGGGGAGCGAGCGAGGCACCTGATCATCGGACGCCCGAGCGAAAGCCCGACCTGGCAAAGGACGACCCGGTCGTTCTTGACCCAGGACCTGCGGGTGAACCAAGCCCTCCTGCGCCGCGCTGACGATCCGGTCATCCACGTGGCCCTCGGCATGCGGCAGCTTCATACCTTCGTAGCCGCAGTGCAGTCCTGGTTCACTGCTCGTGGCATACCGCAGGCGGGCTGGAAGACGGACGTGGGCTTGCTCAAGGACCACGACCCGTCGTTCTTCGACCTCATAGACCGTTGGCTCGGCGAGCCAAACCTGACTATCCGCCACGAACTGTTTGCTGAAGCGGTCGATGTCGCGCTGGCACCCATCGGCGGCCCCCTTCCGGAAGGCACGGTCCTCGAAGGTACTGCTGACGTCTGGGAATACTTGGGCCTCGCAGACGAGACCACTCAACAGACTAGATCTTGAC
>JAICMS010000057.1 GCA_025929075.1 Propionibacteriales bacterium
GGTGGCCGGCGAGAGCACCGCAACGGGCTCGCGCGCCGTGGCCTGCAGGTAGGGCTCGCCATCGACATCTCGACTGTCGTCGATGAGCAGACGCCAACTAGAGAGCACTGCCTGTCCGGTGTCGGCGACCGGAGCGGGGTCGGCCGCAGGCCGGCCGGCGGTCTGGGTCGGCTGCCCCGTCGACGCCGACCGGTCGCCGTCCCACAGTCCGAGCTCGTTGAGCTCGTTGCGGGCCTGCTGCACCGTCCGCATCCCCAGCGGACGGCCCATCTCCTCAGCGACCGCTGCCAGCACCTGCATGTCGGTGAGCATGGAGCTGTCCAGTACGACGTCGAACTGTCGTAACCGGCCCTCCCAGTCCACAAACGTCCCCGCCTTCTGGTCGACCGCAGCCACCGGCAGGACGACATCGGCACGCTCGGTGACCGCGCTGGCCCGGATCTCGAGGCTCACCAGGAACCCGACGCGATCCATTGCCTCCAGCGCGGCAGCAGGGTCGGCCAGGTCGTCGATCTGCACGCCTCCGACGACCAAGGCGGTCAGCTCATCGGCGGCCGCTGCGGCCAGGATCTGGTCGGTGTCGCGCCCCCGCTCGGCGGGGATGCCGTCGACACCCCAGGCCGCTGCCACGTCGACGCGGGCCGCGGCATCGGAAAGCGGCCGGGCACCGGGGAGCAGGTTCGGCAGCGCTCCGGCCTCAACTGCGCCGCGTTCACCGGCTCGACGCGGCACCCAGGCAAGCCGGGCTCCCGTCGTGGTGGCCAGCTGTGCCACCGCGGCCAACGCCCCCGGTGAGGTCGCCATCCGTTCGCCGACGAGGATCACGCCGCCGGCGTCGAGTGCGATCTCACCGTCGTCCGCCACGCCGGCGACCACGGCGGCCTCTCGGCCGGGCGTCGTGCGCAGCAACCGGCCGCTGAGCTTGCGCAGGCCGAGCGACGTGTGCGATGCGATCGAATAGACCCTCGTCCGGCTCCTCCTGACAGCCCTGCGCAGTCGCAGGAAGATGATCGGCGACTCTTCCTCCGGCTCGACACCGACGAGCAGCACAGCGCTCGCCCGCTCGAGATCCGCGTAGGTGACCATCGGCGCGCCGGCGACATGGGCGGCCAAGAAGTCGGCCTCCTCCGCCGACGTCGGCCGGGCCCTGAAGTCCACGTCGTTGGAGCCCAGCACGGCGCGGGCGAACTTGCCGTAGGCGTAGGCGTCCTCAGCGGTCAACCGTCCGCCGGGCAGGACGCCGACCGAGCCGTGGGCCGCCGCGAGCCCTCGTGCAGCCACGGCCAGGGCCTCTGGCCAGGAGGCGATCCTCAGCTCGCCGGTCTCCTCATCGCGGACCAGCGGGTGCTCGATCCTGTCATCGAGACGCGAGTACGTGAAGGCGAACCGGCCCTTGTCGCAGTTCCACTCCTGGTTGACCTCTGGGTCGTCACCGGCAAGCCGACGCATGACCTTGCCACGCCGGAAGTCGGTGCGCAGGGCGCAGCCGGAGGCGCAGTGCTCGCAGACCGACGGTGTCGACACCAGGTCGAACGGCCGGGAACGGAACCGGTAGGCGGTCGAGGTGAGCGCGCCCACGGGACAGATCTGGATGGTGTTGCCGGAGAAGTAGGACTCGAAGGGCTGCTTCTCGTAGACCGCCACCTGTTGCAGCCAGCCGCGCTCGTTCATGGTGATCATCGGGTCGCCCGGGATCTCCTCGCTGAACCGGGTGCACCGGGTGCAGAGGATGCAGCGCTCCCGGTCGAGCAGGATCTCCGGCGAGATGTTGATCGGCTTGGCGTAGGTCCGTTTGGGGTCGTGGTAGCGCGACTCGCCGCGACCGTTGGACATCGCCTGGTTCTGCAGCGGGCACTCGCCACCCTTGTCGCACATCGGGCAGTCGAGCGGGTGGTTGACCAGCAGGAACTCCATGATTCCCTGCTGGGCTTTGTCCGAGATCGGTGACGTGTGCTGCGTCCTGACGACCATGCCCTCCGCCACCGGCAACGTGCAGGACGCCTGCGGCTTGGGGATCGGCCGGCCGTTGCCGGCGTCGGGCACCTCCACCAGGCACTGCCGGCAGGCGCCGATCGGCTCGAGCAGGGGGTGGTCGCAGAACCGGGGGATCTGGATGCCGATCTGCTCGGCGGCGCGGATCACCAGCGTGCCCTCGGCGACCATCATCGGGACGTCGTCGATGGTCAACGACACCATCTTCACGGCCGGCTCGGCCGACTGCCCGGGCTGGCTCGACTGCTCGACGGTCATGGCTTGGCTCCGACGCTCTCCGGCGAGTCGAACAGGGTCGCCGCTGCCGGGTCGAACGGGCAGCGGTGGAGCCGCAGGTGCTCCAGGTACTCGTCGCGGAAGTACTGGATCGAGGACGTGACCGGTGAAGTGGCACCGTCGCCGAGCGCACAGAAGGCCCGACCGAGGATGTTGTCACACTGGTCGACGAGACTCTCCAGGTCCTCCTCGGTGCCGAGCCCGTTCTCCAGTCGCTGCAGCACCAGCGCCATCCACCAGGTGCCCTCACGACAGGGGGTGCACTTGCCGCACGACTCGTGCTTGTAGAACTCCGTCCAGCGCAGCACAGCCCGCACGACGCACGTGGTCTCGTCGAAGATCTGCAGCGCCCGGGTGCCGAGCATCGAGCCTGCGTCGGACACCGACTCGAAGTCGAGCGGTACGTCGAGGTGCTCGGCAGTGAGGATGGGGGTGGACGAGCCACCGGGCGTCCAGAACTTCAGCTCGTGCCCCACACGCACCCCACCTGCGAGGTCGAGCAGCTCGCGAAGAGTGATACCGAGCGGCGCCTCGTACTGCCCAGGTTGGGTGACGTGCCCGGACAGCGAGAAGATGCCCATCCCCTTGCTCTTCTCGGTGCCCATGCTGGCGAACCACTCGGCGCCGTTGGCCACGATGCACGGCACGGAGGCGATCGATTCGACGTTGTTGATCACCGTCGGGCAGGCATAAAGGCCGGCGATCGCCGGGAATGGCGGCCGCAGGCGGGGCTGCCCGCGCAAACCCTCGAGCGAGTCCAGCAGCGCGGTCTCCTCGCCGCAGATGTAGGCGCCCGCGCCGGCATGCACGACGAGCTCGAGGTCGTAGCCCGACCCGTGGATGTTGCTGCCCAGGTGGCCGGCGAGGTACGCCTCCGCCACTGCCTTCTGCAGGCGCCGTACGACGTGCAGCACCTCGCCGCGGACGTAGATGAACGCGTGGGTCGCCCGGATCGCGTACGACGAGATGATGGCGCCCTCGATGAGCGTGTGCGGGCTGGCCATCATGAGTGGGATGTCCTTGCAGGTCCCCGGCTCCGACTCGTCGGCATTGACCACGAGGTAGTGCGGCTTGCCGTCTCCCTGCGGGATGAACGACCACTTCATGCCGGTGAGGAAGCCGGCGCCACCGCGGCCGCGGAGCCCGGAGTCCTTGACCATCGCGATGATGTCGTCCTGGGGCATCGTGAGGGCCTTGCGCAGCGCCTGATAGCCGTCGCGCTCTTCGTAGGCGGCCAGCGTCCAGGCCCGCTCCTGGTCCCAGTTGTCGGTGAGGACGGGCGTGAGGGTGTCTGTCACGAGCCGGACTCCTCGTCGCTGTTGTCGTCTCCGTCGCGGTCACCGAAGAGGGCGTCTTGCTTGCCGCCCGCCGCCGCCTGCATCTTGGTCTCCGACTCCGCCCTGGAGGTGTCGGACTCCTCGACACCAGCGACGGCGTCGCTGCGGGCCATCGGCGGGGGCTCGGCTGACGCCTCGATCGGCGGGGCTGTCCAGTGGCGCTGCCGGGCCAGCTCGAGCCCGACCAGCGACGCCGGTCCCGCGGCCGGGCCCTCGTCTGCGCGGTCGTCCGGGAAGCCCGCCAACACCCGCTCGGCTTGACGCCAGGTGCAGATCCGGGCGCCGCGGCTGGACTGCACCTCACGGCCGGCACGGAGGTCCTCGACGAGCTGGACGGCAGAGTCAGGCGTCTGGTTGTCGATGAACTCCCAGTTGACCGTCATGACCGGCGCGTAGTCACAGGCGGCATTGCACTCGATGTGTTCGAGGGTGATCGCGCCGTCCTCGGTCGTCTCGTCGTTGCCGATCTCGAGGTGCTTCTCCAGTCGCTCGAGGATCGCGTCGCCGCCCATGATCGCGCAGAGCGTGTTGGTGCAGACGCCGACGTGGTACTCGCCCACAGGGTGTCGCTTGTACATCGTGTAGAACGTGGCGACGGCCGTCACTTCAGCCGTCGACAACCCGAGGATCTCCGCGCACGCCTCGATCCCATTGCGGGTCACGCAGCCCTCGACGCTCTGCACGAGGTGCAGCATCGGCAGCAGGCCGGACTGCGGCTGCGGGTAGCGCCCGGCGATCTCCCGCAGCTCCGCGAGCGTTTGCGCAGGCAAGCCGGCCTCCGGTGCGAGGCCGAAGGTCGGAACCCCGCGTGGGTAGTCGACGTCATAGTGGTACGGCGAGAGGTAGCCGTCCTTCTCGCCGGGACGGGTCACGACTCCCGCACCGGCCGACCCCTCCGCCGCCGTGGTGGCTCGTTGACCTGTCTGCGGTCCCCGCTCGGAACTGACCGCTCGGCCGGCAGCACCTCGCACGTCGTCCGCCGAACTCGGTGTATCGGTCACCGGTCTACTCCACCCATCACCGGGTCGAGGCTGGCCACCGAGACGATGACGTCCGCGAGCAGCCCACCTTCGCAGAGCGCCGGCGCGGCCTGCAGGTTGACGAACGAGGGGTCGCGGAAGTGCGCCCGGTAGGGCCGGGTGCCGCCGTCGGACACCACGTGGGCGCCGAGCTCACCGCGCGGGGACTCCACGGGAACGTAGGCCTGCCCGATCGGCACCCGGAAGCCCTCGGTGACGATCTTGAAGTGGTGGATCAGAGCCTCCATCGACTCGCCCATGATGTGTCGGATGTGGTCAAGAGAGTTGCCCATGCCGTCGGCACCGACGGCCAGCTGAGCCGGCCAGCCGATCTTCTTGTCGCCGATCATCACCGGTGCGCCTTCGAGGTCCTGCAACCGGTCGGCGCACTGGTCGATGATCTTCAGCGACTCCCACATCTCCGCCAGCCGGATCCGGAACCTGCCGTAGCTGTCGGCGGTGTCCCACGTGATGACGTCGAAGTCGTAGTCCTCATAGCCGCAGTACGGCTGCTTCCGGCGCAGGTCCCAGTCGTACCCCGTGGCCCGCAAGACCGGACCTGAGCAGCCGAGCGCGAGGCAGCCGGCCAGGTCGAGGTAGCCGACGTCGACGAGCCGAGCGCGGAAGATCGGGTTCTGGTTGCACAGGTCGGCGTACTCCGGCAGCCGCTTCTTCATCAGCTTGATGAACTCGTGCACCTTCTCCAGCGCCCCGGGAGGAAGGTCCTGGGCGACGCCGCCTGGGCGGATGAAGCCGTGGTTCATCCGCAGGCCGGTGATCAGCTCGAAGAGGTCGAGGCACAGCTCCCGCTCGCGGAAGCCGATCGTCATCACGGTGAGCGCGCCGATCTCCATGCCTCCAGTGGCGATCGCGACCAGGTGCGAGGAGATTCGGTTGATCTCCATCAGCAGCACCCGCATGACCTGCGCCTTCTCGGGGATCTGCCCCTCGATGTCGAGCAGTCGCTCGACGCCGAAGCAGTAGGTCGCCTCGTTGTAGAACGGCGACAGGTAGTCCATCCGGGTGCAGAACGTCACACCTTGCACCCAGCTGCGGTACTCCATGTTCTTCTCGATGCCGGTGTGCAGGTAGCCGATGCCACACCGACACTCGGTCACCGTCTCACCCTCGAGCTCGAGGATCAGCCGGAGCACTCCATGCGTCGACGGGTGCTGCGGACCCATGTTGACGACGATGCGCTCCTCGGCGTCGACGGCGCCGCTGACGACGGAGTCCCAGTCCTGGCCGGTGACGGTGAAGACCCGTCCCTGGCTGGTCTCGTGCTCGGTGGCGTACGGGTCGATACCTGGGCGGCTGGCCTCGCCGCGACCAGCGGTCGCCTCTGCGGTGGTGTCGACCATCAGTTGTAAGCCCTCCGCTCGTTCGGCGGCGGCACCGTTGCTCCCTTGTACTCGACCGGGATCCCACCCAGGGGATAGTCCTTGCGCTGCGGGTGCCCCGGCCAGTCGTCGGGCATCTCGATGCGGGTCAGCGCCGGGTGGCCGTCGAAGATGATGCCGAAGAAGTCATAGGTCTCGCGCTCGTGCCAGTCGTTGGTGGGGTAGACGGCCACGACCGAGGGGATGTGTGGATCGTCGTCCGGGCAGCTCGTCTCGACCCGGATCCGTCGGTTGTGAGTCATCGAGAGCAGGTGGTAGACGGCGTGCAGCTCCGCCCCGCGCTCATGCGGGAAGTGAACTCCGCTGACACCGCTGCAGAACTCGAAGCGCAGCTCAGGGTCGTCGCGGAGCACCTGCATCACGGTGACCAGGTGCGCCCGGTCGACGTGGAAGGTGATCTCGCCCCGGTGGACGACCACTCGCTGGATCGCGACCGCGGCCGGGTTGGCGGCGTCGCGGTGCTCCCGCAGGGTCGGGTGGTTGCGCAGGGCCTCGTCCAGCGTGTCGGCCAGCTCGTCGAACCATCCGCCGTACGGACGATCGGTCCGACCGGGTACGGCGACCCGTCGGACCAACCGGCCGTAGCCGGACGTGTCACCACTGCCGGTTACCCCGAACATCCCCTGTCTGATGTCGACGACCTCGACTGCCTGTCCCTCGGGAAGCGGCCCAGGGTCGTCGGCGACGATCAGGTCGTCACCGTGCAGCGACTTGTCGGCGATCGAGCGCTCCTCCGCGGGCTTGTCCTCCAGCGACCGCTCGCCGGCCGGCTTCTCCGGCGGTGGACCGGCAGGGGTGTCGACGGGCTTCTTCAGCTCCGGCGACTCCGGCTCCCCGGACTCGCGGCGTCGCTTCGCCGTCATCGCAACAGCCCAGTCATCTGCGACGTCGGGGTCGCCTCCAGCGCCGCCTCTTCCTCAGCCCGCTCCTCATGGCGCAGGTTGGCGCCAAGCTTGGACCCCTGAATCTCGCGGTGCAGCTTGACGATGGCGTCGATCAGCATCTCCGGGCGCGGCGGACAGCCGGGGAGATACATGTGCACCGGGACGACGTGGTCGACACCCTGCACGATCGCGTAGTTGTTGAACATGCCGCCGCTGCTCGCGCAGACCCCCATGGCAAGCACCCACTTCGGGTTGGCCATCTGGTCGTAGATCTGCCGAAGGACCGGCGCCATCTTCTGGCTGACCCGACCGGCCACGATCATCAGGTCGGCCTGACGCGGCGACGGCCGGAAGACCTCCATCCCGAAGCGGGCAAGGTCATAGCGCGGACCACCGGACGTCATCATCTCGATGGCGCAGCAGGCCAGCCCGAAGGTCGCCGGCCACAGCGACGCCTTACGGAAGTAGCCGGCCAGGCCCTCCACAGTGGTGAGGAGGACCCCAGACGGCAGCTTGTCCTCGAGGCCCATCGGCTATCGCGCTCCCCAGGCGTTGGTCATCATCGTCACTCCCACTCCAACCCACCGCGTCGCCAGACGTAGGCGTAGGCGACGAACACCGTGGCGATGAACAGCACCATCTCGATCAGCCCGAAGGTCTTCATGCTGTCGAAGTACACCGCCCACGGGTAGAGGAAAATGATCTCGATGTCGAAGACGATGAACATCATCGCGGTGATGTAGTACTTCACCGGGAACCGGCCGCCGCCGACCGGCTGTGGAGTGGGCTGGATGCCGCACTCGTAGGAGTCGAGCTTGGCGCGGTTGTAGCGCCGAGGTCCGAGCATGGAGCTCGCCACCACTGAGAACACGGCGAAGGCTGCCGCGAGGATGCCGAGAAAGACGATCGGCAGGTAGAGGTTCACCGGCTACCGTCCCTTCCTTTGGTCATTGTGCGTTCCTATCACCCGGCGCGAGCGCCCCGGTTGCGTGGCCCCGGTCGTCTTCTTCTCCCCCTCAGGCCGCCGGCGCGATCTTGGACATGGCGTTGACGATGCGGTCCATCGCGTCGCCGTCGTGCGGGTCGGTCAGGTTGGCCAGCAGCTTCAGGGCGAACTGCATGAGCAGCGGGTGGTGCAAGCCTCGGCTGGTCAGCGTCCGCATCACCGGCGGCTTGCCGATCGCCGCGACGAACCACCTGCCGAGCGTGTAGTAGCCGCCGTAGCGCTGGCCGAGCGCCCGGGCATAGCCCTGCAGGACCCGCTCGCGGCTCACAGTCGACGTACGGCTCAATGCCTGGGTGACCACGTCGGCGGCGAGCTCGGCGGACTCCATCGCGTAGGCGATGCCCTCGCCGTTGAAGGGGTTGACCATGCCGGCGGCGTCACCGATCAGCAGCAGCCCGTCCGCGTAGTGCGGCTTGCGGTTGAAGCCCATGGGGAGCGCGGCGCCGCGGACCGGCGACGTCCGGTTGTGCTCCCGCAGCCCCCACTCCTCGGGAGTGTGGTCGAGCCAGCGGCGCAGCAGGTCCTTGTAGTCGACGCCGCGAAAAGCAACCGAGGTGTTGAGAATGCCCAGGCCGACGTTGACCGTGCCGTCTCCGACGCCGAAGATCCAGCCATAGCCGGGCAACAGGCCGCCGCGCTCCGGGTCGTCATCCCACAGCTCCAGCCACGACTCGAGCCACTCGTCGTCGTGCCGCGGACTGGTGTAGTAGGTCCGTACGGCGACGCCCATCGGCCGGTCGGCCCGCTTGACGCGGCCGACGGACAGGCCGAGTCGGGAGGAGACGCCGTCGGCGGCAATGACCAGCGGGGCGCGGAAGGAGACGTCGTCGCCTGCCTTGCGGCCCTCGGGGTCGAGGCTGCGAGCGGTCACGCCGACAACCCGCCCGGCGTCGTCGAGCACCGGACCCGTCACCGCGGTGCACTCCAGCAACCGGGCGCCGTTCTTCTGCGCGTGTCGGGCGAGGATCTCGTCGAAGTCGATGCGGGTGCGCACCAGGCCGTAGCCGGGGTACTCCGCCAGCTCGGGCCACGGCAGCTCGAGCCGATGCCCACCGCCGAGGATGCGAAGGCCGCGGTGGCGGGCCCAACCGGGGCCGTCGATGTCGATCCCGAGGCGGACCAGCTGCTTGACCGCCCGAGGGGTGAGGCCGTCGCCGCAGACTTTCTCGCGGGGGAAGGCGGTCTTCTCCAGCAGCAGCACGGACAGCCCGGACTGGGCGAGGTAGCTGGCGGCGGTGGACCCTCCGGGGCCGGCGCCGACGACGATGACGTCGGCCTGCCGCTCATCCGCTGCGGGCGTCGTCATCGCGACCGTCCTCACGTCGTACCTGGCTGTCCGGGAACTCGTGAACGCGTTCACGAGCGTGCAGGCCGCCAGTCTAATCCGGCCCATCGGACCACCGCCGCTTCACCCTGGAGCGGCCGCGGGGCCTCAGCGGGAGGGCAGCCCGTAGCCGTGGGTGACGGTGAGTCGCCCGACGAGCCGCCGGTCGGCGACCATGGCCGCGCGGTAGTCGTCCCAGTCGGGATGCTCTTTGCCGGCGACCTCGCGGTAGACCTCGATGAGCTCCTCGACAGTGGCGTCGTGCGGGTCGGCGGCGACCGGCGACATCTCCATGTCACCCTCGACGACGGCGAACAGCCAGCCGTCGCTGGCGTTGACCAGCAGGGATGCGCGCGGGTCGCGGCGCAGGTTGGCGACCTTCGCGCGGCCGGCGGTCAAGGAGATCCGCACCAGCAGCCGGTCGCGGTCGAAGCCGTAGCTGATGTTCGACAGCTGCGGGCGACCGTCGCGCTTGATGGTCGCCAGGGTGCCGAGGTTGTGGCCCGCAACGAGGTCGAGGATCGCGTCACTGATGGGGTGGGCGGCAGTGTCGGATGGTTGTGACATGGTTCGATTCTCCACCGGGGCACTAGAGGCGGGTGGCGCGGTGGAGGGCGACGATGCCGCCGGAGAGGTTGCGGTACTCGACCCGGCCCCACCCGGCGGCGGCGATCTCGTCGGCGAGCTGCTGCTGGCCGGGCCAGCGCTGGATCGACTCGGCCAGGTAGACGTACGACTCCGGGTTGGACGACACCTGGGTGGCGATAGCAGGCAGCGCCTTGACCAGGTACTCGACGTACACCTTGCGGAAGGGGGGGTACGTCGGCCGGCTGAACTCACACACCAGGAGCCGGCCGCCGAACCGGGTCACCCGGAGCATCTCGACCAGCGCAGCGGCGTACTCGGCGACGTTGCGCAGCCCGAACGAGATCGTCACCGCGTCGAACGTGTGGTCGCGAAACGGCAGCCGCACCGCGTCGCCGGCCACGAACGGCAGCCGCGGCCGCTCCCGCTTTCCCACGGTGAGCATGCCGACGGAGAAGTCGCAGGGAACTACCAGCGCCCCGCGCATCACGAAGGGGACGCTGCTGGTGCCCGTCCCGGCTGCGAGGTCGAGGATCCGCTGCCCCGGCGCTGGGTCGACCGCCGCCACCACGGCTCGCCGCCAGCGGCGGTCCTGCCCGAGCGACAGCACGTCGTTGGTGACGTCGTAGCGGGCGGCCACCTTGTCGAACATCGCGGCCACCTGCTGCGGCTGCTTGTCCATGCCGGCGCCCGCCATGGCGACAGTCTGCCGCCTGACGCGGGCCGCCGACGACCGACCGGGTGCCGTTAGGCTCGGGCCGTGACGTCCCAGCCGAGCGCTGCCGCCGGCGAGACTGCTCCGCTCGTCGCCCACACCGTGCGGGTCGCCGACCCCGGCCGCCTCGTCGACCTGCTCCCCTCTTCGCAACCGCTGTCGTGGCTGCACCGAGGTGACGGCCTCGTCGGCTGGGGTGAGGCGGCGCGGCTGGAGTGCTCGGGAGCCGAGCGCTTCGCCGCCGCCGATGCCTGGTGGCGTGACGTGGCCGGCTCCAGCGTGGTTCGCGACGAGGTCTCGGCGCCGGGGTGCGGCCTGGTGGCCTTCGGGTCCTTCGGGTACGCCGACGAGCCGGGCTCATCGGTGCTGGTGGTGCCCGAGGTCCTGGTCGGTCGCCGGGGTCCCCTGGTGTGGCTGACCGTCGTGGCGCGCGGGGCCCTGCCGGCGTTGCCCGAGCTGGGTCCGGCCGACCCGCCGGCACCGCCGCGGGGAGCCGTGTTCTCCGACGGCGCACTCAGCGGGGCGCAGTGGGAGTCCGTCGTCGCCGAGGCAGTCCGCCGGATCCAGGCCGGCGACCTCGACAAGGTGGTGCTGGCCCGCGACCTCGTTGCCGACCTCGCCGAGCCGCTCGACGTACGCGCGCCGCTCGCCAGGCTCGCCGACCGGTATCCCGCCTGCTGGACCTTCCACGTCGACGGGCTCTTCGGCGCCACACCGGAGATGTTGGTACGCCGCGAGCGCGGCCTGGTGGCCAGCCGTGTCCTCGCCGGCACCATCCGCCGGACCGGCGACGACGCCCGCGACCTCACTCTCGCGGCGACGCTCGCCCGGTCGTCGAAGGACCTCGAAGAGCACGAGCTCGCGGTCCGCTCGGTGGCCGACGCCCTGTCGCCGTACTGCTCAAGCATGAACGTGCCGGAGGCGCCGTTCGTGCTGCACCTGCCCAACGTGATGCACCTGGCCACCGACGTCACCGGGGTGCTCGCCGGCGACACGACGGCCCTGGGGCTCGCTGCCGCCCTGCACCCGAGTGCTGCCGTGGGCGGCACACCGACCGAGCGCGCGGTGGCGCTGATCGGCGAGATCGAGGGCATGGACCGCGGCCGCTATGCCGGGCCGGTCGGCTGGATCGACGCCGACGGCGACGGGGAGTGGGGGATCGCGCTGCGCTCCGCGGAGTATGAAGGGGCACGGGTCCGGCTCTTCGCCGGCTGCGGCATCGTCGCCGACTCCGACCCCGCGGCCGAGCTCGCCGAGGCGGCGGCCAAGTTCGTCCCGATCCGCGACGCGCTCTCCGACTAGCCGCCGAGCTCGGGGAACCCTCACTGCGGACCCGGCTGGGGGCCAGTTTCGGATCTGCGGCGGGCTCGTACGCCGACAGCCGTCCGGTTACCCCGCCGCGGCGGCGAGTTGGTTGGCCGGATCAGAGCCGGCGGACGTGCTCGACCTGGCGGCCGGCAGCGGGTCGCTCACCGCCACCCTGGTCGGTCTCGGCCACCGGGTGGTCGCCGCCGAGCCCAGCCAGCAGATGCTCGACCGGCTGGTCAGCTCCTTGCCGGGCACGCCGGGCGTTGCCAGCGCTGCGGAGTCACTGCCGTTTCGTGGGGGCAGCTTCGACGTCGTCACCGTGGCGACGGCTTTCCACTGGTTCGACGCGGAGGTTGCGCTCGCCGAGATCCGGCGGGTGCTGCGGCCTTTCGGCAGGCTGGCTCTGGTGTGGAACACCCGCGTCGGCGAGCAGGGCTGGACCCAGGCACTCAGCACACTGCTGCGGTCAGTCCGGCCAACCGGGCTTGCCGGGGACTGGGGAGCCGGCTCGGCCCATGCGCTCGCGCAGTCCGACCTCTTCGAAGACGTCGAGTACACGGAGTTCAGCCACAGCCAGACCCTCGACCGGGCCGGCCTCCGCGGTCTGGTGGCTTCCCGCTCGTATGTCAGCGCGCTGTCTCAGGAGGAACGAGCCGAGGTGATGGCGCTGGTCGACCAGCTCTACGCCGACGCGGTCCGCAGCGAGCCGGACGCGGCCGTCGTGCTTCCCTACGTCACCCAGTGCTGGCGAGCAACCAGACGCCCCTGAGCCTGCCGGCTACCAGCGCTTGGCCGGCAGGGTCGGCGGGTTCTTCGGCGGTGTCTTCTTCAACAGCCGGCCGACGAGCCGGATTGCGTAGTCGAGCTGGACGTCGTTGCGAGTCACCCGGTCCTGGGGCCGGGCCACCACTTCGATGTCGGGATCGACGCCGTGGTTCTCCACGTCCCAGCCGAACTTCTCGAACCAGAACGAGTAGCGCGGCTGGGTGACCCGGGTGCCGTCGATCAGCGTGTAGCGACCGTCGATGCCGATCACGCCACCCCACGTGCGGGTCCCGATCACCGGGCCGAGCTCCAGCGCCTGGATCGCCGCGGTCACGATGTCGCCATCCGATCCCGCCCATAGGTCGGTGATGGTGACCATCGGGCCGCGGCGGGCGTCGCCCGGGTAGGACTGCGACGGGTAGCCACGGGAGACGTCCCAGCCGATGATCCGCCGAGCCAGCTTCTCGATGACGAGGGCTGACGTGTGCCCGCCGCTGTTGCCACGGACGTCGACGATCAGCGCGTCGCGACTGACCTCGGTGCGCAGGTCCCGGTGCAGCTGCGCCCATCCACCCGACACCATGTCGGGGACGTGGACGTAGCCGATCTTGCCGTCGGTCTGCTGATGCACGTACTCCCGCCGGCCGTTGACCCAGTCCTGGTAACGCAGCGGGAACTCGTCGGCCAGCGGTACGGCGACGACTCGGCGGTTGGCGCCACCGGAAGCCGGCGCCAGCGTCAGCTCGACCGGCTTGGTCGCCGTACCGACGAGCAGCGCGTTCGGGCTGACCGAGGCGCTGGTCGGCCGGCCGTCGACGGCCACTATCGCGTCGCCGATCCTCGCTCCCACACCGGGCGCCGTCAGCGGCGACCGGGCGCGACGCTCCGACGTCTCGCCGGGCACGATGCGGGTGATCTGCCAGCGCCCGTCCCGGTACTCGATGTCGGCGCCCAACAGGCCCTGCCGGCGGGCCGGGTCGCCGCCGGAGTCCGGTGCGCGACAGTAGGCATGCGACGAGCCGAGCTCGCCGTGCATCTCCCAGATCAGGTCGACGAGATCGTCATGCGAGCCGAGAGCAGGCAGCAGGGGCACGTAGCGGTCCAGAGCAGCCTTCCAGTCGACGCCGTTCATGTCGGCACGCCAGAAGTGGTCTCGCATCAGCCGCCACGCCTCATGCAGCATCTGGGTCCACTCGGCCTGCTGGAGCACCTCGATGCGCACCCGGGACAGGTCCACCTCGACCACGTCCGGGCTCTCCTTGTCGGCCTTCGACGTGGCCGGCAGCATCCGCATCGCGCCCTGGTCCCCGGCCGCGAGCCGGGTGCCGTCGCCGCTGGCCACGACCCAGTCCGCAGCATCGACGAGCGTCTGCGTCCGACCAGTCGCGAGGTCGATGTGTTCGAGGACCGAGCGCAGCGGTTGGTCGTCGGGCTTCGGCAGGTCGTCGCCGAGCTCACCGCGCAAGGGCTGCTTCAACCAGACGAGGCCGCCCTTGACGGCCCGAAGCGAGGAGTAGCGAGCACCGGCGACGGGCACCGCGACGAGCCGCTGGTCGAGGCCCTCGACGTCGACCTTGGTCTGCGGTGGCGCGTCCGCCTTCTTGGCGTCCTTCTCCTTGTCGGTGTCACCGGCGCCCGACGCGTCCGGCTTCTGCTCGTCGGGCTGGGTGGGCCGACCGCCGAGCTGCGGTTCGAAGGGGGACGGGGTGTCGATTGCCAGCGGGACGACGTACGGCCGACAGCCGTTGGGGAAGGACAAGTCGAACACGAACGCGTCGTAGACCGGGTCGAGGCTGCGTACGGACAGGAACGCCAGGTGCAAGCCATCGAGGGTGAAGGCCGGCTCGGTGTCGGTGAACCGCAGGGGCGTGACGTCGAAGGGCTTGCCTCGCCGGGCCGTCAGGTCGATCATCCGGATGTGGCGAAGCGGCTCGACTCCCGGTGCGGACCAGGCCAGCCAGCGGGAGTCGGGCGAGAAGGCCAGCCCCTGCACGTCGCCCATCGTCGTCTGGTCGACCTCGCGGACGCGGGCCGTCCCGGTGCTGGGAGCGCCGTCTTTGTCCGTGGCCAGGCTCACCAGCAGCAGCCGGCCGTCGTGGCTGGCCACGGCGAGCTGCTTCCCGTCA
>JAICMS010000056.1 GCA_025929075.1 Propionibacteriales bacterium
CGTGTTCTCGTTCAGCGGGACATACCTGGAGGTCGAGCCGCCGGTCCGAACTGTGGAGACGTGGCACTTCAACTGTTGGCCGGATGTCGAGGCAGTCGAGACGATGGAGCTGCAGGAACGTGACGGAGTCACGACGTTCACCTGGAGACTGGCCTTCCGCGACAAGGCCGGACGCGACCACATGACCAGCTTCGACGGCCAGCAAGACAGCCTCGACGAGATGGAAGACATCCTCAGATCACTTCTCAACCCCAGCCGCGCCTGACAAGGGAAACGCACTGTCACGCCGCTGTCCGGCGCCCCTTCGGGTCATTCGAGAAGGGGTAGCTCGAGGTCGTAGGCCAAGACCACGGCGCGCGACAGTTGAGCCTCTTGTTCGGCGCTGAGGTACCCGACGGTACGGCCGAGCAGGTTCACCGGGACGGTGATGACGTTATCGAGGGCAACCACGCAGTCGTGATCCAGCCCGTTGTCGGGTCCGACCAGGATCTCGCTGGACAAGCCCTTGATGGTGGTGGTGATGGGAGCGACGGTCACCTTGGTCATCGCGGCCCGCGCTGCCTCGCGGGTCAAGACCAGAGCCGGCCGGGTCTTGTCGAGACGCACCAGGCAGATCTCGCGCACCGATCAGTCCTCGACCTCGAGGTGGGTGCTGCTCCACTGCACCAGATCGTCCAGGTCGTCGGCGGGGCCGTGCTCACGCAGGACCTGGGCGTCTTGCTCGGCAGCCTGTCGACGCATCTCGCGCTCCACCGCCGCCGCGACGAGCGCGGCCCGGCTACGAGCCTTGCCGGTGGCCACGGTGCGGTCCAGGAAGGCCACCATCTCATCGGGCAGCCGAACGGCGATCTGAGTGCTCATGCTGCCCATCGTACCCGATGCATCCCATTTTGGGATGCATACGGTCAGCCGCTGTCCGGGTGCGCCCCCGGCTCTGTCTGCTAGCGGGAGCGGAGGGAGCGCAGAACGTACTGCATGATGCCGCCGTGCCGGAAGTAGGCCAGCTCTCCTGGCGTGTCGATCCGCACCACGGCGTCGAACTCGACGGGCGACTCGCCACCGGTTGCGCTCACCCGCACGGTCGATGGCCGCTCCCCTGAGTTCATCGCCTCGACGCCGGTGATCTCGAAGACCTCCTCGCCGGTCAGGCCGAGCGACGCCGCGCCGACTCCGTCGGGGTACTGCAGCGGTAGCACTCCCATGCCGATCAGGTTCGAGCGATGGATCCGCTCGTAGGACTGCGCGATCACAGCCCGCACACCGAGCAGCAGCGTGCCCTTGGCTGCCCAGTCGCGCGACGACCCCGACCCGTACTCCTTGCCGGCCAGGATCACCAGCGGAGTGCCCTCCTCGGCATAGCCCACCGAGGCGTCGTAGA
The DNA here is from genome assembly GCA_025929075.1 of Propionibacteriales bacterium. Lineage (GTDB taxonomy): Bacteria > Actinomycetota > Actinomycetes > Propionibacteriales > Nocardioidaceae > JAICMS01. The sequence goes on from JAICMS010000056.1 coordinate 1,379, forward strand.
TCGTCGTGACCTCGGCATCGCCCGCCGCTGCACCTGTCCTGAACAGCCGCGTATAGCCGCCTTCGGTGCCGGGCGACAGCTGGTTGCGCAGCCGGATGTTGGCGAATGTCCCCCTCACCATCACCTCGTGGTTGCCGCGCCGCGAACCGTAGGAGTTGAAGTCGCGCTGCTCGATCCCGTACTCGGCGAGGTAGCGCCCGGCCGGACTGTCTTTCTTGATCGAACCGGCAGGTGAGATGTGGTCGGTGGTGACGGAGTCTCCGAGCATCGCCAGCACCCGGGCACCTCGGATGTCGGCGACAGGCGCCGGCTCGGCGGCCATCCCGTCGAAGTACGGCGCCTTGCGGACGTACGTCGAGGCGGCATCCCAGCCGAACGTCTCGCCCTCGGGCGTCGGCAGCGCCTGCCACTGCTCGTCACCGGCGAACACGTCGGCGTAGTCGGCGGTGAACATGTCAGCCGAGATCGCGCTCGTCACCACCTCGTCGACCTCCGCGGGACTGGGCCAGATGTCGCGCAGAAACACGTCGCTCCCGTCGACGTCGTGGCCCAGCGGCTCGGTCAGCAGGTCGACGTCCATCGACCCGGCGAGCGCGTAGGCGACCACCAGCGGCGGTGAGGCGAGGTAGTTCATCTTCACCTCCGGATTGATCCGGCCCTCGAAGTTGCGGTTGCCGGACAGCACGGACACGACGGCGAGGTCCGCCTCGTTCACGGCGCGGCTGACCTCCGGGATCAGCGGACCGGAGTTGCCGATGCAGGTCGTGCATCCGTATCCGACGAGGGAGAAGCCGAGTTTCTCCAGGTACGGCGTCAAGCCGGACCGCTCGTAGTAGTCGGTCACCACCTTCGAGCCCGGGGCGAGCGTCGTCTTCACCCATGGCTTGCTGCTCAGACCCTTCTCAACGGCCTTCTTGGCCAGCAGGGCGGCGCCGATCATCACCGACGGATTGGAGGTGTTGGTGCAGGACGTGATCGCGGCGATCACCACCGCGCCGTGGTCGATGTCGTAGTCGGTCCCATTCCGGCCGGTCACCCGCACAGTGGCGCGCTGGCCGTCCTCGACCTCGGACGGCGGCGCACCGTTGCCGCTCTGGAATGCCGGCAGCACCTCGCGGAAGGCGGTCTTCGCAGCGCTCAGCGAGATCCGGTCCTGCGGTCGCTTCGGCCCGGCGATCGACGGCACCACCGTCGAAAGATCGAGCTCGAGGTACTCCGAGTAGTGCGGCTCGTGGCCCGGCTCGTGCCAGAGTCCTTGCTCCTTGGCGTAGGCCTCCACGAGCGCAAGGTGCTGCTCGTCCCGGCCGGTCAACCGCAGATACTCCACTGTGGCCTCGTCGATCGGGAAGACGGCGATCGTCGACCCGTACTCCGGCGACATGTTGCCGATGGTGGCGCGGTTGGCGACCGGGACGGCCGCCATGCCGTCGCCGTAGAACTCGACGAACTTGCCGACCACGCCATGCCGCCGCAGTAGCTCGGTGATCGTCAAGACGAGGTCGGTGGCCGTCGCTCCTTCGGGCAGCTGCCCGGTGAGCTTGAAGCCGACGACCCGCGGCATGAGCATCGAGATCGGCTGGCCGAGCATCGCTGCCTCCGCCTCGATCCCGCCGACGCCCCAGCCGACGACCCCGAGACCGTTGACCATCGTGGTGTGCGAGTCGGTGCCGACGCAGCTGTCGCAGTAGGCCTCGAGCCCGCCGGCAGCGCCGTCGTTGCCGGGCGCGTCACGCACGAATACCACCTTGGCGAGGTGCTCGATGTTGACCTGGTGCACGATGCCGGTACCCGGCGGGACCACCTTGAAGTTCGTGAAAGCGCCTTGCCCCCACCGCAGGAACTGGTAGCGCTCACGGTTGCGCTGGTACTCGAACTCCACGTTGCGGGCGAAGGCGTCGGCGCTCCCGAAGACGTCGGCAATCACCGAGTGGTCGATCACGAGCTCCGCCGGCGCGAGCGGGTTGATCAGCCCCGGATCGCCGCCAAGGTCCTGCATCGCCTCCCGCATGGTCGCCAGGTCGACGACCGCCGGCACCCCGGTGAAGTCCTGCATGATGACTCGGGCGGGGGTGAACTGGATCTCCCGGCTCGGCTCGCCTTCGGGGTCCCAGCCCGCAAGCGCACGGATGTCGTCGGCGGTGATGTTGGCGCCGTCCTCGGTCCGCAGCAGGTTCTCCAGAAGCACCTTCATCGAGTAGGGCAGCCGTTCGACGTCGTAGCCGGCGTCACTCAGCACAGCCAGCCGATGAATGGTGTACGTCGACCCGCCGACCGACAGCGTCCCCCGTGCACCGAAGCTGTCGAGTCCGGTCGTGATCTGCTCGCTCATCGCCTCCGCCTCCGTCCAAGTCTCTTGATGTCAAGATACATGGCATCCGAGGTCGAAGGCGACGTCACTCCGGCTGGAGGGCGGCCAGCCTCTCTCGGAGCTCCCGGCTCGCGGCCAGCGGACGGCCACCCGATGCCTCCGCGATTTCGTCCTCGGCGTCGATGTAACCCAGCTTCGACGGGTCATCGTCGTCGCCCAGCAGCCGGAGGGCGGACCGGATCAGCTGGTCGTGCTCGATGCGCGCCTCTGCCAGCACCCGGCCCGCGAGCGTCAGACCGGCGAGCGCGGCTTCGAGCAGGTCCTCGTCGCTCGCGTCGCAAGGGCTCGCGGCTACGCCCGGCCGCGGTCGGGACGGGATCAGGTCGGTGAGGTCGCCGACCACGCGCACACCCGAAGACGCCAGGCCGTCGACGATCTCCTGCGCCCGTCGCCGTACGAACTCGTACTCGTCGGTCCGCATCGCGATCGCTGGCTCTAGGTCGGCATGAGCGGCGAGGGCCGCCCGAGACAGGCCGTCCTTGAACCCCAGTCGGTAGTGCAGCCGGTCGACCTCGCCGACGCGCTGGTTGAGCCGACGCAACAACTCGGCGGAGATGGCGCCCATCGTGCTGTTGCGCAGCTGCCCGGGCGGTCGTAGCGAGGACATGTCGATCCCGACGGCAGCGCCGAACCGCTCCACGAGAAGGAACGGCTCGCTGCCCTGCGGCGGAACCGTGACCACCGTGATCCGCTCCAACGGAACCTGCTGGCTCCACCGCTGCACCATCGCTGCGACGTCCTGCCGGCGCCAGAACTTCGTCCCGATCGGACTGGGTTCCGAGGAACAGACGGCTTCGGCGAACTCCCGCCACGGTCGCAACCCCTGGCTGCGGACGGCCGTCTGCCACTGCGACGGGACGACACGCGCGAGGTCCCGGGCGGTGATCACGATGTGGACCTGGTCGCGGCCGAGCGCATCGAGCAGCGTGACCCGACGGTCGGCGCCCATGCCGCCAACGACCTCGTTGGACAGCAGCGCAGGGCCTTCGTGGGCCAGGAGCTGGCGCCGCAGCAACGGCCAGGCGCCCTCCCGCAGCGGCCTGCCCTCAGTGATGCCCAGCAGGTCGCCCAGACCACGGAAACATGTCGCCGCCATCGGCCACAGCACGCCCTGCTCGGCGAGCCGAGCGACGTTTGTGTTGAACAGGCTCTGGAGGTAGCTCGTACCGGACTTCATCGTGCCGACGTGCAGAAAGACGGAGTCTGCCATCGAGATGCTCAGACCGGCTCGGGCGCGAGCGCGCGTTCCCCGAGGCGCATGCGCAGGTATCGGCTGGTGGCTAGTCGTCCGTTGGGGGAGAACTCGCCGCCGAACCCCTCGCCCGCGGTCTCGTCGTCCCAGTCGGGTCGCCCCCCGTCTCGGGGTCGGCCCAGAAACCTCTCCACCTCTTGGATGAGGAAGTCGTGCTCGACACGCACGTCAGCCAACGTGACACCCAGCCCCACCAGCGCGTCGATCGCGGCATCCAGCAGTTGCGGCACGCTTGCCGCGCCTGGGTCGACCGCAACGTCGCTCGGCGGTGCGGGCAGCAGGTCGGAGAGATCGCCGACAACGTGGACGCCGATCTGCTGCAGCGCCTTGATCATCCGGCGAGCGCGTCGAGCCATGACCCGGTGGGTCTGCTCGTCGAGCGCGATCGGCGGCTCCTTGGCCGCCCGGTCGGCTAGCACCAGCCGGGCGAGCCCGTTCTTGAACGCCCACATGTAGTGCAGCCACTCCATGTCACCGGATCTCTCGTTCACCCGCCGCATCAGCTCCGCAGAGACCGTGCCGAGTGAGGGATTGGTGTACGCCGGCTCACGGAAGGAGCTGGAATCCAAACCGACGGCGGCCGCGAAGCGTTGACCGATCAGCGCCGGGTCGCTGCCGGTGGGGGGGACGGTGACCACCGTCATGTGGTCGACCGGGACTACCCGGCGCCACCGCCTCACCAACGCGGGGATGTCCTGCCGCCGCCAGAACCAACTGCCAACAGCGGTCTTCTCCTTCGAGCAGATCGCCTCGACGTACTCCCGCCACGGCGTCGTCTTGCGATTGCGCATGCCGGTTTGCCACTGCGAGGGCACGACCCGACCGAGATCACGCACCGTGATGATGAGCCGCACGTCGGCCGGAGCGAGCGCCTGCACGAGGCGCTCCCGCTTCGCGGCAGCCGCCATGCTCAGCAGTTCGTTGGACAGCAGCGCTGTGCCGCTGTGCGCGTGCAGCCGGTCGGCGAGCTCGTCCCACGCACCGGCCAGACCGGGCCGGTCACGCTTGCTGTCGAGCAGGTCGCCGGTCGCGAGGAAACACGTCTGCGTGGATGGCCAGAGCATTCCTTGTGCGGCGACCTGCTCGGCATTCACGTCGAACAGGTCCTGCAGATAGCTCGTGGCCGACTTCATCGCGCCGATGTGCAGATAGATCCGTCCCACCATGGGCGCTCATCCTAGTGGTCGGTTGGGCCGAGACGCGGCCTTCAGACCTGGTCGGCGCGGTCAGCCGTCGCGCCGGGGTCTCCCACCGAGGTTGGCGTGGCATCGGGGTTCGGGCCTTGGCCGCCGCGGCGGCGGCCGGGTCGCCGGCCGGACCGGTTTCCCTTCCTGGGCGGTCGTGCCGGACCGCGCCGGACGCTGCCGGCAACGGGTGCCGACCGCTCCGCCCGCTTCTCGGCGGCGGCGGAGGACCGCAGCTGGAACGGCACGGAGGTGACCATCACCCCGGGAGTGAACAGCAGCCGCCCCTTGAGGCGCAGCGCGCTCTGGTTGTGCAGCAGCTGCTCCCACCACCGCCCGACGACGTACTCAGGGATGTAGACGGTGACAACATCGCGCGGACTGGCCCGCCGAAGGTCGCGAACATACTCCACGACTGGCTTGGTGATCTCGCGGTACGGCGACGCCAGCACCTTGAGCGGCACCGGGAGCCGGTCGGCGTCCCACTGCTCGACGAGGTTGTTGGTCGCGTCCTCGTCGACGTCGACGGTGACCGCCTCCAGCGTGTTCGGGCGGGAGGCCCGGGCATACTGCAGCGCCCGCAGGGTCGGCTTGTGAACCTTCGACACCAGCACGATCGCGTGGATCCGCGACGGCAGCACCGCGTCCTCCTCCGCCACCTCCAGCTCGGCGGCGACCCGGTCGTAGTGGTGTCGGATCCCCTGCATCATGAAGAAGAGCGTGACCATCGCGAGGATCGCGATCCAGGCGCCCGCCAGGAACTTCGTGATCAAGACGACAACCAGCACGACGGCGGTCGTGGCCAGGCCGATGCCGTTGATCGCCCGGCTGCGCATCATCCGATGTCGCTGCCGCGGGTCGTTCTGGGTGCGGAGCAGTCGGTTCCAGTGCCGGATCATCCCGGTCTGGCTGGTCGTGAATGACACGAAGACGCCGACGATATAGAGCTGGATCAGCTTGGTGACCTGCGCGTCGAAGGCGTAGATCAGCACAATGGCAAAGACCGCGAGCAGCACGATGCCGTTGGAGAAGGCGAGCCGGTCGCCGCGAGTGTGCAGTTGCTTGGGCAGATAGCCGTCTCTGGCCAGCACCGACGCGAGCACGGGGAAGCCGTTGAACGAGGTGTTGGAGGCCAGCACCAGGATGAGACCGGTCGAGGCAGCGACGATGTAGAAGCCGATCGGGAAGACGTCGAAGACCGCCTTGGCCTCCTGAACGATGCTCGGGTCCTGATGGAAGTTGGCACCGACGACATGGCCGGCGGGGTTGATCAAATCGATCCCGGAAGAGGTGTCGGCCAGCCGGACGCCGACCAAATTGCCGAGCACGATGATCGACATGCCCATCGTCACCGCGATGGTGCCTAGCAACAGCAAGGTCGTCGCGGCGTTGCGACCCTTCGGTTTGCGGAAGGCCGGCACCCCGTTCGCGATCGCCTCGATACCGGTCAGGGCCGCCGACCCGGAGGCGAATCCACGCAGCAGCAGGAAGATCAGCGCCAGCGAGCCGAACCCACCGCCGATGGCCTCGGTTCCCCGGATCGTGTACCTGTGCAGCTCTCCCGGAGGCAGGTCGCCGAAGGCGTACCGGGCGAAGCCGACGGCGGCCATCACCAAAATCGAGACCATGAAGCAATAGACCGGGACGGCGAACATCGTCCCGGACTCCCGCACACCCCGCAGGTTCATCGTCATCAGGAAGATCGTGGCCAAGATCGCCATCAAGGCCTGGTGGCCTTGCAGGCTGGGGATCGCGGACGCGGCGTACTGCGCCGCTGACGAGATCGAGACCGCCACCGTGAGGACATAGTCGACCATCAGGGCACTCGCGACGACGAGGCCGGCATTGCGGTGGATGTTGGTCGACGCCACCTCGTAGTCGCCGCCGCCGGATTGGTACGCCTGGACGTTCTGTCGGTAGGACAGCACCACGATCAGCATCACCAAGGCGACCGCGATCGCGATCTTCCAGGAGTACGCGTAGACGACGAGGCCCGCCACCGAGAGGGTCAGGAAGATCTCGTCCGGTGCGTAGCCGACCGACGACAAGGCGTCGCTGGCGAACACCGGAAGCGCAATGCGCTTGGGCAGCAACGTCTCCTGCAGCTGGGCGTTGCGGAGCTTACGGCCGAGCAGCATGCGCTTGCCGAGGTCCGTGATGCCCACCTTGGGGATGCTAGACCACGATGCACGCGGTTCAGGGGTCAGCGACGCCGGGCCGGGAGCACCCGGAGGCGAGTCGTCCAACGGGCCGCTGGCGTGTAGCGTCGGTGCCGGAGAACCCGGTCCGTCGCTTGGAGGAGCCGACCCGTTGCACGTGGTGATCATGGGCTGTGGCCGCGTCGGTTCGACGCTTGCCCGCAACGTCGAGGACCGGCACCATACGGTCTCCATCATCGACGTCAACCCCGAGGCGTTCCGACGCCTCCCGGCGCAGTTCTCCGGTGCCAAGGTCACCGGACCGGGGTTCGACCAACGGGTACTCGAGGCGGCCGGCATCCAGCGCGCGGGGGGTTTCGCCGCGGTCAGCAGCGGCGACAACTCCAATATCATCGCGGCGCGGGTCGCGCGCGAGACGTTCGGCGTCGACAACGTTGTGGCCCGCATCTACGACCCGCGCCGAGCGGCGGTCTACCAGCGGCTGGGCATCCCCACTGTCGCGACGGTGCGCTGGACCGCGGACCAGGTCCTGCGCCGGCTGCTCCCCGACGGCTCCGAGCCGCAGTGGCGCGACCCGTCGGGGATGATCAGGTCAAGCGACCAGCAGGTGCCGGACGCCTGGGTCGGCCACAAGCTCGCGGAGTTCGAGGAGTCGGGCGCTCGCGTCGTCTTCGTGACTCGACTCGGTGAAGGGATGATGGCCGCGCCCGACCTGGTCCTGCAGGACCAGGACATGCTGCACCTTGTCATGGCCGAGGCAACGGCGGCGGCTGTCCAGGAGTCGATCGGCGGCGGGCCGGAGGAGAGCTACTGATGCGCGTCGCCATCGCCGGAGCCGGTGCCGTCGGCCGCTCAGTGGCAGCCGAGCTCCTCGAGAACGGTCACGAGGTTCTGCTGATCGACAAGGACCAGCGGGCGATCAAGGCCGACAGCGTGCCCGACGCCGAGTGGTTGCTCGCCGACGCTTGCGAGCTGTCGTCACTCGACGAGGCGGCGCTGCAGCGTTGCGACGTCGTCATCGCCTCGACCGGCGACGACAAGGCCAACTTGGTGATCTCCCTGCTCGCCAAGACAGAGTTCGCCGTGCCCCGCACGGTCGCACGCGTCAACCACCCGTCCAACGAGTGGTTGTTCAACGACTCCTGGGGAGTCGACGTCTCGGTGTCGACTCCGCGCATCATGTCCGCCCTCGTCGAGGAGGCGGTCACCGTCGGCGACATCGTCCGGCTGTTCACGTTCCGGCAGAGCGACGCCAACATGGTCGAGCTGACCCTGCCGGAGGACTCGCCGTACGTCGGGTCCGCCCTCTCAGAGGTTCCGTGGCCGCCCGACGTGTCGCTGGTCGCCGTGCTGCGTGAGGGCCACGTCCACCAGCCGGAGCCCGATGCCACGCTGGAGTCAAAGGACGAGCTGCTCTTCGTGGCAACGGCGGCTGCGGAGCCTGACCTGGCCAACCTGCTCGCGCCCGGACAGGACGAAGAAGAAGCCGCCCCCTAGGGAGGCGGTCAGCCGGCCTCTGGCGGCGCCGGCTCCATGGGTGTGTCGTCGCGACCGAGCACCCATCCCATCGTCGCGAGCGCGGCGATCTGCAGCGGCCAGCCCATCGCCAGCTTGGCGGCACCCAACCAGCCGACCTGGTTCGCTTCGTAGAGCGGGTACTGCACCAGCACCCGGGCAGCGCACGGCAGGGCGAGGATCCATGTCAGCCGACTGCACAGCGACACCACCTGGCGGTGCCGGTGCCAACCGGTCGGGTCGCCGGTGACGCTGCCGATGACGAACCCGATCATTGGCCAGCGCACCAGCGCCGAGCCGCCGAGCACGAGGGCGTATCCGGCGTTGTAGATGAGCCCCGGAAGAAACGCATCCTCGGCCCGGCCGGAGCGCAGCGCGAAGAACGCGGCGATCCCGATGCCGACCAGCGAGTTCAACACGAACTTCACCGTCGACCGCTGCACCACCCGGATGAGCAGCAGGACGAGCGCCAGCACAGCGGGCACCACCAGCGACAGCCGCAGGTCGTGCGACACGACCCAGGTGACGGTGAATCCGAGAGTGGGGACGGCGCTCTCGACGATCCCGCGCTTGCCACCGAGCGCCTTGGACAGTTGGCCGGCGACCAACGAGCGGACGGTCGCGACTTCCTCGACGGAGGCCGACTCGCCCGACCGGGTGGTCTCGAAAGCTGCAGCCACCGGCTCAGGCCTGGAGGTCGTAGCGCGGGTTGTAGATGGTCCGGACGCCGTCGCGGCACGACACCCGACCACTGGCGACCAGCGTCGCACCAGGCTTGATGCCGGCGATCTTGCGCCTGCCAAGCCAGACGAGCGTGACCAGCCCGGACCCGTCGTAGAGGGTCGCCTCCAAGGTCGGCGTTCCCGCCCGCGGCGCGAGCGTGACGTCGTTGACATGGCCGAACACGGTGACGAGCTCGCGGTCGCCCAGCCCCCCGATCGTCCGGCAGCCCTGCTCGGCGCTCTCCTCCTGCAGCTCGTCGGCCTGCAGCTCGTCGGCCGTGGCCGACAGCTTGCGGAACACGCGGCGCAGCCGGCCGCTCGGCACGCGGCCGGCTGGCGAAGCCACCGGATGGCCGACCGGAGTGGTCATGCGGTCAAGCCTAGTCGGGAGCCGGTCATCACTCGTCGGCGTCGTCTTCCCATTCGTCGTCCTCCCCCGTAACTTCCTCATCCTCCGTTGCCCCCTGCGCGGCGATCGCGTCCCGCGCCGCGGCCGGCATGGTCATCGCGATCAGGTCGCGAGGCGCCATCGGCGCGCCGCCGCGTACGACGATCACGTCGCGGAAGGCGCTTTCGACCTCGCCTTCCGGGTCGGGCTCCACGGCGCTGCGGCCGAGGAAGGTTCCGCGGAGCAGCCAGCGGGGACCTTCAACGCCGACGATCCTGCTCTGCTGCGTCGCGGTGCGTCCGTCGGGTCCCTGGACCGGCACCATCAGCCGGACCTCCACTCCGAACTCACCGTCGACCTCGGTCGCCGTTCCCCCGTGCCGGGCCGCCTCGGCGGACAGGTCCTTGCGCACGTCCTCCCAGATTCCGCCGGACCGTGGCGCAGCGAATGCCCGCAGCTCCAGGCCCGACTCCGGTCCCGCCAGCATCACCGACGCGATCAGGCCGTTGGCCTCGTCAACCTGCAAGCGCAACTCCAGCTCCGGGCGCGACTTCACGACGAGGCCGCCGAGGTCGAGGTAGGTCTCGTCGGCTGCGTCGGCGTCGGTCTCCGTGCGATCCCATGGCCCGCGTGGTCGCGGGTTGTCGAGCTCTTCGAGGACATCCTCCCCGTCCTCGGGCGACTCGTTCGGCTCTCGGGACGCTCGACGGCGAAAGATCATCGCGACACCTCCCACGTGCGTCCGGTCGAGCCGTACCCACCGGCTCCTCGATCAGACCCCGGGAGCGTGTCGACCTCGACGAAGTGCGCCGTGTCGACCCGCTGCAGGACCAGCTGGGCGATCCTGTCGCCGCGGTGCAGCCTGACCGGCTCGGCCGCGTCGAGATTGATCAGCACGACCTTCACCTCGCCGCGGTAGCCGGCGTCGATGGTGCCTGGCGCGTTCACAATCGACAGGCCGCACTCGGCCGCAAGCCCGGACCTCGGATGCACCAGCCCGACGTAGCCGGCAGGAAGTGCCAGGCTGATTCCAGTCGGGACGATCGCGCGCTCGCCCGGCGCCAACGTCACATCGACTGTCGTCACCAGGTCGGCGCCCGCGTCGCCAGGATGCGCATACCGCGGCAGCGGCACGGCGTCGTCGAGTCGCCGGATCAGCACCTCAACCATTGTTGTGTCGTTCTCCCCTCGCCGGTCGCCACCCTACTGCCAGCGCATGGCAGGCTTGCCCGCGTGCCAGCCGGACCGATCGCCTACTCCGAGCGGCTGTTTGTGCCGGTCAGATGGTGGGCCTACGGAGCACTGTTCGTGCTGGCTGTCTGGTGGGCGTTCTACGTCGCCACCCCAGTCTGGGTCTCGGTCGTCGGCGCGGCCGCCGCTGTCCTCCTCGTCGCGATGCTGCTCGGCTCGTACGGCGGCGTCCTTCTCCGGGTGGAGCACAACGGCTTCCGCGCCGGACGCGCGTTTCTGACCTGGCCGCACGTCGGTGCGGTGGAGGTTGTCGAGCCGGCCGACCTACGCCGACTGCTCACCGTCGAGGCGGACGCACGGGCCTTCCTGGTGCTGCGTACCTACTGCAACGGGGCAGTCAGGATCTGGCTGCAGGACGCCGACGACCCCGCGCCGTACTGGCTGGTCTCCACCCGACGACCGCGACGATTGCAGGCGAGCCTGATCGGGCACGGCGTGCCAAACTAGACAGAGCTCACAGGAGAGCCCCTGGGAGCGTCCCAGGAGAGCCGAGGAGCGTCGGTGGCCAAGTCCAAGCAGCCCAAACCGAAGAAGGTCAAGGGCAAGCAGCTCTGGAAGATCGTCGGTACCGGCTCCGCGCTGGCCGCCGGGCTGGTGATGACCAAGCTGCTCGACCTCACCTGGGCGACGGCGACCGGCCACCACCCGCCGACCAAGACCGAGCATCCCGACCTGGACGGCCGCGAGGCGTTCATCTGGGCAGCGATCAGCGGCATGGCGATCGGCGTTGCCAAGACCTATGCGACCCGACGGGTCGCCGGCTACTGGACGAAGTCAACGGGGCAGCTGCCGCCGGGAATGGCGCCCGAACTCTACAAGGGCCAGCAGACCGAGAAGATCTGACCGGTCACCCCGCGCCGCGGCGGGTCAAGCGGCGCAGTCCCGGCAGACCATCACCCCGTTGCGCTCCGAGGCCAGCTGGCTGCGGTGGTGCACCAGGAAGCATTGCGAGCAGGTGAACTCGTCGGACTGCCGAGGAAGCACCTGGACGGAGAGCTCCTCGTGCGACAGGTCGGCGCCCGGCAGCTCGAACGACTCGGCGGCCTCCACCTCGTCTTCGTCCACCTTGCCGGAGTTCTTGTCGAGTCGACGCGCCTTGAGCTCTTCGAGTGAGTCCTCGCCGAGCTCGTCCTCGGTTTTGCGCGGTGCGTCGTAGTCAGTAGCCATTGACACCTGTCCTGTAGCCGTTCTGCGATCTGCCACGGCGTCCTGCCGCGGACTTGGAGTTCGTAACGCGGGCGCCATCTGTTTTGTGCCCAGGCGGCGAGATTGTGCCGTACTTCTCGGCAAACGTCCACGTGGGCTCAGTTTTGTCTCAGCCGCCGGCTCCTCGCAGAGCCATCCGGAAGATACCCGGCCGCCCCGTGGCGAAACCGCCGAGAGGTGGGCCCTACATCACAGATCGAGGTCGACGTCGTCGAAGCCGGCCGCCACCAGGGCGGCGGCGAACGCAGGGAACAGCCCTTCAGGCGCCGCGACCACCAGTTGCCGGCCAGCCGCCCGACCGGACAATCCCTCGACCCGGACGCCCGCCTCGCGGGCGATCAACGCCCCCGCGGCCAGGTCCCACGGCTGCAGGCAACGTTCGACGTAGGCGTCGAGTCGCCCGCAGGCCACGAAGCAGAGGTCGAGTGCGGCCGAGCCGAGCCGACGGATGTCGCGGACCACCGGCAGCAGTCGGCCGGTCTCGACCGCTTGGACCTTCCGGATCTCGGCCCGGTAGCTGAACCCGGTGCCGACCAGCGCCTGCGACAGGTCAAGACACCGTGAGGCCGTGACCGGTTCGCCGTTGCGCCGGGCACCTCCGCCCCTCACGGCGGTGAAGGTCTCGGCCGAGGCCGGGTTGTGTACGACGCCGGCGACTACCGTGTCGTCCACCCGCGCCGCCAGTGAAACGGCGAACTGCGGAATCCCGTAGAGATAGTTGACGGTCCCGTCGATGGGGTCGACCACCCAGGTCACCGCGCTGCTACCCGCGACGCCGTCGCCCTCCTCTCCCACGAACCCGTCGCCGGGCCGGCGGGCCAGCACTTCCTTGCGGATCAGCTCCTCCGCTGCGAGATCGACAGCGGTGACCACGTCGGTCGGGCTGCTCTTGGTCGCGGCGACCGCCACCTGCCCGGACTGACCCCCCCGCTCGGCCACGAGGCGGCCGGCCGCATGGGCGACCTCTTCCGCGATATCCAGCAGCTGTTCGGCGTCGGTCACCGATGTGACCCGACGACCATCGAGGTGTCGTCGGCCGCTGCTCCGACCGACGGCCGCGTCGCTGCCGGGTTCGGACAGCACCGCGCCGGGCAGCAGTCCCAGGCGGCTCGGAGGTCTCCGACCGCAGGCCGGTTGACCGGCTCCCCGCGCTCGGCCGCTGCTCGTTCGAGCAGCAGGTCGACGATCGCGGAGACGAAGCGCGGATGGGTCCCGGCCGTCGGGGCGCGACTGAACCGCAGACCAAGTCGTGCCGCCGTCTGCGCCGCCTCGGTGTCGAGGTCGTGAACCACCTCCATGTGGTCGGACACGAAGCCGATGGGCAC
>JAICMS010000047.1 GCA_025929075.1 Propionibacteriales bacterium
GAGGGTATCGGGGAGCGCAGCAACGAGTCGAGGGCCTGCTGTGCGCGACTACCATGGGCCGGTCCCGCCGGCGTGGCGCAACTGGTAGCGCATCCGACTTGTAATCGGAAGGTTAGGGGTTCAAGTCCCCTCGCCGGCTCCGCAGCACAAACCGGGGCTGTCGTGCCAGCCCGGACTGCTGTTCCTGGCCGGCCAGTAGCCCGAAGACGCCATAGCCGAGTGGGCACGGCGTAGTCAGAAATAACTACCTTTACTGGCCAGTCGTAGTTGAGTCGAGTCATTGACTGGGACTATGGCGGGTCCTACGTTCGTGCCGTCCCTAAGCATTGCATTTCCCACCGGAAGGAAGATTGCATGCGCAAGTCATATCTGATCGTGGCTCTCGCCTCCTCCGCGGCCATGGTGGTCGCGTCGGCGGCTGCGTCCACGGCAAGCGGCGCCGGCAACAACGCCGGTCACGCCGTCCACCTGAAGCCCGCACACGTCGCTGTCGCCCATGGCGTTCAGCCCATGGCGTTTAAGCCGATCGCGCAGCCAACGGGCAAGTACCTCACCAAGACCTGCGACATCGACCTCAGCGGCATCGCCGACGGCACGATGCTCAACACGGTGAGCGGCTGCGGTACCACCGTGACGCTCGGCGGCTCGCAGTGGGAGAAGGTTTCGGTTCCGAACTTCTGGGCCAGCTGGAACTGCCCGCCGGCAACTGAGAGCTGCACGCCGAACGCTCTGTGGAGCGCCGGCCAGACCCAGTCGACTGTCGACTTCGGTGTCTCCACCCGCTGGGGCGGCATGGAGATCGAGCCTGACGCCTTCCAGACCGATACAATCCAGGTCGACTTCTACAAGGGTGCGAACGGCACCGGCAAGCTGCGGGGCTCCATTACCCTGCAGCCGAACGGCCAGAGCGGCGCGCTGCTCTTCGCCGCCCACAGCAAGCGGGCGTTCCGGTCCGTGGTCATCACTGACCAGTCGTCGGACGACTTCGCGATTGCGCAGATTCGCCTCTAGTCGCTATTCGGACTCCTGAGCCGACGCTCAGGACGGTCGAGCAAGCAGTGGGCCCGTCACGCGAGTGGCGGGCCCACTGCCATGTCTGCGGCCAGCGACGGATCCACGTCCGCCGAGGGGCCAGACATCGTGCGTCGAGAGGGTCAGACGTCGTACGCCGAGGGGTCGGACGTCGTACCCCGAGGGTCAGGCATGGCGCGCCCGTGGAGGCCTGGGTAGCCAGGCCGAAAGTGGCCGATCCCGGCAGCTGATCGGGCGAATCGGTGGCCAGGAGCGACCACTTTCCGCTTGTGCTGCCGGGATCGGCCACCTCCGCTGGGGGGTGGTGAAGGTCGCCGGGCGGATCAGGACTGGTGGAGGGCGGCCACCAGGGCGGGCACGAACTTCTCTGCGTTGAGCGTGCCGTAGGCGGAGGGGATGTCGTACCCCTTGGTGCAGGGGAAGCCCTTGACGCCTTGCCAGGTGTTGTTGCCGGTGGTGACGTCGACGATCCCGACGGCTGTGCCCTCAGGCCCCATCTTGTACAGCGTGGGGTTCAGATAACCGAGCGGCTTGCCGCCGTTCTCCTGCGTGGCCAGGGCGAGTACGCCGGCGAAGAGCGGTGCAGCCATCGACGTACCTTCGGTGCCCTCCATGGTCATGTCCGGCATGGCGCGGGTATCACGCTTGATCACGTTGGCCACACCGTCCTGCCAGCTCGGCCGCGGGAAGACGTGCGAGCGACCGCCGCCGGAGAAGCCGATCAGCGAGTCGGGCGCGGTCCGCTTTCCGTCGGTGAAGTGCAGCACGGTGCCACCGAGCGCGGTGACGAGCGGGTCGGATGCCGGCCAGCCGACCACACGGTGGGCGAAGTTGCCGCCCTTCTTCTTCGGCCCGGTTGCACCGGAGTCACCAGAGGCGGCGATGATCGGGATGCCTGCCTGCTTTGCCATCTGCAGCGTCGGGTCGAGCAGGGTAGTGATCTGGTCGTAGGACTTGAAGGTCTCCTCGGGAGCACTCAGGCTCATCGAGATCACCTGTACGGTCTGGTGCCGGATCAGGTACCGGATCGCCTTCATCATCTTGGGGAACCCCGTCAGACCGAGCGTTTCGGCAACCGGCGTAGCCACCACGTAGATGTGCGCGCCTGGCGCCAGCGTGTGGAACATTTCGACGTCGAGGTCGGTCTCGCCGGCCCAGGAGGCGCAGACTTGCTCCTGTCCGGCGGGGCAGCTGGGGTCGCCGACCGGAGCCAAAATCGTCACGTGCGCCGGCGGCAGGCCGTTCTGCGTGTCGTAGTTGTCGATGACCGCTTGGATGTCGGGGTCGCCGAAGCTCACGATCGTGGCCAGCGAGGTGCCCTTGCCGGTGATGCCGGCCTTCCAGAGCGGCTTGACCTTGTAGGCGTCGACCTGGATCGGCAGGTCGGCCTTGGCCGAGAGGCGAGTCATGATCGCGGCTCGCTCAGCCGGCGTCTTGCCGGCTCCGACCTGGAGGGCCGCCTGGCTGAACTTGCTCAGCGACGGCGGCACGCGGTGAGCGCTCGGCGTACTCGAGGACTGACCGCCGGCGACGGCCTGAGCGGCAGTTGGTGTGGCCAGACACAGCAGGCCGGCACTGACCGCGGCGACGGCTCGGGTCGGACGGCTGGCGTGGCGCAGGCTGAGAAGGCGACGAAGCGCCGGGCGGCGCCCGGTACCGAGGCGATGGGACATGGCGATCTCCTTGCAAAGAAGGGTCGCGAGTGCCCTACGCACTCGGGCCGAAAGCCATGCTGTCCACACGACCCGACGCTGTCAAGGAGCAGCGCTTTGGCGCCGATTGCCATTGGTATAGTGCTTGCTCCGATGGCGATCCTTGTGCCCGAGGAGTGTGACCCCCCCGATGACCTCAGTAACCCGCGCCGGTCGGCATGTCCCAGAGCCGACCGACGAGGAGAACGACGACGAGGCTCTGCCTACCCCTCGTAACCCGCACGACGGGCCGACCGAGGTGTTCCTCCACATCGGGACGATGAAGAGCGGTACCTCCTATCTCCAGTCGGTCCTCAAGCGCAATCGGCGTGCGCTTGCTGACGCGGGCATGCTGACGCCCCGCTATCTCGTATTGGCGATCAGCGACATCCTCGAGCGGGCCGGCAAGACGCTGCGCAAGGACTTCCAGGGCCAGTGGTCTCGGGTGGTGACCGAGATCGACAACTGGCCCGGCCAGGCAGCGGTGGCGTCGCAGGAGTTCCTGTGCTCGGTGTCGCAGCTTGAGGCGCAGCGAATCGTCGGGACCTTGCCCAATCACAAATTCACCGTCATCATCACCGCGCGTGACCTGGCCCGGGTGATCCCCTCGCACTGGCAGACCTCGGTCAAGGGCAGCAAGATCTGGTCGTTCGCCGAGTACGTCCCGATCGTTCTCGACGGCGGATCGAGCCGCCCGGAGCGCCGCACGTCGTCGGCCTTCTGGCGCCACCACGACGTGCAACGTGCCATCGACGTCTGGGCCAGCGCCGTCGGAGTCGAGAACATCGTGCTGATCACGGTGCCGCCGTCCGGCGCCCCGAGCGACCTGCTCTGGCGTCGCTTCGCGGAGGTCATCGGTGTGGACCCTGACGGCTACGACTACGAACCCGACGCCAAGAGCAACGTCTCGCTCGACTACGCCGAGACGGAGATGTTGCGTGCGGTGAACTCTTCGGTACGGCGACGGCTGAGCCCGCTGGAGTACCGCGACCTGGTCAACCGCTACATCGCCAACCGGCTGCTGCGCACCGCGCCCTCAAACGAGGGCAAGTTCGACCGGCCCAGGCTCGGACCGGACAACCACGCCCGGGTGGCGGCCCGCGCCGAGCAGATGGTCGCCGACATCAAGAACAGCGGCGTCCGGGTGGTCGGCGACCTCGATGAGCTCCTGGTGCCGCCGTTCGCCGGCGATGCGAGCCTTGGCGAGGAGCTAGGCCCGGAGGCGCCGATCCCGCCCTCGGTGCCCTACGTCATCGGCAAGCTGGTGCTGCGGATCGCCCGACTCGAGCGTGAGCTCGCCGAGGCCACCGATGGCGGGTCCGCTGCGAAGGACGAGGGCGCGGGTGATGGTGCCCCCTCCAAGGCATCGAAGCGGGCAGCCGGCAAGCGTCCAGCGAACAAGCGCAACAGGAAGCGGGTCTCGCCGGCAGTCGCCCGGCGCGCGGCGTCGCGGCATGGCGAAGATGACGACACTCTCGACTCGCTCGAGTCAGACGGCGACTCGGCCGGCAGCGGCGACGAGCTTTGACCTCGGGGTAGCAACGCCTGCTTGACGACCCGGTGACGCCGGCCAATCCAGCTAAGTCGAGACGGTCGGTTCGGCTCAGGCCGGGCGGTACTTGGTCTTGCGGTTCCAGGTGCGCACGCCGGTGCGGACCTTCCACGCCTGCCACTCTCCCGCCAGTTCGTTTGTCTTGGCCGGGTACTTGCTCGACACGTCGATGGTCTCGGTCCGGTCGTCGTACATGTTGAACAGCTGGAACGGCCCAGTCGGGTGGTTGGAGACGACCTTCCACTCCTCGTCACGCGCGGCCCGGTGGCCGAGGTGCTCCCAGAAGAGGTGGTTGCGCCGCTTGAACGACGACGGTGGCGACAGGCCAGCGAGCATGGAGGCGAAGCTCTCACCCTGCATGGGCAGCAGGGCGTAGCCGCCGTAGCTCGACGGATACGTGTGTCCGGCCAGCTCCATGAACGTCGGCATGAGGTCGATGATGTGGATCAAGCTGTTGTCGGTCTGGCCGGGAGCCAAGGTCCCCGGCCAGTAGGCGACACATGGGGTCGAGATGCCGCCCTCCTCCGTCCACCGCTTGAACTTGCGGAACGGTGTGTTGCTCGCGTTCGCCCAGTCGACCCCGTAGCTCTGGAAGGTGTTGCTCGGTCCGGGCATGATCGTCGGCAGGTTGCCTGGCCGCATCGGCAGCCCGTCCCGAGTGATCTCACCGTTGTGCTTGTGGTTGAACTTGGGGTCTTCCGCGCAGGCCCCGTTGTCGCCGAGGAACAAGATCACGGTGTTGTCGGCGATGCCCTCCTGCTCGAGCGTCGCCACGATCTTGCCGATGCCCTGATCCATCAAGGTGATCTGGGCGGCGTAGACCTCCATCCGCCGGGACTCCCAGGCGTGATGGCCGGTGGCGTCCCAGCGGGTGGTCTCCCATGCGGGCGCCGAGAGCCGCCAGGCCGGGTCGATGACGCCGACGGACTTGGTCCGTTCGTAGCGCTGTTGCCGCAGGGCGTCCCAGCCCATGTCGTACTTGCCGTGGTAGGCCGCGATCGCCGGCTCCGGTGCCTGCAGTGGGAAGTGCGGGGCGTGATAGGCGACGTAGACGAAGAACGGGTCCGGCTGCTTGGCGAACTCCTGTATGTAGGAGATCGCGTGGTCGGTGACCGCGAACGTCAGGTAGAAGTTCGGGTCGGTCGAGTCGCCGTACACCTTGCCGTCGATGTAGCGACGGGTGTCGAAGTGGGTGCCGGCGCCGTACTCGCAGAACGATTTGTCGAAGCCTCGGTTGGCGGGCCACACGTCGAGTCGCTTGGGCGGTGCCACGTGCCACTTGCCCGAGATCGCGGTTCGGTAGCCGGCCTGCCCGAGGCTCTGGCCGAGCGTCAGGCACTGGTCGTTGAGGTAGCCCTGGTAGGCCGGCGTCCCCTGGTTGCTCGTCATGCAGCCGACTCCGGCCTGGGTGGGGTAGAGGCCGGTCAACAGCGAAGCGCGGGACGGGCAGCACCGCGGGTTGTTGTGCATGTTGGTCATCCGCCAGCCCTTGGCTGCCAAGCGGTCGAGGTTGGGCGTGGCGATCTCTGCGCCGAAGCTGCCGAGGTCGGAGAAGCCGATGTCGTCGGCCAGCACCAGCACGATGTTGGGCCGCTTGGCGACGGCTTGCGAACCACCCGGCGTCTGAGGCGACTGCTGCGACTGCTGCTGTGCCTCGTCGCGGCAGCTCGTCAGAGCGAGGCCGGCGGCCAACGCCCCAGTGCCCTGGAGCATCCGGCGTCGGGTGATCTCGTTCATTCGGTCTCCGCGGTGGCTGGTCGTACGCCGACCGGCGCACGACGATGCAGGATACGTGAGCCGCGAACGCGAGTCGGGGGGTCCCGGCCCGCAGCGCGGATTCCTTCGCAAATTCACAGCGCCGGAGGGCAGTCGACAAGGGATGGGTGCCGGAGGTGTGTCGCTCCCGGCCGCCGAGGGCGCGGCGGGTTGAAATGGTGACGGCCCCGCGAAGTATGAGTTCGCGGGGCCTCGGTATGTCGTCGTGCGACGGCTGCGGCCGGTCCGGCGCCTTCGCTCTCTCCCACTCTCAGAGCAGTGAGCTGAGCGCATGGATCACCAGTCCCGCCAACGCGCCCACAAGGGTGCCGTTGATGCGCACGAACTGAAGGTCTCGCCCGACGTGCAACTCGATCCGGCGGGCGGCTTCGCGGCCGTCCCAGTTCTCGATGGTGTCGGTGATGACGCCGGTCAGATCGTGGCCGTAGCGGTTGACGACAAACGCTGCCGCGTCGGCGGCGTAGGCGTCCAGCCGGCCGGCTAGGTCGCGGTCGGTCCGCAGCACGGCGGCCAGCTCGACGACCGCGGCTTCGAGCCGAGAGCGCAGCGCACCGCGTGGGTCGGCCAACGCACTGATCACCGTGGTGCGGACGGCCTCCCAGATGCCGAGCGTCGAGGCGGCCACCGCCGGGTGCACCAACATTCGGCGCTTGAGCTCCTCGGCGCGTTCGATCGTGTCCGGGTTGGTCTGCAGATCGTGCGCGAGCCGGCTCAGGAGGTCGTCGAGCTCTATGCGTGCCTGGTGCAGGGGGTTGTCCCGGATGTCGCGCACCCAGGCGACCAGCTCCTGGTGGATGCGCTCGACCACCTTGTCGTCCAGCCACTGCGGTGTCCACCAGGGGGCTCGACTCGACAACGCCCGGCCGAGCGCCGGCTCGTTCACGCTCAGCCAGTCGTGGCCCTCCTTCAGAAGCAGGTCGACGACTCCGTGGTGGGCTCCCGTCTCGACGACCTGGGCGAGCAGCACCCCGGCCGGCTCGCTCAACGGCTCCTCGGCAAGGCGGGGCAGCAGCTCGGTGCGGAGCACGTCGGCCACGTCGGCCGACTCCACCCGGTTCAGCGCCGCGGTCACCAAGACAGAGCCCTCCTCGACCACCCGCCCGGCGTTCCCGGGCCGGGCCAACCACTCGGCCAACCGCCCGCTCACGTCCGCAGCCGCGACGCGCGCCCGCACCACATCTCCGGAGAGGAAGTTGTCGGCCACGAAGTCCTGCAGGCTGTGGCCGAGCGCGGCCTTGCGGGTCGGGATCAGCGCGGTGTGGGGGATTGGCAGCCCGAGCGGGCGGCGGAACAGTGCGGTGACGGCGAACCAGTCGGCGATGGCGCCGACCATCGAGGCCTCGGCGGCCGCGTGGAGGTACCCCCAGCCACCCGAGCGGTGCGCGGTCACGGCGTAGACGACGGCGACAAGCACCAGCAGCGCCAGCGCGAGGCTCCGCATCTGGCGCAGGCCTCGCCGGCGATCCTGGTCGGAGGTCCGCTGGGCCGCGGCCGGCACGCTCACACCCGGAGGATAGGTGGGTGCGGGCCGTCGCCGTAGGGCGTCGTCGGAGCGAAACGCTGTTGCGAACGTCTTGCAACAAGGGCAGGCGCTCGTCTAGGTTCGATATATGACGCTGGCGGCGGAGGTCGATCGGACGTCCGACGGCCCACAGCCGAAGGGGAGGCGCCAACCATTCGGCCGGCCGGAGCGGCGCAGCCTCGCCGGGATGACCGGGTTCGTGGCGCTGCTGCACGTCGTCGGCTGGGGGGTTCTGCTCGGGCTTGTGGTCCCTCGCGGGTACCACGCCCATGGGCAGGTCGTCGGAGTCGGACTCGGGCTGACGGCGTACACCCTCGGCATGCGGCATGCCTTCGACGCCGACCACATCGCCGCCATCGACAACACCACGCGCAAGCTGATGACCGAGCGTCGACGGCCGCTGACTGTCGGCTTCTGGTTCAGTCTCGGCCACAGCTCTGTCGTGTTCGTGATGGTCGCCTTGCTGGCGATGGGCGTCAAGGCGCTCGCCGGGTCGCTCGAGCACGGTCAGTCGGCTCTGCAGCGGACCACCTCGCTGTGGGGCACCAGCATCTCCGGCGCGTTCCTGATCCTCATCGGCGTGGTCAACCTGGTGTCGCTCGTCGCGATCGTCGGTGTCTTCCGCGCTATGCGATCCGGTGAGTACGACGACCAGCAGCTCGAGCAGCACCTCGACAACCGAGGGCTGCTCAACCGCGTCCTCGGCCGGGCCACCCGCACTGTGTCCAAGGCCTGGCACATGTACCCGGTCGGGCTGCTCTTCGGGCTCGGCTTCGACACCGTCACCGAGGTGAGCCTGCTCGTGATCGCGGGCGGCGCGGCAGCCTCCGCCCTTCCGTGGTGGGCGATCATCACCTTGCCGGTGCTGTTCGCGGCCGGGATGTCGCTGCTCGACAGCATCGACGGCGCCTTCATGAACGTCGCCTACGGCTGGGCGTTCGCCCGCCCGGTGCGCAAGGTCTACTACAACATCACGGTGACCGCGCTCTCGGTCGCCGTCGCGCTGGGCATCGGCATGATCGAGTTGCTGTCGATCCTCGTTCAGCGGCTCGACATCACGACTGGCCCGCTCGCGGCGATCGGTTCGCTCGACCTCAACAGCGTCGGCTACTGGATCGTCGGCCTTTTCGTGGTCACCTGGATCGTCTCGCTGGCGGTCTGGCGGCTCGCCAAGGTCGAGCGCCGCTATGCCCCCTGACCCGTCCCGGCTGCAGACCAGATACCGCCTATCCGGCGTTCGGGCGACATTTCGATCGCGGTTCGCCGGCCAAGCGGTGCTGGGTTGGTCAGAAGACCAGCGCGCACCCGAGGGCCGCGACCCCCACCATCAGCCACCCGACGTACTCCCCGACATGTGCCTCGTGGACCGCATGCAGGCCGGTGATCACCACCCGAGCCGGGCGGAAGAGCCGCCGAACCGCCACTGGCAGCGAGCCGGCCCAGATGCCGAGGCACGCGACGACAACCGCGGCGGCCGCGGCGGCCAGCCCGAACCCGACGCCTGACCCCGTCCACACCGGCTCCGCAGCAGCGGCGGCCGGCCCTGGGCTGCCGAGCCCCAAAACCTGCGCAACGTAGGCCGGCGTGTCGACGAATGCCGCTGCTGCCGTGGCCGCCCCCGACCTGACGGCCGGCACCGCCGCCAGGGCCACACTCGCTGCCAGCAGCACGCTGCCCGGGCCGAGCAGCGACACGATCTGCAGCATCCGGAACGGCCCGGCCTCGGGCTGTTCGCCGCGCGACTTTCCGGCGTCCTCCGGCCGCGGCCCGAGCCCGAGGAAGACCCGGGCCGTCACCCGCAGCACCGCCCCGCCCGTGAGGACCGACGCGGCCAGGATGATCGGCACCACCCATGTCGCACCGGCTGACGAAGCCGCCTCCTCGAGCAGCGTCTTGCCGAGCCAGGTGCCGAGCGGGGGCAGGCCGGCCAGCGCGAGGCCACCCACCGCGAAGATCAGCCCGGTGCCCGGCAGCGCACGGCCTCGCCCGAACAGCTCGTGCTCGTCGACGGACTCGAACCGGTTGAGCAGCACCCCACTGCCCAGGAAGAGCGCCGCCTTGGCGCAGGCATGGCCGGCGACGTACAGCCCCGTCGCCGCGAGCGCCGGACCGTTGAGCAGCCCCACGCCGATCAAGAAGACACCGACGTGGCTCACCGTGGAGTAGGCGAGCAGCCGCTTGATGTGCCGCTGGCTGAAGCACATGATGCCGCCGATGACCGCCGTCACAGCACCGAGTACGACGAGTGCATGCCGCATCGACGCTGTGTCGACCACCCCCGCGAACACCACCCACCACCAGCGCGCCACCGCGAAGACCCCCAACGCGACCATGGCGCCCGACAGCAGCGCGCACACCGGCGTCGGCGCCACCGCCTCGGCGTCGGCAGTCCAGAAGTGGAACGGCACCGCGGCCGCCTTCACCAGCACACCGCTCATCAAGAACACGCAGGCCACGGTGACCAGCCGGTCGGTCGGCGCGGCCCGCAGCGCCCGCCCGACCGCCGCCAGGTTGAGCTCGCCTGTGCGCGCATAGAGGAAGGTCACCCCGACCAGCGACACCGAGGCGCCAAGCGTGTTGACGATGCCGAAGCCCAGCGCCCCGTGGACGCTGCGCGGCTCCTCGACCCGCATGCCGACCAGCGCGTAGGCGACGACGCCCATCATCTCGAACCACACGAAGGCGTCGAAGAGGTCGCCGGCGAGGGCAAACCCGGTCATCGATGCCAGGAAGCACAGCAGCAGCGCGTGGTATGTGGTGTCCACTTCTTCGAGGAAGTGCCATGAGTACGTGAGCACCGCCACCATGAGGCCGGCGATGATCACGACCATCCCTGCCGACATCCGGTCAGCCACGAGCACGATTCCGACCGACTGGCCGTGCCGCGGCTGCCAGTCCCCGATCCACTCAACGATGCGGCCGCCGCCTGTTATCCCCGTCAGCCAGCAGCCGCCGGCGAGCGAGCCCAGCGCCACGACCATCGCCAGCGCGTCGTCGAACCAGCGCGGCGCCACCCGACCCGCGATCATCACGACGGCGGCGCCCAACATCGGGCCGGCTATCAGGATCGCCGGCAGCACGCCGGTCAGCTCACTGGCCATCGTCGTCACCCGAGTCCTGCTCCAACGAGCGGATCTCCTCCGGGTC
Source organism: Propionibacteriales bacterium (assembly GCA_025929075.1). Classification (GTDB taxonomy): domain Bacteria; phylum Actinomycetota; class Actinomycetes; order Propionibacteriales; family Nocardioidaceae; genus JAICMS01. The sequence continues at coordinate 10,721 of JAICMS010000047.1, forward strand.
GATGGTCCCGTGCCGCTTGGCCACCTGGATGGTCAGCGCCAGCAGCAGGGCGCTGACGGTAGCGCCGACGACGATGTCGGTGAGCGTCAGGGCCTGCACGATCGGGTCGACGACCGGCGCGCCCGGCGAGATGTCGCCGAAGACCGGAGCCGTCGCGTCGCGCTTCCAGCCGACCGCGAGGAGCAGTAGGTACGTCGACGACTGCACGACAGCCAGCGAGACGACCGCGTGAACCAGGTTGCGGCTGGTGGCGAGGCCGTAACACCCGATGAGGAAGATCCAGCCGGCAGCAAGGTAGGGGAGCACCGCGAACATCAGCTCAGGCCTCCGCCCTGCGGTCCTTGGTCAGCGCCTGCTCGAGGAACTTCGCCAGGATCAGCACGACCGCCGAGCCGACCTCGGCGCCTACGGCGACGTTGAGCAGCGGCACCGTGCCAGAGGACATCAGGTCGGTCAGCCGCCCGTGCGGCAGCACGTTGGCGAGGAAGCCGGCGCCGCTTGCCAGCGCCGCGAACCCGACGATCGTGTACGTCGCCGCGCCCATCGCCTCGGTCACGTCGAGCACCGGCAGCGGCCGCAGCCGCTCAAGTGTGCGGAAGTCGCCGGCCAGATAGGCCAGATGCAGGCCGGTGGCGAGCACCACGCCGCCCTGGAAGCCGCCGCCAGGACTGATGGCGCCGTGCACGACGACGTACCCGCCGACGAGCAGCGTCACGGGCAGCATCACGAAGCCCATCAGCCGGACGCCCGCGAAGACGTCTTCCGGCCCGTAGTCGTGTCGCTGCCCGGCCGCCTCCTCCTCGCTCCGTAGCTGCCGCAACAACAACAGCGCTGCCAGCGCCGCAGCGAAGAGGATGAACTCTTCGCCCATCGTGTCGAAGCCGCGCTGGTCGAAGGTGACCGAGCCGACCGCATTGGCGGTGTGCTGAGCCACCGCTGCCGCGACGGCCCGCGCGCCGTATGGATGGTGCGGCTGGCCGAACCCCGGCAGCCGCAGCACCGCAAGGACGAAGACCAGCCCGATCCCGCCCGCACCGACAGCGAACAGCAACCGAGCGGTGCGCGGGCCGGTCATCGCTGCTCCTCGCGCGGACGCCGTCGCCGTCGCCGTCGCCGTACGACCTCTCGGTCGCAGCGCGAGATCGCCAGCACGACGAGGAGCGGGACGACAGCAGCGCCGACCGTCAGTTGTGCCAGCGCCACGTCGGGAGCCTGCAGCGCGACCATCAGCAAGCCGAGGAGGAGACCGTACGCCGACAGCACGATCGCCTGCCGGCCGGCGTTCCGCGTCAGCACCACGGCGGTGGCGGTCGCCGCGGTCAGCACGAGCAGACCGCCCAGCAGCACGTCGACGATCGCACCATGCATCAGCTGCTGCCTCGACGTTGCTGCTCTGTGGCCCGCGCCCGGGCTGTCGCCACCGTCGCCATCGGGCCAGTGACGACGAGCAGCCCCGCGATGAAGACGACCTTGAGGGCCGGCCGCCACGAGTCGGCGGTCAGCGCCTGCGACACGATGACCAGAGGTGCCGCGACGGACGTCACGGCCGCCACGACGTGCAGCCTGTCGAAGAGGTCGCGGACCACCGCCATCCCGACGCTCAGAAGTACAGACAGTGCGACACCGAGCCAGAGCACGATGTCGGACGCCAGTTGCAGCGGACTCATAGCGACCGCCCGAAGAACCGCGCGAAGACCAGTGAGCCGGCGAACGACAACAGCGCCACCACGAGGGCTACGTCGACGTACGCCGACCGGTGGAAGGCGCTCGCCATCAGCAGCAGCGTGGCCGTCGTGACGGCGGCCAGCGCCTCGAGTCCGGCGAGCTGGTCGAGCGGTTCGCCACGCAGCACCCCGATCACACAGGGCAGCAGGCCGCCGAACACCAGGACCACGCAGGCGACGCCGATCACTGCTCGACCAACCGCGCGAACCTCCCGGTGCGACCGATCCGGTGCACCCTGACCACGACGCCGCCGCCGCTGGTCGGCTCCTGCTCGGCGCGGTCGTCCGCGACGTACCCGGCTGGCGTCAAGGACAGCAACAGCACGCCGTACGCGCGCAGCGCGTCCGCCTGATCCGGCGCCGGCCCGTGCGACGGCCTGTGCGCGGGCCGCTCCGCCGTCATAGTCACCTCCGCGAACGACCCCCCGACCGACCCGCCGCGCACGATGTAACGGACCACGAAGGCGGCGATCATCGCCGTCTCGGCGAGCATGTCGTAGGGCAGCCAAACCGTGTGCCGCCATCGCAGCCGCGGAACGGTGGACGCCGGGGCGAACGCGTGCGACGCCACGACCGCGACGAGGGCCGCGCCGGCCGCCACCACCGCACCGACCACGACCTCTGCCGCCGTCACAGACGAGATCAGCACCAGGTAGATCGCCAGGAGCACGGCCCACCAGACGACGAACGCCACTGCTGCGCGAGCCAAGTGCCGGGTCACGTTCCGCCGTCCTCACATCGTCCGCTGGCCACCACCTGAAAACGCTAGCCGCACGAGTGTCCCTCCGGCCGTAGGCTGAGGTGGTGCGTGCCGAGCAGCTCACCGACCCGGTCGCCGAGCACGCCGAGGGCCCGGTCTGGTGGCAGCCGTGGGGCGGTCTGAAGTACGTCGACATGATGCGGGGGGACGTGCTGTCGCTCCATGACGACGGCACGATCGACAGGGTGCACGTCGGCACGGTGGCTGCCGCGCTACGACCGCGCATCGCCGGCGGCGCGATCATCGCGGTCGAGCGGAGTTTCGCGCTGGCCGAGCGAGACGACCTGGCCGACGCCGCGCCTCTGCCGGAGGTCTGGAGCGACACCTCCATCAGGTTCAACGACGGCGGCTGTGACCCGCAGGGCCGGTTTTACTGCGGCACGATGGCGTACGACGAGCGGCCGGGCGCCGGCACGATGTACCGCCTCACTGCCTCGCCGACCGGCGAGCATCGCGTCGACCGCCTCTGGGGCGACGTGACGATCTCCAACGGCTTCGCCTTCGGGCCGGACGGCACCTGCGCCTACTACAACGACACCCCGACCCGTCGCACCGACGTGTTCGACTACGACCCTGAGCGTGGCCCGCACGACCGACGACCACTGGTGGTCCTCCCGGACGGTCCGGGGAGCCCCGACGGGCTCTGCGTCGACGCCGAGGGTCGGGTGTGGGTCGCGCTGTGGGGCGGCTCGGCGGTGCACTGCTACTCCGCCCATGGCGACCTCGAGGAGGTGGTGGAGCTGCCCGTGACCCAGGTCAGTGCCTGCACCTTCGGCGGGCCCGACCTGCAGACGCTCTTCATCACCACCTCGCACAGCAACCTGCCGCCCGGCGAGCAACGCCAGGCTGGGTCGGTGTTCTCCGTCCAACCCGGGGTGAGCGGGCTGCCCACCCTGCCGTTCGCCGGCTGACGGGGGTCGGGCGGCTAATCCCGTTGCGCTCCCCGGAGCGCACTCGGTAAGTTGCTGCGTTTGTGCGCGCGGCCGCGAGGGTGTGGTGGAGGCTCCTGGTCGCCGGTTTCCGACGACAGTCGCGGTACCGGCTCGCGATGCTCGCCGGCCTGTGCACCAATGTCGTCTTCGGCTTCATCCGGGCCGCGATCCTGTTTGCCGCGATAGCGAGTGCCGGCGGCCACCTTGCTGGCTACTCCCGCGGCTCGATGAGCGCTTACGTCTGGCTGTCCCAGGGCCTGCTCGGCGCCGTCGAGCTGAGCATCCAGCCGACCGACGTCGCCGAGCGCATCCGCACCGGTGACATCGCCGTCGACTTCACCAGGCCGGTCGACGTCCAGGGTTCCTACCTCGCCGCCGACCTGGGCCGCGCCGCCTACACGCTGATCCCGCGCGGGCTGCCCAGCGTCGCCGTGGGCGCACTCACCGTCGGTCTGGTGATGCCGAGCTCAGTGCTGCCCTACGTGCTCGGGTTGGTCAGCGTGGTGCTCGGCGTAAGCGTCTCGTTCTTCTGCCGGTACGCCGTCAACATCCTCGGCTTCTGGCTCGTCGAGACGCGCGGCGTCCGCACCTTCTACATCGTCTGCGCCACCTTCTTCGCGGGCCTCTTCGTGCCGGTGCACATGTTCCCGGCCTGGCTGCGGGTGATCGCCGACGCCACCCCGTTCCCGTCGATCCTGCAGAGCCCGATCGACGTCCTCTCCGGGCGGGTCATCGGTGACGACGCCGTCAGGGTTGTCGTCATCCAGGCCGGCTGGGTCGTTGCGACCTGCCTGGTCGGTCGGGTGCTCACCGCCGCCGGCCGTCGCAAGCTCGAGGTGCAAGGTGGCTGATCTCGCCCGCGTCGCCGACTGGAGCGCCCCCTATCGGGCGGTGATCGCCTCCCGCATCCGAGCCCAGCGGTCCTACCCTGTCTCGTTCGGGCTCGACCTGTTCGGTTCATTGCTGGTCGGCGTCACCGAGTTCGCCGAGGTATGGGTGATCTTCCACAACGTCAGCGTGCTGGGCGGGCTGACCTTCCATGCGGTGCTTCTCGTGTTCGGCCTGAGCAACCTCGCCTTCTCCGCTGCCGACCTCGTCGTCGGCCACATCGACACGTTGCCGACGTACATCCGGCTGGGGACGATCGATGCCTTCTACCTGCGCCCGCAGCCGGTGCTGGCACAGCTGATGACGTCGGAGCTGTCGCTGCGCAGATTGGCGAGGATCGCCGTTGCCGTCGCCGCCCTGGTGGCGGGCCTGGTCACCAACGACATCGAGTGGTCGGCTGCCGTGGTGGCGATGCTCCTGATCGCCTTCGTCGGCGGTGCGGTGATCTTCGCCGGGCTCTTCGTGTGTGCAGCTGCTCTGCAGTTCTTCCTCATCAACGGCGCGGAGCTGACCAACTCCTTCACCTACGGCGGCTCCTATGCTTCCTCGCAGCCCGCGTCGGTCTTTCCCTCGCCGCTGAAGGCGCTCTTCGGGTACCTGGTGCCTGTCGTGTTCACCGCTTATCTGCCGACGCTGTGGCTGCTGCACCTGCCCGGGCCGGCAGGGCTGCCGGCATGGCTCGCCTGGTTCACCCCGGTGGCGGCAGCCTGGGTCTGTCTGGCGGCGGCACAACTGTGGCGGTGGGGGAGCCACCACTACCAGGGGGGTGGCGGATGACGACACCGGTCGTGCACACGAGGGACCTCACCCGTCGGTTCTCGGTACGTCGCAGGGTGGATCCGGTCGACGGAAGCCGCCGGCGCCTCGGCCGGACCGCCCTCACAGCAGTGGACGCGGTGTCCTTCGACATCGAGCCGGGCGAGTCCGTGGGCTACATCGGCGCCAACGGGGCGGGCAAGTCGACGACGATAAAGATGCTCACCGGCATCCTCGTGCCGACCAGCGGAGTGGTCCGGACCTGCGGGCTGGAGCCGGTCACCGAGCGCCGCGCCGTCGCCCGCCGGATCGGCGTGGTGTTCGGGCAGCGCACCCAGCTGTGGTGGGACCTGCCGCTGGGCGAGTCGTTCGCCCTGCTCGCCGCGATCCACCGGCTGCCGCCACATCAGGCTCGGTCCCGCACCGGCGAGCTGGTCGAGATGCTCGAGATGGCCGAGACCCTCGACACCCCGGTCCGGCAGCTCTCACTCGGGCAGCGGATGCGGGCGGAGATCGCGGCGGCCCTCCTGCACTCCCCAGAGCTGCTGATCCTGGACGAACCCACCATCGGCCTCGACGTCTTGAGCAAGCAGCGACTGCGCGAGTTCCTCAAGGCCGAGCGCGAGGCGCGCGGCACCACGCTGCTGCTCACCACGCACGACATGGGCGA
>JAICMS010000178.1 GCA_025929075.1 Propionibacteriales bacterium
GGGGCTCGCCGTTGCCCGGGACCGCCGGCGGGTTCGTCGTGTCGATCACCAGAACGTTCCGTTCGCGGGGCTTTACATACTCGGGCTTCACCGAGGGAGAGGGCTGGCGCCCGCCGCCAGGGAGACTGTACGTCCTGCGGTCGCTCTCACCCCGAGGTCGTCGCGAAGCTGGACGGCGACATTGTGTTCGGTCGGATCGTCAACCGGGTTGCACGCGGTCAGCAGGCAGCAACCAACACCGCCATGAGCGTCCCTGTCGCGAACGGTCCGAAGCGGCTACTGTGATAGCACAGGCACAGCGGTTTGCCCCAGACCCTGGTGGACCGGACCGACCAGAGTCAGGCGCTGTGATGTCTATCGATTCCAACGGATGCGGGCCTCTCGGGGCCGGCCCGCTCGGTCACGACCGCGCCTCCTTCAGGGCTCCCGCTGGGAGGGGTCAAACAGCGGCTGGACGTGGTGCGATCACCACCGAAGTCCGCGTCCTCGCTCTCGAGCAGGAACTTGACCAGCTCAGGCAGGCCTTGGCAAGCAGGGCGCCGATCGAGCAGGCCAAGGGAATCCTGATGTACTGCTACGGCCTCGACGCCGACCAGGCGTTCGCCGTGTTGGTTCGCTGGTCGCAGACCGTCAACGTCAAGCTTCGCGATGTGGCTACCGCCGTTGTAGATGTCGTCTGCGACGCACCCGATGTGAGGGACCGCATCGGGGCGCTTGAAGCAGCGGTTCTCCGCTCCTTGGATGGTGAGTCGTGGCGTTCGTCGACTCCTGCCTGAGGCGGCGCAGCAGGCCATGACGGCCACCGGCGACGGTGCCACCGCAGTACTCGCGCTGGTCGAGGCGGAGTTGACAGATGCGAACGACCGACCGGCGGTCGTCGGCTGGCTGCAGCGGTTGTGCCGGGCCGCGGCACGGGAACTTCCTGCGAATGGTGTCGCGATCACTCTCATGTCGGCTGAGCGCGAGCCGCTGACTGCTGCTGCATCCTCGGCTAACAGCGTACTGGTCGAGGAACTGCAGTTCACCCTCGGAGAGGGCCCCTGTCTGGAGGCTCATCGGACTCGGATGCCTGTTCTGGTGCCGGATCTGGCCGTCATCGAGAGAACCTGGCCCGGTTATGCCGAGGCGGTGTACGACTTGGGGGTCCGGGCGGTGTTCGCCTTTCCCATGCAGTCCGGGGCCGCCAGTTTCGGAGTGCTAGACGTGTACCGCGACAGCGCAGGCCACCTGTCGCGGCAGGAACTGACAAGTGCGCTGACGTTCGCAGAGGTGGCGATGACGGCGCTGGTCGACGCCCAGCAGCGCCCGGGTCAGGTCGAGATGGTGCTCGAAGACGCCGTGGACTCTCGGTTCGAGGTCTACCAGGCCCAAGGCATGCTCATGGTGCAACTCGGCGTCGACCTGGGCGTCGCCCTCGTACGGCTGCGGGCCTATGCCTACGCCGACGAGCGCAGTCTCGGTGCCGTCGCCCGAGACATTGTCGACGGTACGCTGACACTCCAGGAAGGCGACGAGTGAGAAGCGATCCAAGCGCCGCCTCGGTTCGTGGTGAGGTGAGAGCATGAATAGGGTTCCCGCGGAGAACCTGGCCGAGGTGTTTGTCGAGGTTGCCGACACCTTGGTTGACGAGTTCGACGTGATCGAGTTCTTGCAGATGGTCACGGTGCACGCGTCGGAGGTGGTTGCCGCCCGGCAAGCCGGTCTGATGCTGGCCGACCATCACGATCGCCTGCAACTGATGGCGGCCTCTGACGAACGAGCCAAGAGTCTAGAGATCTTCCAGTCCCAGGTGCTCGAGGGGCCCTGCCAGGATTGCTACCTCCAGGGCCAGCCGGTGGTCAACGTGGACTTGAGCGAAGCTGCCGACAGATGGCCGCGGTTCGCGCCGCGCGCGGTACAGGACGGCTTCCGGTCGGTGCATGCCTTTCCGATGCGGCTGCGGCAGACGGTGATCGGCGCGCTGAACCTGTTCGGGGACGAGCCCGGACGCCTCGCGGACAGCGATGCGCGCGTCGTACAGGCACTGGCGGACGTTGCCACCATCGGCATCCTTCAGGAGCGCGCGATTCGCAGGGGCGATGTAGTCACTGAGCAACTACAGTCCGCGCTCAACAGCCGGATAGTCGTGGAACAGGCCAAGGGAGCGCTCGCCCAGATCCGACGCTGCAGCCCAGACGACGCCTTCGACCTGATTCGTGACTACTGCCGCCGAAACCATCGACGTCTGAGCGAAGTGGCTCTCGCCGTCGCATCAGACCCAGCAAGCGTTCCCGACCTCACCAACGCTTCAACAGTGGGCAATGACTTGCTTGGCTCACCTGGAGCGTAGGGCTTTGTGTGGCCGCACCTGTCAACGGCAATATAACCCCCGGCATTGCGGGGCATCGGAGTTCTCATACGAGCACTTTGGTGGAGCTGAGGGGACTCGAACCCCTGACCCCCTCCATGCCATGGAGGTGCGCTACCAGCTGCGCCACAGCCCCGCGTCGCCGTACGGCGAGCGCCTGAAGTCTAGCGGGGGACCCGACGGGGCAGGAAACGAGATCGGGTCGCCCCTAGCCGCTCAGGCGTGGCGGACTCGACGGGGCAACCCTCGACTCTCCGGGGCAACCCTCGACTCTCCGGGGCAAATTTGCGCTGACGTCATCGCATTTCCGCTGACTACGGGGGAAGCGCGGACGGAGGCGGAGGAAGCGCGGAGGGAGGCGGGGCTAGATGGGGTCGTCGGGGAGGTCGAGGGGCTCGGGGAGGGTCTGGGCGTTGTAGTCAAGCAGCCGCCACCCGAGTGGGCTCTCCTCCAGTACGGCCCAGGCGCAGTTGGACATGCCGTAGGCGACGCCCCAGAGCGTAGGCGGCAGGCCGAGGAAGGCGAGCAGCCCGATCCGCAAGGCGGCGCCGTGACCGACCACCACACCGGTGCCGCCGGATGGCACCGCCTCGGCTGCCGCCTGCAGCGCCTCTACGACCCGAGCGGCCACCTCCGGTCCGGTCTCGGCGCCCAGCAGCCGGATCTCCTGACCAGGATGGCTGGCCCACTCGTCGTACTCGCGCGGGAACCCCTCCTTGAACTGCGCGAACGTCAGCCCCTGCCGCGCCCCGACGTCGAACTCGCGCAGCCGCTTGTCCAGCACCACCTCGAGACCGACCCGGCTCGCGAGCCGCTCGGCTGTCTGCCGGGCCCGGGCCAGATCGCTGGACCAGACGAACGCCGGCCGGTACGTCGCGAGGAAGCCGGCCGCCCGCTCCGCCTGGGCGATGCCGAGGTCGTCGAGCTCGACATCGGCATGGCCTTGCGCCCGCCCGTCCTTGTTCCACTCGGTCCGGCCGTGTCGCCACAGCACCAGTCGCCGTACTGAACGGGGACGGTGACCCATCTCCTGTGGGATCACTCTCGAGCGTCCACCCCGTCGGCGGCCCCCCTGCCCTGGCCGCTGGTGACCGACTCCGGCATTGGGATGGTCGGGCAGTCGCGCCAGAGCCGCTCCAGCGAGTAGTACGCCCGCGCCTCGTCGTGCTGGACGTGGACGACCACGTCGCCGTAGTCGAGCAACACCCAGCGTCCGTCCCGCTGACCCTCGCGCCGCACGGGCTTGGCGCCGATCTGCCGCAGCTTCCCTTCGATCTCGTCGACGATCGCCTGCACCTGCCTGTCATTGGGAGCGGAGCAGAGCAGGAA
>JAICMS010000195.1 GCA_025929075.1 Propionibacteriales bacterium
ACACGTCGTACCCGCGCGAGGAGATGGCCGCTCTCTACCGCGCGGCCGACGTGATGGTGGTGACGCCGTACCGGGACGGGATGAACCTGGTCGCCAAGGAGTACGTCGCGTGCCGCTGGGACGAGGACGGCGCCCTGGTGCTGTCGGAGTTCGCCGGCAGCGCGGCCGAGCTGCGGCAGGCCTGGCAGGTGAACCCGTACGACCTGAACGGGATGAAGTCCGCGCTGGTCGACGCGGCCCGGGCCGAGCCCCGGGACCGGCAGCGCCGGATGCGGGCGATGCGCAAGACCGTGCGACAGGCCGACGTGGCTGCCTGGGCGACGGCGTTCCTCGACGAGCTGGACGAGGTGCGCCCGCCGCACGGGAAGAAGCTCAAGCCCACCCCGTCGTCGTAGCTTCGCTAGGTGCCTGGCACCGTCGCGCCCCCTCAGAAGGCCCGGCCGGTGTGAGCGGTCATAGCGAGCACGACCAACGTCACCAGCGGTACCCATAGGGCGCGGACGACGGACAGCGGAAAGCGCCTCGGGTCCAAGGACCAAGCAGTTGTCGAGGCGGCCGGGACGGTCATGTCAAACCTAGTGCTGTGGCCGCGCCGCGCCGCAGACGCCGTCCTGCTGTGCGCCGGCCCTAGGGTTACCGGGACGGCGTCGGGCGGAGCGACTGGCGTCACATGGGGCCTGGTCAGGGCGACGGAGCGTGGTGCCGATCAACCGCCGCTCGTGGCTGGCTGAGCGTGTGCCGATTCCCGAGCAGAAGGCCAATGACCAGCGCAGGGAGGAGTGCAATCGGGATGAGCGAGGTCAGCACTAGGCAGACCAGGCACACCGACAACCCGGTGATGGCCGCCCACCGAGCCAGGGGCGCTCGCCTCCAGACCAGGACCGTAGAGACCCCGGACGCAACGAAGACGATCAGGGGAATGGGCCGAAGGTGTCCGTCTTGAACGTCGCCGCCAACGACCATCGCGACAGAGATTGAGAAGAGCCCCAAGATGGCGAGAGCAGCAATCTCTGTGACCGTCGGCGTCAACGGCACACTTGGCCTGGTCTCGTGAGCCACATCGAACTCCTCGGCTCCGCTGTTGTGCTCCGACCGACCTCAGGCCGAGCTCGGAGCCTCTTCACGATGAAGTGTAGACGGTTAAGGCTGAGAGCCGATTCGCTTGGCAGGGCCGTGCTCCACGCCGGGCACCGTGGCGACGCGCCGGGCCGATTCCGGAGCGTGCAGGGGCGCCGCCAGAACTTTTGCTTGACGCCCGGTGGGCGCCAGTCCAGATTGTGCACATGAGGATGGTGGGTGGGCTAGCGGCGATGTCCAGTGTCTGCTTGATGGTGTCACTGACGGGGGTTGCCTTCGGCGCTGGTGGCGGCACGGACTGGAAGGGCGACCCCGAACCGGGGGCCTACTCTGACTGGTCGGCCTCGACCGATCCGAGTGTGGACGATCCCACCGGTAGCGACCCGGCACTGGCCGCGATCCCCGAGCAGGACTTCACCGTGAACGCAGACGACGCCGGCGACACATCCGTCGTCGAAACCCCCACTGACAGTTTGCTGAACACCGTCGCGCCGTCCGCACAGGCACCGGAGAGAGGCGCGCAGGTCATCTCCATCGCAGGCACGTCGATAGTCAACTCAACCTGCTACTACCCCTTCTCCGTGAAGAAGGGAACCCCGGCGCCCCCGGCGAAAGGTAACCCGTTCTCTGTGGCCAGGGTGGGACTGAACGGCGGCAGCGGCCAAGATGAGGGGGGCGTGCAGGCCGAGTCCACCCATCGAGGCACTCCCACCGACAGCAAGTCGGTGCGCTCTGAGGCGAGCTTCCTTCTGGCGTTCAAGTGGGCCGGAAATATGCCCCAAGGATCGAGCGTGGTTGCGCACATGAACCCAGCCTGGCGAGGGAAGATCGCCCTGCAGGCGATTCAAACAACGACGGCGTCGTCGACCGCGAAAGCGCACTTCCACCTGGGCTCGGGGTTCTGGGACAAGACGCTCGCGCAGCACCAGAACGACCAGACCTACGCGGACTTCACGCACACCGTTTCCGGAACCGGTAACAAGCGCTGGAAGTTCTCACACCCGGCAACGACCTCGGACTCCACGTTCGGGATCAACCTCGTGCCGGGCCACACCTACTACTTCTACAGTTACGCCTCCAGCTACGCGGAGGTCGTCACTGACTACACCGCGCCAGCAGCGGCGGCGATCGACTTCGGGTCCAAGTTCCTCGACACACCCGCGAGCATGACCAACTCCGACGGCACTTCGGTCAACGGCTTCGGGCGGCCCGGAACAGGCACGGCACACAACAAAGTGACCTTCGTGTTTAAGGTCCCCGGATACTTCGTCAACTGCTAAGAGCACCCGCCGGGAAGGACTTCATCGCGTTCCTGAACAAGGTCAACAGGCAGGTGCCTGCCGAGCTCGAGGTGCACGTCATCCTCGACACCTCTCCACCCACAAGACCCCCGAGGTCCACGCCTGGCTGGTACGCCCACCAGCGGTTCCACTTCCAGTTCGCCCCGACCTACGCGCCCCGGATGAACCTGGTCGAGCGGTGGTTCTCGGCTCTGACCACCAAGAATCTCCAACGCTCCGCACACCACAGCGTCAAAGCACTCGCCGCCGACATCCGCGAATGGGTCCAGGCCTGGAATGAGAACCCGAAGCCGTTCACCTGGCACAAGACCGCCGAGGAGATCCTCGACCGGCTCGCTGGCTACTGCACCGCCATCAACAAATGGTCAATGCTTCGCCCTGACAGGAAAGTGCGGCCGTACGCCGGCCGCGTAACCGCGCCGCTGCGGTGTCGTTGCAACGGTCAGTGGCGCGCGAACGTCACGAGAGCCGGCGCGGGTCGGGGCATCTTCTCCGCGCCGGCTCGTTCGCATCCGTGGTCGCTGTCCCTCACGGCCACGTCGTCGGCGGTGATCGGTCCTGTCGAGCAGCCGCCAGGCGCGGCGGCTCGGGTGGCCGAGGCCGGGGTAGTTTCTTCAGGGTGGACCTGATCCCGAAGCCCGATCAGGTGGTCTCCGCCGCCGGGAACCTCGCGCACCGG
>JAICMS010000179.1 GCA_025929075.1 Propionibacteriales bacterium
AGCAGCCCCCGGTACTGCTCGTTGTAGTCGCACCGGCGATGTCTATCGGGCAATCAGCTGGGTGGAGCCGACGATGTCGTCGATGACACTTGCCGGTGGGGCGCCCGCCAGATCCGACACGGTCACGAATACCAGCGACGTAGGGATCACACCCGAGGAGGCGAGGCCGGTCTCGATGGCGACCGTCTCGGCCTGGAGCTTGCCGTTTGGTTGCGAGTAGCTGAACCGGACGTAGTGGCCGCTCCGGCCGGCGACCTGGATAGGCCCCTCGCTGATGATGGTGGCGCCCTGGATGCCCGGCTGGCCGACGACGGCCTGCTCAGCGGCTTCTGCGGCCGTCTGGGCATTGATCGCGGACGTGCTGAGCACGCTCGCGAGGGCGGACGCGCACGTGGCCCCCGTCGAGCAGGTGTCGGGATAGACCATCTGCGGTAGTTGCGGGTGGCTCTTGTCGGTGACCTGGCGCCAGCCAGTGGGGATAGCGACCGAGATGTCGACTCCCGGCCCGGAAAGCCGTGGGTCACCCGAGGACGGATCGAATCGGGCGGCGATCGCGGGACCGGCGAACAGTACCGCCGAACCTGCCACGCCGGCGGCGCCGGCGACCAGGCAGTGTGCAAAACGCATTGTTCCCCCCCGGTGCTCATTCAAAACTAGTTACTCAGATTAACCCCTTTAGATAGTCGTTCCAATTACGTTGGTATGAAGATACGTATTTGATCGCGAAAATACGTATCCGATCGCGGCACATTACGTGTACCGGAAGCCGAGCAGTTCTCGCAGTCGGGTCGGGCGCAGCCCAACGATCCCGGTCGAGGAATCGATCTCGGGAAAGCTGGCGATCAGCCGGGCGAGCTCGTCGCGCCTGGTCGGGTCGGCCGCAGCCTCCCGCGGCGTGATCCCACCGAGTGCCGGAACGTTCTCAAGCACCTGGCCGTCCGGCCCAATGATCACCGGCGCCCGGTGCCGGTCTGCGATGTAGGCCAGCAGGGCCAACCCGTCGTGTTCGTCCAGCAAATCGAGCAGGTCACGCTCCCGTCCGGGCGCGACGGTGAAGACCCCACCGATGAGCTGGTGCGATTGCCCGTCCGGCACCACCCGAGCGCATACCAGCGCACCGCGCCGCGCCTCCCGGCTAAAGCTCCGCTCCCGAACGTCGAGGACGTCTCCGGTCCTCAGGTCGCGCATCGTGATCCCGGTCCCTGGCCGGGACTCGAGCACCTCGTACACCGAGCGCTGCACCAGGGTCCACGCCCGGGCCAACAGCGCCTCGTCGTCGGGCAGCAGCGGCCCGCGGTCGGCGAGGAACCGGTCGAACCAGCCGCTCTCGTGCAGCACGACGTCGATGACGAGGGGGTCGGCCAGCGCCTCGGCCAGTGAATCATCGTCATACGGGTCGACGGCGCGGGCCGCGGCGTGCTCGAAGACGACCTCGCGGGGTGCACCACCGCGGCGTTCGAGATACGCGGCCGCCTTGCGGCACAGCCACCCGACCCGGTCGGGCAACTCAATGCGCGCCGGACGGCCCAGGTGGCAGGCCTTGAACTTGCGGCCGGAGCCGCACCAGCACGGCTGGTTGCGACCCAGCTTCGGACCGTCCGGCGCGGTGAGCTGCTCCAGCGTGCGCACGTCGTCGCTGATCGCGGCGGTCGCGCCGAGGCCACGCCAGATTGCCAGCGCCTCGATGGCGTCGCCGCGGTCGGAGGTGTACCAGGCGAGCCGGTCGGCGGCGCACGGCCAGCCCGGGTCGGCGCGCACCGCCATGCGCACGTGCGACTCGCCGTCGAGGACCTGTCCGCGACGCTCGGCGACCACTGCGGCCAGCCAGTGCGCGACGGCCTGGTGCGCCGGCTTGGTGGCGGCGGCCAGCAGCCGCTGCACCAGCTCGCCGGTAGCGGCGAGCAGCTCTGGATCGTCGTCGCTGCCGAGCAGCTCGTTCGGTACCACCTCGAGGATCTCCGGGTCGTGGAGCAGGTCGAGCACCTCGCGGGCGGCGGACCGGTCCTGCACCCCGCCGTCGATCAGGCTCAACGCGCGGTTCGCGGCCCAACCACGGCCACCGGCGCCGAGCTCGTCGAAGACCCGGTAGGTTCGCCGGGCTCGGGCAGCGTTGTCCCACACCGACTGCTCGTGCGCCACCCGGAGCCCACGGATCTGCAGGCCGGCGGCGTCGAGCAGATCGGTCAGCGGCGCGGTCGGTTCGGCGAGGGCAGCGTGGTGGTCGAGCAGGACCCCGAGCACCAGCTCCTCGACGGTGATGGGAAGCCACGGCTCGGCGACCTCGTCGTCGTAGATCGTGCGCAGCTGCGCGACCAGCTCGCTCGCGACCGGTGGCGCCGCGTCGAGCACGGTGATGGTCACGACGCCGCCGCCGACTCGGACCGCGAGCATCGCGCCGTCGGGGTAGCCGGCCAGCCACCCGTCCGGCCCCACCCAGCCACCGTCGCCGACGTCGAGCTCGTCGCCGCTGCCCAGCCGCAGTTTGTCGTGCCGCCAGAACCCAGCGAGGTCCACCCCGATGTCGAGCATTCCGGACATACCTTCGGCGGCCGACAGCCGGTGGGTCAGGACGATCCCGTCCGTCAGTGACTCGACGTGCAGCACCCGGTCACCGGCGAGCATCTCCAGCGGACCGTCCGGTCCGATGACGTAGTCGCTGACGGTGTCGAGCAACATCTCCATCACCGGGTCGTCGGCTGGCAAACCGAGCCGATCTGTCACCTGCTGATCGAGCGCGTCAACCTCGATACCTTGCATGCTTCGCACGATCTCGATCATCAGTGCCGTGACGTCTGCCGCCGACGGGACGGGCAGCCGATCCAAGGCGGCCAAGTACGCGTCGAGATCGAACTCCTTGTGCGCCACGACGACGTCCATCAGTGCCGGTGTCAGCGCGAGGACCAGCTGCCGCATGACGTCAACCCGGTCGCGCCCCTCAGCGAGCAACCGCTGCGCCGTCCGCCACACCTGCGGTGGGTTATCCGACGCGATCTGGTCGGCAAGCGCAGCGCGAAAGCCGACCTGGGCCGGAGCCGTCAGTTCGTCGCCTTCGCCGCCGTGCTCGGCCGTGAGCAGCGTAAGACGGTCGTCGGGATCGCCCGGATCGAACCCATCGGGAACCTCGCCGAACAGAAACGTGATCTTCTCTGGATTCACCCCGCGATGGTAGGACGTCGCGCACGATCAGTCCGCCGGGCCTGCCAAGCCAGCCGGCGATGCCAGCAGGACTAGTGCCGGGAACTCGTCGGTGCCCAGTTCGAGGCTGGTGTGGAGGGGGTTTCGGCGTGGTGGTCCGCCCAGCCACGGTGGTGGGTGGAATTCTGGGATACCGCTGGCCATGTCGATTCGCCAGCGGGAATGGTGAAGGAGTTTGTTGTCAGCTGGTGACCCGAGCCGATCCGGCCTGGCAGTCGTAGAGAACTTCGCTGCGATCGGCGGGGCCAGCAGCGTTGGGCGCGGGACTGCCGTAGGAAGCAGGGTTGACGACAGCACAATGCTGCTGCACCCACTGGGTACGCACGGCGGACACCCCACCTCGGGTGCCTCTGCCGCCCGGACCACGATCACCGAAATCACGGCCACCAGGGCCACGGCCGCTGGTCAGGACGAATCGCAGCTGTCCTTGCTGGACCCACTGGGTGAGCGTGGCCACCGTTGGAACTGGGTCTTGG
>JAICMS010000191.1 GCA_025929075.1 Propionibacteriales bacterium
GAGCCGCTGTTCTACGACGAGGCCGGGTACGCCGGCCTGTCCGACACCGCCCGTCACTACATCGGCGGCCTGCTGGAGCACGCGCCATCGCTGCTCGCCTTCACGAACCCGACGGTGAACTCCTACCACCGGCTCGTCCCCGGCTTCGAGGCCCCGGTCAACCTCGTCTACAGCCAGCGCAACCGCTCCGCCTGCATCCGGATCCCGATCACCGGCGCGGACCCACGCGCCAAGCGGCTCGAGTTCCGCTGCCCAGACCCGTCGGCCAATCCGTACCTCGCGTTCTCCGCGATGCTGCTCGCCGGCATCGACGGCATCAAGAACAAGATCGAGCCGGCCGACCCGATCGACAAGGACCTCTACGAGCTGCCGCCTGAGGAGCACACCGACCTGCCCAAGGTTCCCGGGACGCTCACCGAGGTGCTCGACGCGCTCGAGGCGGACAACGAGTACCTGCTCGAGGGCGGCGTCTTCACACCCGACCTGATCTCGACCTGGATCGACTTCAAGCGGACCAACGAGGTGCTGCCGATCTCCCTGCGCCCGACGCCCCACGAATTCGAGCTGTATTACGACCTGTAGTAGGAGATCCCGGCACCGTCGCCTCCGCAAGCGCTCACAACCAGAAGATGACCCGACAGCAGCCGCTGCCCGCAGAACTGACCCTCTACTTACCCGGGCTGTGCAGTTCACATCCGTCGGTTAGGCCCGCTTTACCGGTGAGGGACTGGCAGCTGTGCTCCGGCGTGCGATCAAGCGTCGGTTGATGGCGAGTTGTGCGATCGCACACGCACAGCCGGCGCCAAGGCAGGAGAGCCACAATGCCCCTGGTGCGACGGTGAAGGTGCTGATACCCACGAGCGGGGCCAGGAGCGCGGCGAGTCCCCAGGCGCCGCCGGCAACCCCGAGATAGCGGCCGCGCAAGTGACTCGGCGCCAAGTCGGCTACAACGGCGGTGGCGGTCCCGGCGGTGGCGATTTCGCCGATGGTCCAGACTGTCACGCTTCCGGCAAACTGCCAGAGGCTGTGGCACAAGCCAGTCAGTGCGAACCCGACGCCCAAAATCAGCTGTCCGGCAGCTAGAACCTTGACGCGGTCGATGCGATCGAGCAGGTGCACAGTGAAGGGCTGAACCGCGACGATGAGAAGTCCGTTGAGCGAGATCACCAGTCCAAACGCGGAGGTGGGAAGCCCTGAGGCTCGTACAGCCAGCGGCAGTGTGGAGGCGACCTGAAGGTACACCACTGCGTAGAGGAGCGTGATAGCAGCAAAGCCGAGCAGAAGGCGGTCTCCGAGCACCGTTAGCAGTCCGTCCCGGTCATGAGGCCGGTACGGCCGCTCGTCGCGCGGGTCGCCAAGGTGGTCATTGCCGACATAGGAAGGAACCCGCCGGATGCCTCGGCCGACAAGGATCGCGAAGACCAGACTGGTGGCGGCGTCCAGGATGAACAACCACCCGAATCCGACGCTTGCCAAGAATCCGGCAGCGGCGGTCGCGACGGCATAGCCGAGGTTCACGGCCCAATAGAGGAGGGCGTACGCCCTTGGCCGGACCTGCGGTGCCACCAGATCAGCGACTAGCGCTTGAGAGGCCGGGCGATACAGATCGAGGGATGCACCAGCCAGCGTCGCGGCTGCCAGCATCAACGGCGTCGTGCGAGCTGCGCCGAGGGCGAGCAGAGTGACGGCGGAAGCGGTCAATCCGGCGGTAAGTGCCCGGCGTCGGCCCAAACGATCTGCCAGCAGACCCCCCAATGGTTGGGACACCAGCGACCCGGCACCGAATGCGGACACCACCAATGCCGCCCTCGGGGCACTGAGGCTGCGCGCCGAAGTAAGGTAAAGCACCAAGAAGGGCTGCACGAAATATCCCAGCCGCGTGACGAGCGTGCCTGACCAGAGCCACCAGTACTCACGAGGAAGCCCGACTAGTCCGCGCCCAACACTGCGCGCAAGCGCCGAACGCGGGTTGCGCATCAGTACATGCTCCGACCTCGAGGGAAATTTGATTCAGGTGCCTCGATGATCGGTTAGCGCTGATCTCTGATCGTTGATCGCTGGGGTTCTTTCGCTTCCCCTACGTGGCCGACCGGGACGGGGTTCACGGCCAGGGTTTCCCCGAGCGCAGCAGGCGTCGTTCAACAACGCGAACAGCGGGTTGGTGGTCCGCGAGGTGGCTTGCTCAACTCCGTACAGGAACTGGTCGCTCAACTCTCCGGGGCCGGCGCAAGAGTCCTCAACCAGGTAGTGGACAGGCTCATCGCCGTCGCTCATGCCGAGGGCCAGGCCGAGATACTGGAACCTGCACATCACGTCACCGTCGGGACAGGGACGTCGGCTGGCCTCGACACTTCGGC
Source organism: Propionibacteriales bacterium (assembly GCA_025929075.1). Taxonomy (GTDB): domain Bacteria; phylum Actinomycetota; class Actinomycetes; order Propionibacteriales; family Nocardioidaceae; genus JAICMS01. The sequence goes on from JAICMS010000191.1 coordinate 2,358, forward strand.
AAAGAACGCTGCGATGTCGGCGGCGAGCAGGTCAGGTTCCTCATGTGCGGCGAAGTGGCCACCGCGGGGCATGAGGGTGTGGCGCTCCACGCGGTAGCGGCGTTCGAGCCAGGAGCGGGGCGGGGTGCCCAGGTCGCGCGGGAACTGGGCGAATCCGGCCGGCACCTCGACGGGCTCGAAGGGGGTTCGTCCCAGCCGGTACTCGTAGTAGGGGCGGAACGACGACGCGATGGTGTTGGTGACCCAGTAGATCGTCGCCTGGGTCAGGATGAAGTCGTCGCTGAAACGGCTCGAGACGTCGCCGTCGCAGTCGCTCCAGGAGCGGTACTTCTCGAGCATCCAGGCAAGCAGTCCTATTGGCGAGTCGGCAAGCCCATAGCTCAGCGTCACGGGCCGGGTCGACTGAAGGTGGGCGTAGGCTCCCTCCTCCTCGTCCCAGGCGGCATCGACACGCAAGAATTCGCGCTCCTGCTCGGTGAAAGTCGCTTCGTCGATCACGTCCGGCCAGGCGGGCGCTAGCAGGTGAACGCCGACTACCGCCTCTGGATGAGCGACTGCCAGTCTGGTGGTGATCCCCGCGCCGAGGTCCCCGCCGTGTGCGCCGTAGCGCGGATAGCCCATGGCGCCAGTCATCACCTGGTGCCACAGCTCGTGGGTTGGTGGTTCGGCCCAAAGTGTCGGGCGCGGAGGTGAGAATCCGAATCCAGGCAGGGACGGAACGATAACGGCCCGGGCACCGCTGGAGGGTCGCGCGAACCGGGACGGTGTGGCCAGCCGCTGGGCGAGCGCCACCAGCTCCAAGAACGTGCTCGGCCAGCCGTGGGTCAAGATGAGCGGCAGCTCGTGCGTCGGCTGCTCCGGCGCGAAGTAGACGAAGTGGACGA
>JAICMS010000194.1 GCA_025929075.1 Propionibacteriales bacterium
GCGTACTGGAAGACAGCATCCGAAGCGGTGCGCTCGTCGTCGCGATCGGCCCGTACACCAATCTCGCGCTGCTCGCGGCAGAGCGGGTCGGCGCGCTCGCGACGGTCACGGCAGTGGCCATGGGTGGCTGGATCGGCGGGATGGCCGCGGGCTTCCCCGATTGGGGTCCCGACCGCGACTCCAACGTCCAGGCAGACACCCACGCCGCCCGGGTCGTGGCCGAGACGGCCGGGGATCTCACGCTCGTCACCCTCCCGTCGACGGTCGGCGTTTCGCTGCGGCTCCGCGATCTGCCAGCGGTGGAGGCAACCGGGCCGGTTGGAAGGCTGCTGGCCCGACAGTCGCTCGCCTACCGCGACGACCGCGGCTACGTCGACCTGCCGGCTCGTTACCCGGCCCTCCCCCACGACCTCGTCAACTTCCACTGGGACCCGGTAGCCTGCGCTGTCGCGCTCGGCTGGTCGGGTGCGACTCTGGAGGAGATGCCGCTGCTGCCGGTGCTGGACGGTGACGTGCTGCGCTTCGACGTGGCGCCGACCGGTCGCCGTACCCGCGCGGTCGTGGATGTCGACGCGGACCGTTTCCGGGCCATTTGGCTGGAGGCGCTCGGCCCGCTGTCCGGCTGACCGTCCGGGGCAAGCACCCGGTTTCCGGGGCAGATCTCCCCCGTTAACGGGGAGCCTGCCCCGTTAACGGGGCAAACACCGGCGGGCCACTAGGCTGCGCGGCATGGCCGGACTGACTGTCGATGAGGCACGCACGCGGGCGCAGTCGATCGAGGTGTCGTCGTACGACGTCAGCTTGGACCTCACCAGAGGAGCCGAGCAGTTCGGCTCGCGCAGCACGATCCGGTTCACGAGCCGCGACCAGCGCCCGACCTTTTTGGACCTGAAGCCGGCCGAGCTCGTCAGCGCGACGCTCAACGGCACGTCGCTGGACACCACAGCCCTGGCCGACGGGCGGCTGCCGCTCACCGACCTGGCTGCCGACAACGTGCTCGAGGTCGATGCGGCGATGGCCTACTCCCACGACGGTGAGGGGCTGCATCGGGCGACCGACCCGCACGACGGCGAGGCGTACGTCTACGCGATGAGCTTCCTCGACGCGGCGCCGCGGATCTTCGCCTGCTTCGACCAGCCGGATCTGAAGGCGCCGTTCCGGCTGAGCGTCGACTGCCCGCCGGAGTGGACGGTCGTCGGCAACGGTGCCGCCGAGCAGGCGGAGCCGGGTCGGTGGCGGCTCGCTGAGACCAAGCCGCTGGCCACCTACTTCGTCACACTCGCGGCCGGTCCCTACCACTCGGTCGTCCGCGACCACGACGAGATCCGGCTCGGCTGGCACTGCCGTCGCTCGCTGGCGCCGCACCTCGACAAGGACGCGGACGAGCTCTTCGACCTCACTGGCCGGTTCTTCGACGAGTACCACCGGCTTTTCGGCATCCGCTACCCCTTCGGGGACTACAACCAGGTCTTCGTCCCGGAGTTCAACGCCGGGGCGATGGAGAACCCCGGGTGCGTGACCTTCAGCGAGCGGCTGCTCTTCACGGGCAAGGCGACTCGCGCGCAGCACTCGTCCCGGGCCAACACGATCGCGCACGAGATGGCGCACATGTGGTTCGGCGACCTCGTGACGATGCGATGGTGGGACGACCTGTGGCTCAACGAGTCGTTCGCCGACTACATGGGCTTCCGGCTGTGCGGTGACCTGGTCGACCACGACGAGAGCTGGGTGACGTTCGCGCTGGCGAAGCTGTCGTTCGGGTTCGCTGCTGACCAGCGGTCGTCGACGCACCCGGTCGCAGGCAATGGCGCCAAGGACACCGAGTCAGCGCTCAACGACTTCGACGGGATCTCTTACACCAAGGGTGCGGCCGTCCTGCGCCAGCTCGCCGCCTACCTCGGCGACGACGCCTTCCTGGCCGGAGTGGTCGACCACCTGCAACGCCGGTCGTTCGGCAACGCCACCCTTGCCGACCTGCTCGGCTCGTGGGCGGCCGCGAGCGGCAAGGACGTCGACGGTTGGGCCAAGGCATGGCTGCGCACGTCGGGTCTCGACACGCTGTCGGTCGCCAAGGATGACGGCGGGTCACTCCGGGTCGGGCGTGAGACCGGTAGCACGCCACCGATCGCCAAGCCGCACAGCCTCACGGTCGGCTGGTACCGGCCTGATGCGGACGGGTCGACCACTCCATTGCTGGTCGACGCCGACCAGACGCCGCTTCGAATCAGCGGGTACAACGGCACCGGTCTGGTCCTTCCCAACGCCGGTGACGAGACCTGGGCGAAGGTCCGACTCGACCCGGCCGTGCTCAGCGAGGCGGCCACCCTGCTCGGCGCGGTGGACGATCCGGTCGCTCGCGCGGTCGTCTGGGGAGCCCTTCGGGAGGCGCTGCTCGACAGCGTGCTCGACCCCCGTCACTACCTCGACGCCGTTGTCTCCAACCTTGCCGACGAGCCCGTCGACCTCCTCGTCGAGATCGTCTTGCGGCTCACCACAGCCTCCTTCGGCGGGACCGGTGTCCTCGGCACCTACCTCGGCGCCTACGCCCGCGAACCGCTCGCCGGCCTCAGCTCACGGTTGCTCGACGAGGCCGTTCCCGGGAGCAACCGGCAGCTCATCGCTGCCCGCTCCCTTGCCGCGACCGCAGTCGACCTCGATTCACTCCGATCATGGCTCGAGGGCAATCCACCCGACGGGGTCTCGATGGACCCCAACATGCGGTGGCGCGTCGTCCACGCGCTTGCTGCCGATGGCCAGATCGGTCAGGCCGACATCGACGCCGAGCTGGACCGGGACAACACCCTCGAGGGTCGTCGGCACGCATACGAGTGCCGCGCCGCCCTGCCCGACCCGGACGTCAAGGCGGAGGTCTGGGCGGCGATGACCACTGACGCTTCCTTGAGCAACGAAGATCTGTACTCCTTGGGTGGAGATTTCTTCCACCCGTGGCAGCGGTCGGTGACCGACGAGTACGTGCCCCGCTACTTCGCCGAGATGACCGCCACCTCCGGGTTCCGCTCCGGCATGGTCGTCGAGACGTCGCTGCGACTGGCGTTCCCGCGGTACGCGGCCGACCCCGAGACGGTGGCGCTAGCTGACC
>JAICMS010000028.1 GCA_025929075.1 Propionibacteriales bacterium
ACCGAGCAGGCAGAGGGGGCCGGCTCGGAGGTGACGATCCGCCTCGACGGCCGGCGGTCGACGTTCCATCTGCTGCGTGACGACGTTCCGGTGCTGGATGCGGTGCTGCGGGTGCGCTCCGATGCGCCGTTCGCGTGCCGGGGTGGGGTCTGCGGCACCTGCCGTGCCAAGGTGCTCGAGGGCAGCGTGGAGATGGACACCAACTACGCCCTCGAGCCGGACGAAGTGGAGGCGGGATACGTCCTCACCTGCCAAAGTCACCCGACCAGCGACACGCTGAGCCTCGACTACGACGCGTGACCCCGACCAGACACCGCCCATCCGGCGAATCGTGGCCCGCAGTGTCGGAATTCGCCGAGCACGCGGTGTTCGGTTGCGGGTGGCCGGCGCTGTTAGGTTGACGGCGTGCGGCAGTACCTGGGGCTGATGCAGCGGATCCTCGACGAGGGCGTGAGCAAGCAGGACCGCACGGGCACCGGAACGCGGAGCGTCTTCGGGCACCAGATGCGGTTCGACCTGGCCGCCGGCTTCCCGCTGGTGACCACCAAGAAGGTGCATTTTCGGTCGGTCGCCGGCGAGCTGCTCTGGTTCCTGCGCGGCGACACCAACGTCAAGTGGCTGCACGAGCAGGGCATCACGATCTGGGACGAGTGGGCGGACCCGGACGGCGAGCTGGGGCCGGTCTACGGCTATCAGTGGCGCTCGTGGCCAGCGCCCGACGGTCGGCATATCGACCAGCTCAGCCAGGTCGTTGACGGCATCCGCCGCGACCCCGACTCCCGCCGACATCTGGTAAGCGCCTGGAACGTCGCCGACATCCCCGCCATGGCGTTGGCGCCCTGCCACGCCTTCTTCCAGTTCTACGTCGCAGCCGGCCGGCTGTCGTGCCAGCTCTACCAGCGCTCGGCCGACGTCTTCCTCGGAGTGCCGTTCAACATCGCGTCGTACGCCCTGCTCACCTACATGGTCGCGCAGGTCACCGGCCTGCAGCCCGGTGAGTTCGTTCACACGTTCGGCGACGCGCACCTCTACAACAACCACCTCGAACAGGCGCGGCTCCAGCTGTCCCGCGAGCCGCGGCCGCTGCCGCAGATCCGGCTCGATCCAGCAGTCACCGACCTCTTCGGTTTCGAGCTCGGTCACATCGAGCTGCTCGGCTACGACCCGCACCCAGGGATCAAGGCGCCGATCGCCGTATGACGGTCACGATCGTCGCTGCGGTGGCTCGCAACGGCGTGATCGGCCGCGACGGGTCGATCCCCTGGCGAGTGCCGGGGGAGCAGCGCAGCTTCAAGGAGGCGACCCTCGGCCACGTTGTCGTGATGGGCCGGCGCACCTACGAGTCGATCGGGCGGCCGCTACCCGGCCGGACCACGGTCGTCGTCACCCGGCAGCACGACTGGGCGTCGGCGGTTGGCCTGCCCCACGGGGTCCGAGTCGCCGGCAGCCTGCCGGCGGCGCTTGCCACCGCCCAGACGATCGACCAGCAGATCTTTCTCGTCGGCGGTGCCGAGGTGTACGCCGAGGGGCTGGCCGTGGCCGAACGGCTTCGGATCAGCTGGGTCGACGCCACGCCCGAGGGGGACACCTTCTTCCCCGAGGTCGACTGGAGCCGGTGGCGGGAAGTGGCCCACGAGGAGCACGACGGCTGGGCCCTGTCGACGTACGAACGTCAGATTGACGATTTCTTGTCACCAGGCCCGTCAGATGCGATATAACTGTCCTAGCGCCCCGTTGCTGCCCGGACCCCCGAGCGGACAGCAACGGGGTCTTTCACGTCCGGACCGGGCCGAGTGATCGGACACCGGACGTCGCTCAGGCGGTAGCCTCATGGCCATGGTCGCCGCCAACCGGGCCCCGTTCGGGCAGGTGCTCACCGCTATGGTGACGCCCTTCGACGCAGACGGTGCTCTTGACTGCAGGGCCGCCGCGGCCCTCGCCGAGCACCTCGTCGCCAACGGCCACAACGGGCTCGTCATCTGCGGCACCACCGGCGAGGCGCCCACGCTCTCCGATGAGGAGCAGTCCAGGCTGGTCAGCTCCGTGGTCGAGGCGGTCGGCGATCGAGCCAGCGTCGTCGCCGGCGTCGGCACCAACGACACCCGGCACACCCTCGAGCTGGCGCGTGCGGCCGAGACCGCCGGCGCCGACGGCCTGCTGGTCGTGACGCCCTACTACAGCAAGCCGCCGCAGGACGGCATCGCCGCCCACTTCCTGGCAGTTGCCGACGCGACCGACCTGCCGGCCATGCTCTACGACATCCCGGGCCGGACCGGCGTCAAGATCTCCGCCGACACGCTGGCCCGCTGTGCCGAGCACCCCAGGGTGGTCGCGGTCAAGGACGCCAGCGGTGACCTGCATGCCGGCAGCTGGTTGATGCGCTCCACCGACCTTGCGATCTACAGCGGCGACGACGCGCTCAACCTCGCCTGGCTCGCGCTGGGGGCGGTCGGCGTCGTCTCCGTCGTCGGTCATGTCGCCGGCCACCTGTACGCCGAGATGGTCGCCGCCGTCGGGGACGCCGACCTCGACACCGCGCGGGCGATCGACCGTCGCTTGCTGCCCCTGGTCGACGGGATCATGACCCGGACCCAAGGCGCGATCATGACCAAGGCGGCCCTCCAGGTGCTCGGGGTGCTGCAGTCCCGGGCGGTCCGCCCGCCGCTGGTCGCCGCGACCGACGAACAGCTGGCCCTGGTTGCGGCCGACCTCGACACAGTCGGCCTGCTGCCCGGCAGCACGGCGCCGGACGCCAGCCGACGCAAGAGCGCATGAGCCATCCGCACCCAGAGCTCGGAGCGCCGCCGGCGCTGTCGGCCGCCGGCCTGCGGATCGTCGCTTTAGGCGGCCTCGGCGAGATCGGCCGCAACATGGCGGTGCTCGAGCACCGCGGCCGGCTGCTGATCATCGACTGCGGCGTGCTCTTCCCAGACGAGGACCACCCCGGCGTCGACCTGATCCTGCCGGACTTCGGCCCGATCCGGGGCCGCCTCGACGCGGTCGAGGCGCTGGTACTGACCCACGGGCACGAGGACCACATCGGCGCGGTGCCCTACCTGCTGCGCGAGCGACCCGACATTCCGCTGGTGGGCTCGCGGCTGACATTGGCTCTGCTCGACGCCAAGCTGCGCGAGCACCGGCAGACCCGCTCGCCGCGACACGAGGTCGCCGAAGGCCAGCGGCTGCGCTTCGGCCCCTTCGACCTCGAGTTCGTGGCGGTCAACCACTCGATCCCGGATGCCCTGGCTGTCGCCGTACGCACCGATGCCGGCCTCGTGCTGCACACCGGCGACTTCAAGATGGACCAGATCCCGCTCGACGGCAGGATCACCGACCTGCGGGCGCTGGCCCGGCTCGGCGAGGAAGGCGTCGACCTGCTCATGGTCGACTCGACCAACGCCGAGGTCCCTGGCTTCACCACAGCCGAGCGCGACATCGCGCCGGTCATGCAGAGGATCTTCGCGACCAGCAAGCAGCGCATCATCGTGGCGTGCTTCGCCTCCCACGTCCACCGCGTCCAGCAGGTGATGGATGCGGCGGTCGCCGAGCACCGCAAGGTGGCGTACGTCGGGCGGTCGATGCTGCGCAACATGGCAGTGGCCCGCGACCTCGGCTATCTGAAGGTGCCACGGGACACGCTGGTGGAGCTGAAGGACCTCGCCGACTACCCGCCCGACCGGGTCGTCATCATCTCGACGGGGTCCCAGGGCGAGCCGATGTCCGCGCTCTCGCGCATTGCCTACCGCAACCACGACGCCATCTCGATACGCCCGGGAGACACCGTCGTGCTGGCTTCGAGTCTCATCCCCGGCAACGAGAACTCGGTGTTCCGGGTCATCAACGGGCTCACTCGGCTCGGCGCAACGGTCGTGCACAAGGGGAACGCGCTTGTTCACGTCTCCGGCCACGCCAGCGCCGGCGAGCTGCTCTACTGCTACAACGTCGTCCGGCCACGCAACGTGATGCCAGTGCACGGGGAGATCCGACATCTGGTCGCCAACGCCCAGCTGGCCGCTCTGGTCGGGATCCCCAGGTCGCAGATCGTGCTTGCCGAGGACGGCGTCGTCGTGGATCTCGTCGACGGTGTCGCCGGCGTCACCGGCAAGGTCGAGTGTGGCTACGTCTTCGTCGACGGGTCCAGCGTTGGAGACATCACCGACAGCGAGCTGAAGGACCGGCGGATCCTCGGCGATGAGGGGTTCATCACCGTGATGGTGGTGGTCGACTCGGCCTCCGGGAAGCTCATCGCAGGGCCGGAGATCCACGCGCGGGGCTTCGCCGAGGACGACAGCGTGTTCGCGGAGGTTCGCCCGCTGATCGAAGAGGCGCTGGTCGCCGCTGTCAACGACGGCAACGACGACGTCTACCAGCTGCAGCAGGTGATCCGCCGCACCACCGGTCGCTGGGTCAACTCCACCCATCGGCGTCGGCCGATGATCATCCCGGTCGTGCTCGAGGCCTGACCGTGCGCAGCGCACCGTCCGGTCGGACGTGGGCCGATCTACACAGCCGGCTCGCGGCGCTCGTCGCCTTCCTGGCCGCTGCTCTGGCGGTCGCCTGCCTAGGCAGCGTTCCGGGCATCGTCGGTGCGGCTGGGGACTTTTCGGCCGTCGACTCGCGGTGGGTGGGATGGGTCGGTGTGGGCGTCCTGCTCGCCGTCCTGGCCGCCGTCGGGGTCTTCCTCGGTGCGCGCCGAGTCGGACCTGGTGCAGCGCTGGCTGCAGGCGCCGGATGCGCAGCCGTCGGCCTGGCCCTCGGCCAAGACGTCACCTCGGATCTCCAGCTCGTGCTGGCACCGGCCTGGCTCGGTGTGGCTGTCGGCTGTCTCATCGCAGGAGGCTCCGCTCTGATGTGGGAGCTGCCTCGTCGGCAGTCCGGCCTGGCGCTGACCGGCTGGCTGTTACCCCTTGCCGCCGGTTGGCCGCTCGTCGAGTGGGCCCGACAACGAGCGGTCGGAACCGGCGGTGAGCCGCTGACCATCCACGTCCCTGCCTGGCTCCTTCTTCCGGTGGTGGCGGTCGTGGCGGCCTGGGGCGTCGTCGACCTGCTGGCCGCGCCGGCCAGGCCACGGTGGGTCCCGCCGCCGCTCTGGTGGGACACCGCTTGGGTCGGCTTGGGTTTGATGGCGGCCGTCGGAGCGACCGCGATGATGCTGCTCGGCTTCGCCGAAGGCGCCTCCGTGTTGTGGCTGCGCCCGATCGTCGTGGCGGTGGTCGTCGCCGCTGCTGCCGGGGTCGTTGCTGTGGGCTTGTCGATTCCCGATCGGGAGTCTCTACAGGCGTACGTCGCGGTCGTCGCCGCCCTGGTCTGCGCGCCGAGCTGTGTCCAGCTGTTGCTCGTGTGGAGCGGATCGGGCAGAGGTGCGAGGTCCGATGGTGTCGCTGCGCTGGCCGTGGCCGGCTGCGGCTGCCTCGGAACGGCGGTCGGACTGGTCCGACCGCGCAGCGCCGTCGTGCTGGGGTTGGCTGTCGTCGCGCTCGGAGCGGCGGCCGGCTGGATGATGCCGACTGGGCGGTGGCCCGCGGTCGCGGCGGCGGCTGTCCTGCTCTTGGGCACCGGCGCCGCGCTCGCGGGTGGTGTCCGCCTCGCATGCCGCGATCTGCTCGGCCTGGGATTCGTGGTCACCGGCGGGCTGGTGGGACTGCTGTTCGGGCTTGTCGTCACCGCGCCGCTGGGATGGGCGCTGACCGGTGCGCTACCGGTCGATCGGGCAGGTCTTCAGACGGTGGGCAGGGTCGTCTTGGGATGCACTGTTGCCGTTGCGGTGATGGCGGCGGCGCTACTGGCCGCGATGAGATCGACTGCGCGGTCGGCGGGGTCAGCTCAGCGAGCCGCCCGAGACGAGATCGCCCGGCGCAGCGTCGCCAGGTCCGACGAGGGTGCTTTCTCGACGAAATGACGCAGCGCTCCCTGCCGGTCATCGTCCCCCACCCGGTCAAGCGCATCGCGGAGCAGCTCAGCGGTGAGCTCGGCCTGGGAGGCAGTGGCCCGATACAGGTAGGCGCGCCCCTCTCGCGCCTGCAGCACCATCCGCTTCTCGGTGAGCCGGCCCAGCACGGTGAGCACCGTGGTGTAGGCGATGTCGCGCTGATGAGTCAGCGCCTCGTGAACCTCGCGGACCGTGCACCACCGTTCGGCCGGCGCGGCCCACAGGTGATCCATGACCGCCTGCTCGAGGTAGCCGAGTCGCGGTCGCAGCACGCTGACCATGCGGCCAAGTGTGCTACCACGGCGTGTAGTACTACAAGAGGTAGTAGCGTCGCGGGCCGCGGCGCGAGCGAGGAGGTCGTGGGTCGTGCACGGTTCTGGAGGTGCGCTCGGTGTAGCCGCACCGTTGGTGTGGCTGGGGATGGTGCTGGCGATCTCGTTCCTTGAGACGCCGCTGAAGTTCCAGGCTCCCGGCATCTCGATCCCGCTCGGACTGGGCATCGGCAGGCTGGTCTTCCGCGCGTTGAACGCCGTGGAGGTGGTCCTCCTCGTGCTCACCTCGGTCGGGATGTTCACCTCGTCGCCGGGCACCACGGGATGGGTGCTGGTCGCGGTGCTATGGGTCGTGCTGGGCGTGCAGGTCGTCGTCGTACGGCGATGGCTGGACCGCCGGACCACACGGGTCATCGCCGGGGAGGATCTGCCCCGGTCACGGCAGCACCTGGTCTACGTGGCCCTTGAGGTCGGGAAGGCCGGAGTGCTGGTGGCTCTGGCGGCGGTGCTGCTCTCTCAGTTCAGCTGACGAGGTCGCCCGGCGGATGCCGCAGGAAGGTGACGGCAAAGTCGGCCGCCGGGCTCCACGGCAGCAGATCCCAGCTGGCGAAGCGCTGCTCGACGACAAGGCCGGCGCGGCGGACATCGGCGTCGAACGCCTCCAGGGCGTAGCCGCGACCCATTCCGAAGCCGACGACGACGCGACCGTCGACCTTGACGTGACGTGCGACTTGTCGCAACACCTCCGGCTCGCTGCCCGGCGCCAGGAACGTCATCACGTTGCCGGCCAAGACCGCTACGTCGAAGGGATCGATGACACCGCGTCCGGCGAGGTCGAGTTCGGCCAGGTCGCCTTGCAGCCAGACCGGTCCTGGATGATCCGCCTTGGCCGCCTCGACCAGCTCGGGGTCGACGTCGACGCCGACCACGATGTGGCCACGCCGGTGTAGCTCGCCACCCACACGCCCCGGTCCGCAACCGGCATCGAGGATCCGCGAGTGCCGCGCCACGATGGCGTCGATCAACCGCGCCTCGCCGGCCAGGTCGTCGCCGTTGGCTGCCATCCGACGGAACCGCTCGATGTACCACTGCGAGTGGCCGGGGGAGGTGTCGGTGATCCAGCGGGGAGGCGTCGTCACGCACCCACCCTAGTTGGCCGCCGGAACCGGCCGGGCCGGTGATGAGAGGCGCGAAACGGGCTGCGGTGGGCGCAGCCCATTAGGGTTTCGAGCATGCATTTCGCGGTCAGCGACGTCCACGGCCACCGTACGGAGCTGACTGCGGCGTTGCGCGCGGCCGGGCTGGTCGATGAGGAGCTGGCCTGGACCGGTGGCGACTCGACGCTGTGGTTCCTCGGGGACTTCTTCGACCGCGGGCCGGACGGTGTCGGGGTCGTCGAGTTCGTGATGTGGCTGCAGCGTGGGGCCGCGAAGGAAGGCGGTGCCGTCCGTGCCGTCCTCGGCAACCACGAGGTGCTGGCCCTGGGGATGCGCAAGTTCGGTGACCGCAAGCTGGGCTCCTCCGGCCGGTCGCGCAGCTTCGCACAGAGCTGGCTGATCAACGGCGGCCAGCAGTCGGACCAGGACCGCCTGACCGACGAGCAGGTCGAGTGGCTGTCCGCCTTGCCCGCGCTCGCGGTCGACGCCGGCCGGCTCCTGATGCATGCCGACTCCGTCGAGTACCTCGACTACGCCGACAGCCTGGGCGGCGTCAATTCCGCCGTTGCCGGGGTGCTCGGGGGTGACGACCTCGAGGGGTGGTGGGACTGCTGGGTGAGGCTGACGGCCCGCTACTCCTTCGCCGGCGCAGACACCGGCGTGCAACTGGCCCGCACGATGCTCCGCACGCTGGGCGGCCGACAGATCGTGCACGGCCACACGCTCGTCGGCGACCTCACCGACACGCCATCGGTACTCGTCGAGGAGCCGCTGCTGTACGCCGATGGGCTGGTCCTCGACGTCGACGGCGGCATCTACGACGGCGGTCCGTGTCTCGTCGTACCGCTGCCGGAGCAGAGCACCGACTGACAGCCTGGCGGCCCCGCGTGTTACTCCTGGGACTGAAGTGGTGATCGCGTAGCCTCGGACCATGGCGACCCGTACGTCTTCCCCGCCGCGGTCGCGCAGCAGCAGCGCGCGCTCCGGCACGTCCGGCAGCCAGTCGCGGCGCGGGTCGTCCAGCCGGTCCACGAGCAGGTCGACCAGCCGATCGAAGAGTCGGCCGAGCCGGTCGACCTCGACCCGCCGAGGATCGCGGACGCGGCCGGGGCCGGTCGTGCGTGCGCTCGCCGGGGTGGGACGACTGCTGGTGGCGTTGTGGCTCGGTATCGCGCACCTGGTGGGTGCGGTGGTTCGCCGGATCGGGTCGACGGCCGGAGAGCTCGAGCCCGAGCATCGTCGCGACGGCATCGGCCTGTCGCTGGTGGGCTTGGCGGTCGTCGTCGCAGCGGCCGAGTGGTGGCATCTGTCCGGCGGTGTCGGCGATGCCATCCGGTCGGTGGTCGAGGGAAGCGTCGGGCTGGCGGCCGATGCGATCCCGCCGCTGCTGGTGCTCGCCGCCTGGCGGACGATGCGCCGGCCCAGCCCCGAGCGCGCCGCCGGTCGCCTCGTCATCGGCTGGGTGGCGCTGTCGCTGGGCGTGCTCGGGCTGATCCACATCGATCACGGCCTGCCTCGACCCAGCGGTGGTGAGGCCGCGATGCGCGCGGCCGGCGGAGCCGTCGGCTACATCGGGTCGGCGCTGATCGCCGACCTGTTCCGCAGCACGGTGGTCGCGATCCCGCTGTTGGTGCTGCTCGCCGTCTTCGGGATGCTTGTCGTCAGCGGAACGCCGGTCTACCAGATCCCGGCTCGGTTCGCTTCCCTGCGCGGCCGGCTGTTCCGGCCCGCCGCAGAGTCCGACTCCGTCCAGCCCTCGGAGCCTGCAACACAGCCGCTGCGGCGCTCGCGCACCCGTAGCCGGGTCGGCGCTTCGGCCGCGGACGGCGATGCCGCCGACCCGGCCTCGTTCGGAACTGATACCGGCCGTGAGCCTGGCCGGTCGTTCGACTTCGTCGAGGAGCCTGAGGCGGCTGACCTGCCGACGCAGCGGGAGGCACCTGCACACACCGCGCCGCCGCAGCGCGCGGAGCAGTTGGTGCTCTCCGGCGACATCACCTACACGCTGCCGAGCAGCTCGGTGCTCGAGGCGGGGAGCGTCCACAAGCCTCGCTCGGCCGCCTCGGACGCGGTCGTGCAGCGGCTCACCGAGGTGCTCGACCAGTTCGACATCGACGCCCAGATCACCGGCTACACCCGCGGGCCGACCGTCACCCGGTACGAGGTCGAGCTCGGTCCGGCGGTGAAGGTCGAGAAGGTCACCGCGCTGAGCAAGAACATCGCCTACGCCGTCGCCTCGGCCGACCTGCGCATCCTGTCGCCGATCCCCGGCAAGTCGGCAATCGGCGTGGAGATCCCGAACGTCGATGCCGAGATCGTGTCGCTCGGTGACCTGCTGCGCTCACCGGCAGCGCGCAACGAGCAGCACCCGATGATGGTCGGGCTGGGCAAGGACGTCGAAGGCGGTTTCGTCGTCGCGAACCTGGCGAAGATGCCGCACCTGCTGGTGGCCGGGGCGACCGGGTCGGGCAAGTCGAGCTTCATCAACTCCACGATCTGCTCGCTGTTGATGCGCGCAACCCCTGACGACGTCCGGATGATCCTCATCGACCCCAAGCGGGTCGAGCTGACCGCCTACGACGGCATCCCCCACCTCATCTCTCCGATCATCACCAGTCCCAAGCGGGCCGCCGAGGCGCTGCAGTGGGTCGTGCGGGAGATGGACCAGCGCTACGACGACCTGGCGGCGTACGGCTTCCGGCACATCGACGACTTCAACAAGGCTGTGCGCGCCGGGACGGTCAAGGCCCCGCCGGCCAGCGAGCGCGCCTTGTCGCCGTACCCCTATCTCGTCGTGGTCGTGGACGAGCTCGCCGACCTGATGATGGTGTCGCCGCGTGACGTCGAGGACTCCGTGGTGCGCATCACCCAGCTGGCCCGGGCGGCGGGGATCCACCTGGTGCTGGCGACGCAGCGGCCGTCGGTCGACGTGGTCACCGGCCTGATCAAGGCCAACGTGCCGAGCCGGCTCGCGTTCGCGACGTCGTCGCTGGCGGACAGCCGGGTCATCCTGGACCAGCCCGGCGCGGAGAAGCTGGTCGGCAAGGGCGACGGGCTCTTCCTGCCGATGGGTGCGAGCAAGCCAGCCCGCATCCAGGGCGCCTGGGTGACCGAGAAGGAGATCCGCAACGTCGTCGCGCACTGCAAGCAACAGCTGCAGCCGACCTACCGCGACGACGTCACGGCGCCGCAGCAGAAGAGCCGAGAGCTCGACGACGAGATCGGCGACGACCTCGACCTGGTCTGCCAGGCGGTGGAGCTGGTCGTGACGACGCAGTTCGGCTCGACGTCGATGCTGCAACGCAAGCTTCGAGTCGGCTTCGCCAAGGCCGGCCGGTTGATGGACATCCTCGAGAGTCGCGGCATCGTGGGGCCGTCGGAGGGCTCGAAGGCCCGAGACGTCCTCATCAAAGCCGACGACCTCGACCAGGTGCTGACGAGTCTGCAGGGAGAGCGGTAGCGATGGACGATCTCGTCGTACGGCGCCGGGCAGGCCTGATGGCGCTCGTGGCGGTCTCTTCGCTGGCGGTGGCCGCCGGTTACCTGTGGCGGTGGGCGGTGGCGCCCTCGCCGGTGGTCGCCGCCGTCGCCATCGTGCTCGCCGTGATCGGCGCCAGCCATGCGGTGGCGTGGCGGAGATCGCGCGAGCCGGTCGCCGCCGCGGACCCCGTCGGCCTCCGGCTGCGGTTGGGATCGGCCTGGTGCGGCCTGCCCTGGGAGCAGGTCGAACGGGTCGAGGTGGACCGGCCGAGCCGGTTCCGCGACGGCCATATCGCTGTGGCGCCGCTGCGGACCGAGGCAGTGCTCGCCGAGTTGCCGACATCTGCTCAGTGGGCAGCCCGGCTCAACCGGCTCGTCTATGGGGCGCCACTAGTGGTGCCGTTCGGCGTGAGCACGACTGCCTCCGTCGTCGACGTGAGTGGGGCACTGTCCGGGCTGGCCGGGGGCCGCACGCGCGTCGTACTGGTCGACGACACCGATGCCGAGCCGGCGCCGAGCGTCGAGATAACGCGGACCGTGCCGGCCGATGCGGAGCTCGCTGGACAGCCGCACAGTGGGAGCGACCGCCCGACCGGGCGCCCGCTGGCCAGAGCGGTCTCGGCCCTGCGGTCGCTGTCGGCGCGCGAGTCGGTGCGGCCTGCGTCAGGCGGGGTGCCTGGCGCTGAGCCCAGCACCCTCGGCGCGCTTGCGTTGGCACCTGCCGATGACGAGGAGCGCACGGTCGAGCTGCCCGAGCTCGACCACCTGCGCCGGCGCGGCGAGCTCACTCTCGACGACGAGCTGAACGCCGGTCCGGCCGAACCGGAGGAGGTCGTCTTCGAGCCGGTGGGTTTGGCGCCCGACATACCCGGCGCGCGGGCAGTCATGGGGCTCGGCGATGCCGACGCTTGCTCCGACCGTCTGCCCGACCCGACGTTGCTGATCGGCGGCCAGGTGACCGCCGCCCGGCAGGCGTTGCGGCTGTCGGTTGACGAGCTCGCCGAGCGGACGATGATCCGGCCCTACGTCATCGAGGCCATCGAGGTTGACGACTTCGAACCGTGTGGCGGCGACTTCTACGCCAGGGGCCATCTGCGGATGCTGGCCAGGGTGCTGGGGATAGACGCGGGGCCGCTTTTATCGACGTACGACGCGGCGTTCGCGGCGGCGCCTGTCGACCCACGTGCGGTCTTCGACGCCGAGCTGCGGACCGGAGGTGGACTCGCCAAGGGATCGACGGGTGGCCCGAGCTGGGCGCTGCTGCTAGGCACCGTGCTGGTCCTCCTGCTGGTGTGGGGGGTTGCGCGCTTCGTCGCGTCGGACGCCACGCCGACGCCGGGCAGTGCGGGAACGCACGGGAACGCGGCCGGACTGGGTTCGCCAGGTGCCGGCGACCAGCCGCTGCCATCGCCCGTGCACAAGGTGCAGGTCGATCTCCGTGCAGTCGGCGGCCAGTCTCGGGTCGTCGTGACGGATCGCTCCCGCCACGTGCTGTTCGCCGGCATGCTTGTGGCCGGCCACGCCGAACAGGTGTCCGGCGCCGCTCCGCTGCAGGTGGTCGCCGACAACGGCGGGGTCGTCTCGCTTTCAGCGCCGGGGCACCATGCGGGGCTGCTCGGTAAGCCGGGGCAGCGAGTGGTCACCCACATCCGCGCTCACTGACGCCTGTCCCGGGCCGCCGACCCCTGAGTCCGGGCATACTGAAGCCACCGATGACGAGCCCCCATCGCGCTGTCGCGCGCGCCGTAACGCCTTCTCCGACCGTCGCATTGGTGACGCTCGGCTGCGCGCGCAACGACGTGGACTCCGAGGAGCTTGCCGGCAGGCTGAAGGCCGACGGCTTCACGCTTATCGACGACCCGGCCGGTGCCGACGCCGTGCTGGTCAACACCTGTGGCTTCGTGGAGGCGGCGAAGAAGGACTCGATCGACACCCTGCTCGCGGCCGCGGACCTCAAAGCGTCCCATCGTCCGTCGGCCGTCGTTGCAGTCGGCTGTCTCGCCGAGCGGTACGGCGCCGAGCTGGCCGCCGAGCTTCCCGAGGCTGACGCCGTGCTCGGCTTCGACGACTACCCCGACATCGCCGCGCGGCTTCGCCGGATCGTGGCGGGGGAGCGGCCGATTGCCCATCAACCGGGCGACCGGCGGAGGCTGCTGCCGATCTCGCCGGTGGCCAGGCCGCACGCTGGGATTGTCGTGCCGGGTCACGGGGTACAGCCGCCCGATCTGCCCGACGGCGTCGCGCCGGCTGCTGGCCCGCGGCCGCTGCGGCACCGGCTCGGTGCCGAGCCGATGGCGCCGCTGAAGCTGGCGTCGGGCTGCGACCGACGCTGCTCGTTCTGCGCCATTCCGAGCTTTCGCGGGTCGTTCGTTTCCCGACCGCCCGGTGATGTGCTCGCCGAGGCGGAGTGGTTGGCGGCGAACGGGGTGGGCGAGCTGTTCCTCGTCAGCGAGAACACCACGTCGTACGGCAAAGATCTGGGCGACCTGCGGCTGCTCGAAGGGCTGCTGCCCCGGCTGGCCGCCGTTGAGGCCATCGGACGCGTGCGCCTGTCGTATCTTCAGCCGGCCGAGATGCGGCCGAGCCTGGTCGACGCGATGGCGTCGATCCCCGAAGTGGCGGCGTACTTCGACCTGTCCTTCCAACACGCATCAGGGGCGGTCCTGCGACGGATGCGGCGGTTCGGCGACGGCGACGGGTTCCTTGACCTCATCGGGTCGATCCGGTCGGCAACACCGACAGCCGGCATCCGCAGCAACGTGATCGTCGGCTTCCCCGGCGAGACGGCGGCCGACCTCGATGCGCTGTGCGACTTCCTGATCGCAGCGAGGCTCGACACCGTGGGGGTCTTCGGCTACTCAGCCGAGGACGGGACCGAAGCCGCCCGTCTCGCCGGCCAACTCCACGCGGCGGAGATCCGGGAGCGGGTCGAGCGGGTCTCGCGCCTGGTGGAGGAGCTCACCGCCCAGCGCGCCGAGGACCGCATCGGGGACGACGTGCTCGTCCTCATCGAACGGGTCGGTCGAGACGGTGCGATGGAAGGCCGGGCCGAATGCCAGGGCCCGGAGGTCGACGGCTCCACCCGCCTCGACTGGGCAGCCGGCGGCGATCGGAATTCGTCATCCGCACCGGCCGACCAGCCGGTCGTCGGTGACTTCGTGCCGGCACGGGTGGTGAGCTCGGTCGGCGTCGACCTGGTCGCGGAGCCGGCGGTCGCGGTCGGGGCGGCCGGCTCCCGCCTCAGTGGCGCGTAGGTTGGCGGGCATGGCAGAGGACTCCGCGGCGGGGAGCGCGGACCGGCCGGTCGCGGCCAGCAACTGGAACCTGCCCAACACGCTGACGGTGCTGCGCATCTGCCTGGTACCGCTGCTCGGCTGGCTGCTGCTATGGGACGACGGCCGCGACGACGCGTTCCGGCTGTGGGCCGCGCTCGTGTTCTTCCTGGCGATCGCGACCGACCGGGTCGATGGAGATCTTGCCCGACGCCGCGGCTCGGTGACCGATGTCGGCAAGATGCTCGACCCGATTGCCGACAAGGCGTTGACCGGGATGGCCTTCGTCGGCCTGTCGATCATCGGTGAGCTGTGGTGGTGGGTCACCATCCTGGTGCTGGGCCGGGAGGCGCTGATAACCACTCTGCGCTTCTGGGTCATCCGGTTCGGCGTCATCCCGGCCAGCCGTGGGGGCAAGGTGAAGACGATGCTGCAGGGCACCGCGCTGCTCGGCTTCATCCTGCCCTTCCGGCAGCTGGGCGGCTGGTTACACCCGGTCGGCATGGGTCTGTGGTGGGCGGCAGTCGTCGTGATGGCCGCTGCGGTCGCCGTCACCGTCGCGACCGGAATCGACTACGTGGGCCGGGCGCTGCGGGTCCGGCGCCGTGGCCGCCGGGCCCAGCGCCCCTCGGCATGACCGACCAGGCGGGTGGCGGGCATCCGGTGGACGCGCTCGCCGGCGAATGTGTCTGGCAGCTGCAGGCGACCGAGCAGACCGTCGCCACCGCCGAGTCGTTGACCGCCGGGCTGATCTCTTCCCGGTTGGCGTCGATTCCGGGCGCGTCGAACGTGCTTCGCGGTGGGGTAGTCGCCTACGCGACCCAGATCAAGACATCGGTGCTGGGTGTGCCGGAGGATCTCGTCGAGCGGCATGGGGTCGTCTCCGCACAGTGCGCCGAGGCGATGGCGGCCAACGCCCGGGTGCTGTTCGACGCAACCTGGGCGGTGGCCGCGACCGGGGTGGCCGGGCCGGACGAGCAAGAGGGCCGGCCGGCGGGCACCGTGTTCGTCGCTGCGGCCGGGCCGGTCGGCGTACGAAGGGAAAACCTGTCGCTCACCGGCTCCCGGCAGGAGATCAGGGACGCCTCGACTGACGCCGCGCTGCGCCTCCTACTCACACTCATCCGCGATGTGCCCGACGGCGGCGCCGGCCCGGGGTAGCCTGGTGAGACGCCGTTGTCGGTGCGGGTCTCGAGGCGAGAGGAGCGGTCGATGATCTTGGTCCGTCGATTGCTCGGTGAGGTGCTGCGGGCCGAGCGGCTGCGACAAGGCCGAACGCTTCGCGACGTCTCGGCGAGCGCCCGGGTTAGCCGCGGCTACATCTCCGAGATCGAGCGCGGGCAGAAGGAAGCGTCCTCTGAATGCCTGGCCGCGATCTGCTCGGCACTGGCCGTCCCGCTGTCATCTGTGATGCGCGAGGTCAGCGGGCAGCTCGAACGAGTCGAGCACACGTCGTCGGTCGCGTCGCTGCCGACGCCGGCGCGCGTCGACGCCGACGTCACCAACGTCGCCGCGTAGTCGTCCCGGGTCACCTGCGCCGCCGCACGAGCGATAGCCGGCTGATGCTGCTGTGCGAGACTGCTGCGGTGGATCAGGACACCTTTCCTCAGTTGTCCGCGCGCACCCTCAACTTCCAGCTCGGCCTGCCGCGGGCGTTCCAGGTCAGTGCCGACGGTGCGCGCGTCGCCTTCCTCCGCACTGACGACGGGACTTCTCGGTCGCACTCGTTGTGGGTCTTCGACGTGGCCAGCGGAGCCGAGCATCGGGTCGCCGATCCCGCCGCCTTGCTGGGCGGATCCGGAGAGCAGCTGACGGACGAGGAGCGCGCGCGGCGCGAGCGGCTGCGGGTGTCGACGTCGGGTGTGGTCGCCTTCAGCGCCGACGACCGGGCCGAGCGGGTTGCCTTCGCCCTGTCCTCGCGGCTCTTCGTCGCCGACGTCGTCGGAGAGCCGTCGGTGCGCGAGCTTGCCACCACTGCTCCCGTCATCGATCCTCACATCGACCCCACCGGCCGTCGGATCGCCTACGCCGGAGCGCGCGGCCTGCATGTCGTGGACGTCGACTCCGGAGCCGACACCTTGTTGGTCGGCCCCGAGGACGGCGACCCGACAGAGGTCGTCTGGGGGCTTGCCGAGTTCGTCGCCACCGAGGAGCTCGACCGCGGCCGGGGCTTCTGGTGGGCCCCCGATGGTCAGTCCCTGTTGGTGGAGCGGTACGACGAGTCGCCGGTGCCGGTCTGGTACATCAGCGACCCGGCGAACCCGGACCGGGTGCCGGACGCCAGGCGGTATCCGCAGGCCGGCACCAACAACGCCATCGTTTCGCTCGCCATCGTCGACCTCGAGGGGAAGCGGCTCGATGTCGGCTGGGCATCGGACAAACCCCTCGACAAGAAGGTTCTGGAGTACTTGGCCGAGGTCTCCTGGGACAGTGGCGACCCGGTCCTCACCCTGCTGACCCGTGACCAGCGGGTTATGCAGTTCAGGCAGGTGGATCCGGCCACGGGGTCCACCCAGCTCATCGAAGAGCGCACCGACGATCGCTGGGTCGATTTGATGCCGGGGACCCCGCGGCGGCTCGACGACGGTCAGCTGCTCACCGGGATTGACGCCGGCGACGTGAGACGCCTGGCGATCGGCGACGAGCCGTTCACCCCCGACGATTTGCTGGTGCGCAGCGTCGACGCCGTTGACCGCGACAGCGTGATTGCGACCGTTGCGCCGCAGCTCGGGTCGGTTGCGCTGGCCCGGCTCGGATTCGACGGCAGCGTGGAGCTGCTGAGCGACCCGGTCGGTGTGGCGGCTGGGGCCTTCGGCGGGGGAACTCTGGTCGTGGCGCAGCGCACGGTCGACGAGCCCGTGGTCAGCACCTCGGTCGTAGTCGACGGCGCGACGGTGGGCGTACTCGAGTCGACAGCCGAACGGTCACCGCTGGTGCCCCAGGTCGAGACGATGCGGGTCGGAGCTCGGGACTATCCGACCGCCGTGCTCTTCCCGACAGGTCACCAGGCTGGTTCCGGGCCGCTGCCGGTCCTGATGGACCCTTACGGCGGGCCGCATGGCCAGCGGGTGGTCAACTCGTCGTTCGCCTACCTGACCTCGCAGTGGTTCGCCGACCAGGGGTTCGTGGTGATCGTGGCCGACGGTCGTGGGATGGCTGGACGCGGTCCAGCGTGGGATCGGCTGGCCTATCACGACTTCGTCGGCACGATCGACGACCAGGCCGAGGTGTTGGCAGCGGTCGCCGAACGATATCCGGGCGAGCTCGACCTCGATCGAGTGGCGATCCGGGGGTGGTCGTTCGGCGGCTACATCGCGGCGCTCGGCGTGCTGAAGCGGCCGGAGGTCTTTGCAGCCGCGGTGTCGGGGGCTCCCGTCACCGACCTGCGGCTCTACGACACGTGCTACCAGGAGCGCTACCTCGGGCACCCGGACCACGAACCCGATGTCTACGACGCCAACAGCCTGACCTCGATGGCAGCCGGTCTGTCGAGGCCATTGATGCTGATCCACGGGCTCGCCGATGACAACGTCGTGGTGGCGCACACCCTGCGGCTCTCCTCGGCCCTGCTCGGGGCCGGCCGTCCGCATGAGGTGCTGCCGCTGTCCGGGCTTACGCATATGGCCAACTCGGCGACTGTCACCCAGAACCTGCTCCACCTGCAGGTGGACTTCCTCCGCCGGGCGCTGAAGATCCAGTAGCGCTCAGTGGCGCACGCGCAGTCCGCGCGGAGTCGCATGGAAGCCAGCCGCCTCCAGCGCCGCAGCCAACGGCGATCCCAAGATGTGCTCGCCGTCGGCTCGTTCGACAGTGAGCCGTCCGAGGGCGCCGTCGCGAACCGCCAGCGCCAAGGCGTCGACGCCGGGCTGGAGGGAGTCGGCGTCGGCGGTGAACGTCAGTAGCGTCTTGCCGCCGCGCTCGACGTACAGCGCCAGGGAGCCGTCGACGAGCACGACGAGCGCTCCGGCTTTACGCCCTGGGCGATGGCCGGCATTGGCCGCGTCGTTGACGCGGGGTGGCCAGCTGAGAGCAGCACCGTACGGGTTGGCGGGGTCGGTGGCAGCCAGTACGACGGCGCCCCCGGAACGTTGGCGCCCGATGTCGGCGCCCTGGTCGGCGGCACGCAGCCGGTCGACGGCACCAGGGAGACCGAACTGGGCGGCACCGAGGCCTGCCACGAAGTAGCCGCGTCGGCAGCGCCCGGCCTCCTCAAACGCCGACAGCACCTTGTAGACGCCGGCGAAACCGCCCTCGTGGCCCTCGCCGGCGACCGCGCCGCGGGTCACGACGCCGTGGCGGTTGAGCAGCGCGTCGGCGACCGCGTGCGCGCGGCGAGTGGGGTCGGACTCGCGTGGCGGGGTCGCCGACCAACGACCGCCGACGGTCGAGGGAGCCTGTCGGTACCCGGCTTGTCCGGGCGGGATGGCTCCCGCCGCCATCTGTGCCGGGCTTCGGAGCAGACCTGGCGGCCCGAGTAGGCGGCCGCGCGGCGGCCGGCGTGGCGACCGGTGAGCGGTGGTGCCGCTCCGCACCAGCTCGCGTAGCGGCGCGACGGTGTCATTGGTCACCAGCCCGGCCCAGACCAGATCCCACAGGAGTGCCGTCAGGCGCCGGTCGTCGGCGATCCCCGTCGTCTCCGCCAGCTGGCGGAAGAAGAATCCTCCGCCTCCAGCTAGCCGCTCGAGGACCTGTCGATGGTCGTCATCGAGGTCGTCGTCGGCCACGTCCGGCATGGTGAGAGCGGCCGTGTCGGCCGGATGCAGGCTGACCCACCCGTCGGCCCCGGGCAGGGCGCCGGCTCCGACCCAGAGCACCTCACCCGCCGCGGTGAGCTCGTCGAGCATGGCGGGCTGGTAGTCGACGAGTCTGCTGCTGAGCACGAGCGGCTCGAGCGCGGAGGCAGGGACCGGGCAACCCGCCAGCTGCTCGACGACGGACAGCAGCCCGGCGGTTCCTCGCAACCGTCCCCCGACGTGCTGCCAGGCCGGCAGGAAACGGGCCAAGGCGGCGGCCTCGACCGGTTCGACGTCCTTGCGGGCCGCGGCCAGCGACCGCCGACGGAGCCGCCGTAGGACGTCGGCGTCACACCACTCCGTCCCTTGGCTGCCCGGCCGGAACTCGCCTTCGACCACCCGCCTGGCTGCGGCCAGCCGAAGCAGCGCATCACGGGCGACCGCGCGCCCGAGGCCGAGCCGGGCGGCGACGTCGTCGGTCGTGAAGGGCCCGTGTGTGCGCGCGAACCGCGACACCAGATCGGTCAGCGGGTCTGCGAGACGCTCGGCGAAGGCTGCGGGCACGCCGGGCGGGACCGGCACCCCGAGGGCGTCACGCAGCCGCCCGACGTCCTCTACGGCGGTCAGCGCGTCGCGCCCCCCGATCCGCACCGGCGCCGCCCGGCGGGCGTCGACCAGCGCCGCTGCCCAGTCCGCAGCGGCCGTGGCATCCGTGCTTCGCCGCGCGATCTCAGTCACCGTGAGCGGTCCTAGGAGCCGAAGCAGGTCGGCCACACCTTCGGCATCTCGTGCCCGGCGGTCGTCAGTGAGCCGCTGCAGCTCGCGCTCGGTCTGCTCGATCACCGCTGGGTCGAGCAGATCGCGGAGCTCCGTGCGGCCCAACAGCTCGCCGAGCAGACCCGGGTCGAGCGACAGCGCAGCTGCCCGCCGCTCGGCCAACGGAGAGTCGCCCTCGTAGACGAACGAGGCGACGTAGCCGAAGAGCAACGACCGGGCGAACGGGCTGGGTTGGGTGGTCTCCACCTCGACGACCCGGATGCGCCGCGACTCGACGTCGCGGAGCAGCCCCACCAGCGCCGGCAGGTCGTAGACGTCCTGCAGGCACTCGCGGACCGCCTCCAGCACGATCGGGAACGACCCATACCGGCTGGCCACTGCCAACAGCGCGGCCGAGCGCTGGCGCTGCTGCCACAGCGGCGACCGCTTCCCCGGGTCGCGTCGCGGCAGCAGCAGCGCCCTGGCCGCGCACTCCCGGAACCGTGCGGCAAAGAGCGCCGAGCCGCCGACCTCCTCGGTGACGAGCTCCTCGATCTCGTCGGGGTCGAACAAGCAGAGGTCCGCCCCGGGCGGGGGAGCATCGGTCTCGGGGACACGCACGACGATGCCGTCGTCGGCCGCCATGGCCTGGGCGTCGACGCCGTACCGCTGCCGGAGCCGAGCCGCAATCGCGAGCGCCCATGGCCCGTGCACGGCCCGTCCGTACGGCGAGTGCAGCAGCAGCCGCCAGTCGCCCAGCTCGTCGCGGCACCGCTCGACGACGATCTGGCGGTCGTGTGGAAGGTGGCCCACCTCGGCACGCTGCTCACCGAGGTAGCGGACGAGGTTGTCGGCGGCGAAGGCGTCGAGCCCGGCTGCCAGTGCCCGCTCCATCGCCCCGGCTTCCGGCAGCCGCCCCAGCTCGCGAACGAAGCCGCCAACGGCGGCACCGAGCTCAGCCGGGCGGCCCAGCGTGTCGCCCTTCCAAAACGGCAGCCGCCCCGGCTGGCCCGGCGCAGGAGACACCAGCACCCGGTCGTGGGTGATGTCCTCGATCCGCCAGCTCGACGTGCCGAGCGCGAAGACGTCGCCGACCCGGGACTCGTAGACCATCTCCTCGTCGAGCTCGCCCACCCGGGCACCGGTGTCCGCGCCCACCAGGAAGACGCCGTAGAGGCCTCGGTCGGGGATCGTGCCGCCCGACGTGACCGCCAGCCGTTGGGCGCCCGGGCGGCCGGTGACGGTGTTGCCGACCCGGTCCCACACCAGCCGCGGCCGCAGCTCGGCGAACTCGTCGGACGGGTAGCGGCCGCTCAGCAGGTCGAGGGTCGCCTCGTAGGCGGATCTCGGCAGCGTCGCAAAGGGTGCTGCTCGCCGGACCAGGTCGAACAGTTCGTCGACGTCACGGGTGTCGAGGGCGACGGCTGCCACGATCTGCTGAGCCAGCACGTCGAGCGGGTTGGCAGGAACCCTGAGCGCCTCGATCTGGCCGGCTCGCATCCGCTCGACGATGACCGCCGTCTGCACCAGGTCGCCACGGTGCTTGGGGAACAGCACGCCGCGCGATACTTCCCCGACCTGGTGCCCTGCCCGACCGACCCGCTGCAGTCCACTCGCGACCGAGGGCGGCGCTTCCACCTGAACCACCAGGTCGACAGCCCCCATGTCGATGCCGAGCTCCAGGCTGGAGGTCGCGACGACGCACGGAAGCCGGCCGCTCTTGAGGTCGTCCTCGATCAGCGCCCGCTGCTCCTTGCTCACCGACCCGTGGTGGGAGCGGGCGACGACGCTGTCGGCACCCCGGGACGCGCCGCTTTGGGCCATCACCTGAGCCGGCGGACGGTCGGACCCGTCGGCGAGGTCTTGCCCGGCACGCTCGGTTGCGAGCTCGTTGAGCCTGGCGGTGAGCCGCTCGGCAAGGCGGCGCGAGTTGGCGAAGACGATCGTGGACCGATGCTGGACGACGAGGTCGAGAATGCGCTCCTCGACGTGCGGCCAGATCGACGGCCGGGCGGGCTGAACATCGTCGCCGGCCGGCTGGGTCAGGCCTTCGTAGGAGAAGTCCTCGACCGGTACGACGACCTCCAACTGCCACTGCTTCTCTGCCGCCGGCGCCACCACCTCGACCGGCCGGTCACCGCCGAGGAACCTGGCGACCTCGTCGAGCGGTCGGACGGTCGCCGACAGTCCGATCCGCTGTGCAGGGTGGTCGAGGAGCTCTTCGAGCCGCTCCAGTGTCAACGCCAGGTGGGCGCCACGCTTGGTGCCGGCCACCGCATGGATCTCGTCGACGATGACCGTCTCGACGCCGCGCAGCGACTCCCGAGCCTGCGACGTCAGCATCAGGAAGAGCGACTCCGGGGTGGTGATCAGCACGTCCGGCGGTCGGGTCGTGAGCCGTCGACGGTCGGCGGCCGCGGTGTCGCCGGACCGGATGCCGACCTCGATGTCGGGGACCGGCTGCCCGTGTCGATCGGCGATGAGCCGCAGCCCGGTCAGCGGCGCCCGCAGGTTGCGCTCGACGTCGACGGCGAGCGCCTTCAGGGGGGAGATGTAGAGCACCCGGCACCGGCGGTCCTTCGCCGGCGGTCG
The DNA here is from genome assembly GCA_025929075.1 of Propionibacteriales bacterium. Lineage (GTDB taxonomy): Bacteria > Actinomycetota > Actinomycetes > Propionibacteriales > Nocardioidaceae > JAICMS01. The sequence continues at coordinate 22,192 of JAICMS010000028.1, forward strand.
CGGACTGCTGATCAACCGGTCGAGCGCCCACAAGAACGCCGCGAGCGTCTTGCCGGATCCGGTGGGCGCAACGACCAGGCTGTGCTTGCCGGCTGAGATCGCTTGCCAGGCGCCCAGCTGGGCCGGCGTCGCTGCCTCGAAGGCGCCGGCGAACCACTCCCTGGTGATGGGGGAGAAGTACGGCAGGCTCTCGGTCACCCCTCCATCTTGACCGACCCCGCCGACAACCCTCCTCCTGCAGCGTTGAGCGGCCAGGGTTGCAGCGTTGAGCGGCCACGGTTGCAGCGTTGAGCGGCCAGGGTTGCAGCGTTGAGCGGCCAGGGTTGCAGCGTTGAGCGGCCAAGGTTGCAGCGTTGAGCGGCCAGGGTTGGGTGGTCAGCGGACGACGTACGGGTCCCAGCTCGTGCCGCCCGTGTCGGTCCGGACGATCGTGCCGGCGGTGTTCATCAGGTAGCCGGTGGTCGGGTTGGTGAAGCCGGCGAAGTCGACGTCGGTCACCGGGACCCGACCGAGCGAGGTCTCCTGGCCGCCGATCGAGACCAGTGTGAGGTCGGCGGCGCTCGGGCTGGTGACCACCGCGCTGCCGTCGTCGCGAGCGGCGAGGGTGACCTCCGCGGGCAAGGTCACTCCGACCTTTGTCCACGAGAGGCCGTGGTCAGTCGTGACGGCCAGCGTCGACTGCTGCTGGTCGCTGCACACGACCCACAACGAGGATGCTGCGGTCGACAGCTCCACCGGCTCCATCGGCTGCTCACACGGCTGCCTGGTCAGCCAGTTGACGCCATCGGCACTCACCAGCACCGACGTCCTCGTCGCGTTCGGCTGCTGGTCGATCACCCCGATCGCTTTGCTGGCGACGGCGAGGTCGCTGATCGAGGCGATCGGATGAGGTACGGCGACCCGCTGCCACTCATCGACTGCAGCCGGGGAGCGGATCAGCCAGGCCCGCTGTTGACTGGGCGTGGTGCTGGCCACGGCGGCGAAGACCTTGTCTCCCCACGTCGCGAGGTTGGTGACCCGCCCGGCGGCCGGCGTCTCCCTGAGCCAGGTGTGGCCGCCATCATGAGTGCTCCACAGCGCACCGCCGTACGCCCATCCGTCGTGCTCGCCGCTCGTCGGGTCCTTGGTGAAGCGGACGTTGCTCACGGTGCTCGGGTCGGAGGCATCCGTCGCAGGGGGAGCCGGCAGCTGGCCGAGCGTCTGCCAGGACGTGCCGTGCTGGTCGGTGGCGAGGATTGTCGCGCACTGGGTGAAGCCGCAGTCGCGTCCGGGCGTGGCGGCCAGCACCCACTGGAACCACGTGCCGGTGGCCGTCAGAGACAGCGGCTTGATCTCGCTGGCGCTGAGCGCACTCCCCGGCGAGATGCGCACCGGCGTCGGCGTCGGCTGGCTCTGCGGAGGGGTGGTCACTGTCCGGATCTGCGTCTGGGTCTGGGTCAGCGAGGGCGTGATCGAGGGCGGCGTTGTCGAGGGTGGAGGAGTCGCAGACGTCGAGCCTCCCGACGTACTCGCTTGATCGTGGTGTCCTGAGGCGACGGGTGCTGCGTTGCCGTTGCCGAGTACGCCGGATGCCTGCACCGCGAAACCACCGCCGGCCACCAGCAGGACGGCCGCGGCCGCACCACCAATGGCTCGCCGGGCCCGCCGTCGCCG
>JAICMS010000185.1 GCA_025929075.1 Propionibacteriales bacterium
CCGCCGGTGACCGGCGTTACGGTGGATGCCCAGGGCGTCGCCGTACGCACGAGACATCGAAACGGAGCTGGACGTGGAGCGGGCGCTAGTCGTAGTCGACGTGCAGAACGACTTCTGCGAGGGCGGCAGCCTGCCCGTCGCTGGCGGGGCTGAGACCGCGTTCCTCATCGACCAGCTGCTGAAGCGCTGGCAGGACGTCGAGCCCGACGACCGCGACTACGCGGTCGTCGTCGCCACTCGCGACCACCACATCGACCCCGGACGACACTTCTCCGCGGAGCCTGACTTCGTCGAGTCATGGCCACCGCACTGCGTGGCCGGCACCGACGGCGCGGCCTTCCATCCCAACCTTGACCCGCAGCCGTTCGACGCGATCTTCAGCAAAGGGGAGCACGCCGCCGCCTACTCCGGCTTCGAGGGCCGGACCGAGGCCGGCACTTCGCTCGCGGAGTGGCTGCGCCAACACGACGTCTCCGGCGTCGACGTCTGTGGCATCGCCACCGACTACTGCGTGCGGGCGACGGCGATCGACGCCGCCCGCGAGGGATTCGACACCCGGCTGCTGACCGAGTACACCGCAGGTGTCGCCCCGGCGAGCACCGAGCGGGCGATCGCCGACATGCGAGCCGCCGGTGTCACCATCGCCTGATCGCGTCCCGGCGGCTGCCCCTCCCCGAGCCCCGGCAATTCGCGGGAAGGTGGTGAGCCGTCGGGCGGTGTTGGCTACGGCGGCGTTGGGCGCATTGCCGCTTGCGGCCTGCTCTCCAGCCGAGGAGGCGCCGCCGAAACCGGTCCGCGGCGTCGCGATGCGGTCCGGCCGACTGACGACCAAGCACTGGCCCGGACACCGGCCGCAATGGATCGTGATGCGCCCCGCCACACACCGGCGCGCCCCGGTCGTCATCTCGCTGCATGGCAAGGGTGACGACGCTCGGTCGACGTTCACCGACCTGCAGCCGCAGCGGTACATCCTGCAGACCGGGCTCGCCGTTGCCGCCGTCGATGGCGGCGACTACTACTGGCACGCCCGCCGCTCAGAGAGCACTGGCTACAACGGCATCAGCTCGAACACTCCCCCATGCAACACCGGCGCAATGGTGCGCGACGACTTGATCCCGCTGTTGGCGCGGCTCGGGCTCGACACCCGCCACATCGGCTTGCTGGGCTGGTCGATGGGCGGGTACGGCGTCCTCCTGCTGGCCTCGGTGATGGGACCCGCCAGCGTCGCCGCGGTGGCGCCGATGAGTGCCGCCCTGTGGACCGATCCGGGGCTCTCTGCGCCCGGCGCCTTCGACGACCGCCAGGACTGGGAGCAGCACAACGTCTTCACTCGTCGCGCCGAGCTGGGCCGGATCCCGATCCGACTGGTGTGCGGCACCAGCGACCCGTTCTATGCGGCCGACAAAGCCTTCGTCCACGGCTTCCCAGCAGCCGAGCGCAGCGACGTTACCGCGACGTTCTCCCCGGGTGACCACGACCCGACCTTCTGGTCGGCCCAGACCGGCGGTCAGATGCACTTCCTCGCCGACCACCTCCACACTCACTAGCCCGCAATGGCGGATGGGAGGTGGCGCGGACGCTGGTGTGGGCGGGTCAGAGGTTGCCGCGGCGTTCTTGTTCGCGTTCGATGGCCTCGAAGAGCGCTTTGAAGTTGCCCTTGCCAAAGCCCAGCGAGCCGTGCCGCTCGATCAGCTCGAAGAAGACGGTCGGCCGGTCGCCGATCGGCTTGGTGAAGATCTGCAGCAGGTAGCCGTCCTCATCGCGGTCGACCAGGATCGCCCGCCGCTGGAGCTCCTCGATCGGCACCCGCACCTCGCCGATCCGCGCGCGCAGCTCGGGGTCCTCGTAGTACGAGTCCGGCGTGGCGAGGAACTCGACGCCGTTCCTGCGCAGCGCATCGACGCTGCCGAGGATGTCGTTGGTGGCCAGCGCGAGATGCTGGGCGCCCGCACCGCCGTAGAACTCGAGGAACTCGTCGATCTGGCTCTTCCGCTTGCCGACCGCGGGCTCGTTAAGCGGGAACTTCACCCGGTGGTTGCCGTTGGCGACCACCTTGCTCATCAGCGCTGAGTAGTCGGTGGCGATGTCGTCACCGATGAACTCCGCCATGTTCACAAACCCCATGACGTTGTTGTAGAACCGCACCCACTCGTCCATCTTGCCGAGCTCGACGTTGCCGACCACGTGGTCGAGCGCCTGGAAGAGCCGCTTCGGCTGCCCGTCGCGCTTCGTGTACGTCGACTCCATCGCCACATAGCCCGGAAGATAAGGGCCGTCGTAGCGCGACCTGTCGACCAACGAGTGCAGCGTGTCGCCGTACGCCGCGATCGCCGCGCGCCGGATCGTGCCGTGCTCGTCGGAAACGTCGTGCGCCTCCTCGACGACGGTGGCACCGGTGCGCCGCGCCTGCTCGACGCACTTGTCCACGTCGGGCACCTCTAGCGCGATATCGCTGACGCCGTCACCATGCCTGCGGTGATGGTCGAGCAGTGGACTGTCTGGCGCGACGCCGCCCTTGACGACGAAGCGGATCGAGCCGCTGCGCAGCACGAACGCCTTGTGGTCGCGGTTGCCGGTCTCGGGCCCGCTGTAGGCGACGAGGTCCATTCCCCACGCGGACTGGTAGAAGTGCGCGGTCTGGGTCGCGTTGCCGACGACGAACTCGACGGCGTCCCAGCCGGTCACCGGGAACGGGTCCTTGGCCTCGTCGTACTCGACGAGTCCGACGAGCTGCTTGAGCTGGTCGAGGGAGAGGTCGGCCCGGCGCTCTTCTGGTGTCAACGTCTCGGTCATGATCCGAGCATGGTCGGATCGAGCAAAGTGTGCAAGAGTGCTCGGCATCAGTGATCAATCTGCGCAGCGGTACGGCGACTGCGCCGGACTCATCGCACACGTTGCCCAGCAACCACCACGCCGCACTCCGGAGGTCATTCATCGCCATCGACGCGCTCGACGCCAGCATCATCCAGCTCTTCGCCGAGGAGCCACGCATCGGGGTGCAGGGCGCCTCCCGCCGGCTGCGGGTGGCGCGCGGAACCGTGCAGTCCCGCATCGACCGGCTGGAGCATGCCGGGGTGGTGCGCGGCTGGGGACCGGAGGTCGACCACATCGCCCTCGGCTACCCGGTCACCGCGTTCGTGACGCTTGAGATCCGCCAGGCCGGCGGCCACCAGCCGATCGCCGAGCATCTGGCCGAGATCCCGGAAGTACTCGAGGTGCACACGGTGACCGGCCCGGGCGACCTCTGGTGCCGAGTAGTCGCCCGGTCGAACGCCGACCTCCAACGCGTGCTCGACATGGTCGTCGCCCATCCAGGTGTCGAACGGTCGGCCACCACGATCTCGCTCGCGGTCCAGATCAACCACCGCACTCTGCCGTTGGTGACCGCCGCCACGACCGGCTGACCACCA
>JAICMS010000063.1 GCA_025929075.1 Propionibacteriales bacterium
CCGCAGGATCCACAGTGCGCGGGAGCCGCCTGGGAGATCGGCGAGTCGGGGCCATCCGGCCCGTCGTACCACCGCGTCGCCGCCTGCTCGCGGCCCTCCAACGACAGCACCCGCGAGCGCCCGAGACCCACCTCGCGGGTGACCTCACGGAGTTCGCGGGCTTCGGTGCCGTCCAGCGCCACGTCGCCGACCAGGTAGCCGGGCACCAGGCGAGGGTCGTCGTCGGCGACCGGCACCAGATCACCGGGGCCGACGTCGGCCGCCGCGACCCGTTCGGTATAGGGAACCCAGCTCGGGGGGAGCAGCGCCGTGTCACCGGGCAGGAGGACCACCTCGTCGACGGTGACCGCCTTCGACCTCGGCGCCCGGGCCAGCGTCACCGACCAACGCCAGCCGAGATAGCCCGGGTCGGTGGCCTCGAAGAAGTGCGTGACCACCCGCTCGTCCTCCGCGACCGCACCAAGGTGCGCTCCGACAGCAGCCTCACCGACATCCGCCAGCACAGCCTCGCGGGCCTCGTCGACAGCGGCGCGCAGCACCGGGTCGATCTTCACCGACCTGGTGGCGGCTGTCGCAGTCGAGGCTGTCGAGGGAGTCACCGGGCCATTGTGGTCACAGCGACGCCCGTTGGCCAAACGCCTGCGCTGACAAGGGCCGCGGCCGGCCGGACCAAGGCAGGATAGGACCGTGCAGCCGGAGGAGCACGACAGCGCCAGCAAGGCCGCGACCGCTGCAGCGGCCGGCCGTCGGATGGCTGCGCTTTCCGGACGTGCCGCGGGCGGCGCCGTCCGAGCCGCACGGCGAGCGTCGACGGCGAGCGGCGCGGGCGAGTCCGGGCTCTATCGGCTGATCGAGCTGCACGCCTTCAACGCTGCCGGCGACAGCGCGCTCGCCGTAGCGCTCGCCGGGACGCTGTTCTTCCAGGTGCCGAGCGGCGAGGCGCGCGGTCACATCGCGCTCTTCCTCGGCATCACGATGTTGCCGTTCGCGGTCATCGCGCCGCTGATCGGCCCGTTCCTCGACAGGTTCCGGCGCGGCCGGCGCTGGGCGATCGGCGCGACGATGGCCATCCGAGCCTTCGGCTGCTGGGCGCTCGCCGGCGCGGTGGCGAGCGGCTCCGCATGGATGTTCCCGCTGGCGCTGACGTGCCTGATCGCGTCCAAGGCGTACGGTGTCACCCGCGCCGCCGCCGTGCCCCGGTTGCTGCCCGAGCGGCTGACACTGGTCAAGGCGAACTCCCGGATCTCCCTGGCCGGCACCTCTGGCGCCATCATCTCCGCGCCACTCGCCACGCTTGCCTCGTTGATCGGGTCGCAATGGGCGCTGCGCTACGCCGCGCTCGTCTTCATCGGCGGCACGGTCCTCGCGATCCTGCTGCCGGCGCGGGTCGACTCGGCGGCCGGCGAGGAACAGGTCGGCGTCGCACCCATGGGCGCCAGCGGGTCGTCGTACCGAAGGGCCGGGATCACCCCGCTCGTGATCACCGGGCTTCGCTGCAACGCCGGGCTGCGGCTGCTCTCGGGATTCCTCACGATGTTCATGGCGTTTCTCCTGCGTTCGCAGGAGATTCCGACCTGGAGTCACAGTAGGACCCTGCTGCTCGCACTGGTCATCGGTGCCGCCGGACTGGGCAGCACCATCGGGACGTTCGCGGGGTCGCTGCTGCGCGGCCGCAAGCCGGAGGTCGTCGTCCTGGTGACCCTTGTCGGCGACGCGATCGCGGCCGTCTACGCCGCGCTGTTCTTCGGTCCGCTGCCGGCCATGGTGCTCGGACTCGTGGCGGGCTTCTGCCAACAGCTCGGCAAGCTGTCGCTGGACTCGCTGATCCAGCGCGACGTGCCCGAGCACGTCCGGACCAGCGTCTTCGCCCGGTCGGAGACCCTGCTGCAGCTGTCCTGGGTGATCGGCGGGTTCCTCGGCGTGTTCATGCCGCAGATCGCCAAGCTCGGTCTCTTCCTCGTCGCCGGGGTGTTGATCGGCTGGCTGGTGCTCGTGCTGCGCGGCCGCGTCCTCAGCGCCCGCCGACCACTCTCACCAAGGGCTGCCTCGCCTGCCCCCCCGGCCAATCCGAACTCCGGCTGACGTCCCATTTCCCGCCCAACCTGCCGCGAATTGCGGGAAAGTGGTTGCTTCGCGTCCATTTGTCCAGCCAGTTTCCCGCAATTCGCGGAGGAGGTGGGCGGGGGCGGGCGGTTCGGGCGGTTCAAGATCAGGTGTGGAGCTCGAGCTCGTCGGCCAGGGCTCGGAGTAGCGCGGCCGTCTGCTTCGCCGAGCGCGGATCGGGGTGGCGTCCGCGTCGGTAGGTCCGCTCCAGGCTTTCGAGCACCTTCATCAGGTCTTCGACGATGTTGACCATGGCCTCCGGGTTCTTGCCCATTGCCTTGGACACCGACGGCGTCGGGTCGAGCACGGTGACCTGGATCGCCTGATCCCCCTTGCGGCCCTGGACGAGACCGAACTCCACGCGGGTGCCGGCCCGCAGCGTCGTCACCCCAGCCGGCAAGGAGTCAGCCCGGACGAAGACATCCGCGCCGTCCTCGGTGCTGAAAAACCCGAAGCCCTTGTCGGCGTCGTACCACTTGACCCGTCCGGTTGGCATCGGACGATCCTCCTATCGCCCGGTGCCGACCGAGCCGGCCGGCGCCGCGCCCAACAGCTCGTTCATCGATCCGGAGCGGAACCCGCGCGGGTCGATGGTCACGTCTTCGAAGCCGGCAGTCTGTACGGCGACAACCACCGCGGAAGCGACGACAGGATCGGCGTCGAGGCCATGGAGCGCCACTCGGTCCACCTCCACCCGGGCCAGTCCGCCTAGGTCACGGACCCGCAGATCCGCCAGCGGCACCCCCGCTCGGTCGAGCGCGGCCCGCACCGCCACCTCCGCCCGCTCCACCCGGGCCAGCCGCAACGGCGTCACCTCGACGCCGTACGCGATCCGCGACGACAGGCACGCCGCTGCGGGCTTGTCCCAGGTGGGAAGCCCCCAAGCGCGGGAGGCGGCCCGCACGTCGGCCTTGGTGAAGCCGGCGTCGAGCAGCGGCGTCACTGCCCCGCGCTCGGCGGCAGCCCGGATGCCCGGCCGGAAGCCGGCGAGCGCGTCGTCGGCGTTGGTGCCGGTCGCGACGGCTGCCAGCCCCAGCTTGGCGGCCAACGGCACCAGAACGTCGACCAGCTCGGACTTGCAGAAGTAGCACCGGTCGCCCGCGTTGGCGCGATAGCCCGCCCGATCCATCTCGTGGGTCGTCGGGGTGACGTGGCGCACGCCCAGCGCCGAGCAGAAGTCGGCAGCCGGTCCTCGCTCGGACTCTGGCAGCGAGTCCGACATCGCGGTGGCGGCGACGACCTGGTCGGGGCCGAGAGCCCGCGCAGCGGCGGCCACCAGGAAGGCCGAGTCGGCCCCTCCGCTGAAAGCCACCAACACGCTGCCGATCTCCTGCAGCCGAGAGCCGAGGCGCGCCAGCCGCTCGGCGAGCTGAGCGGGCACGGATCCGAGGCTCACGTCGGCCTCCTCGAAGCCGAGTACACCGGGTCGCCTCACCTCGTAGACTTTAGCGGTCGCGCTCGGCGCAGCGCCCACCCTGCAGCGCCCACCCTGCAGCGCCGATCATGCAGCGCCCACCACGTCGGCCACTCCCGTCAAGCAGCGGCGGGGAAGGAGGAGCCTGGTGAGACGCGTCTTCGCCTCCCTGGCCCTCGCCGCCGGTACGGCAGTGGTGGCCTCGACGGGCGCGTTCGCTCCGGCGACCGCCTCCACCCCTGCCGGGCCTGAAGGGTCGTCGCTCTACGTCGTCACGCTCGCTGGCGAGCCGGTGGCGTCGTACGGCGGCGACATCCCCGGTTACCCCGCGACGACGCCTGCTCAGGGTCAGCGCTTCGACAACGACCGCCCGGCCGTTCGGGCCTACCGGGGCTACCTGCTCCAGCAGCAGGAGCAGGTGCTGCGGACCGTCGGAGACCCCGACCGCATCTACAGCTACACGACCGCACTCGACGGCTTCGCCGCCACGCTGACGCCGACACAGGTGCGCGAGCTCGAGGCCATGCCATCGGTGACCTCAGTCGAGCCCAACCGCATCCTCACCGTCGACCAGGCCAGCCACCGCAGCGCCGGTGTCGCCGCCGCCAGCGCGACCGCCACCAGCCGGCTCCATGAGCTGTGGCAGCAGGTCGGGGGGCCGAACCGTGCCGGCAAGGGTGTGGTCGTCGGCGTCATCGACACCGGCATCTGGCCCGAGAACCCGTCGTTCGCGGGCATCCCCGAGGACCGGTCGCAGCTGGCCGCCCAACTGCCAGGCTTCACCGGACGCTGCCAGGCCGGCGTGCGCTGGCCGGCCGACACCTGCAACTCCAAGGTCGTCGCCGCCCGCTACTTCGTGCGAGGCTTCGGGGCCGGCAATGTCGCCCGGGCCGACTATCTCTCACCCCGCGACGGCAGCGGCCACGGCTCACACGACGCCGCGGTCGCCGCTGGAAACGACGGGGTGGACGTGCGGATCGAAGGGCAGGACCTCGGCCTGGTGTCGGGAGTCGCTCCTGCCGCCCGGCTCAGCATCTACAAGGCCTGCTGGTCCGCGCCAGACCCGGACGGGGATGGCTGCAGCACAGCGGACGTCGTCAAGGCCGTCGACCAGGCGGTGCGCGACGGCGTCGACGTTGTGAACTACTCGGTGTCCGGCTCGACCGATGGCTTCTCCGACGCCATCGACCTGGCGTTCCTCAACGCCGCGTCTGCCGGAGTCTTCGTCGCGACATCCGCGGGCAACGACGGCCCGGCAACCGGCACGGTGGCGAGCCCGGCTCCGTGGGTGACGACGGTGGGCGCCAGCGTCGACAGGGTCTACCAAGGTGGCGTGCACCTCGGCGACGGCCGGACGTTCGTCGGCGCCATGCTGGCGGACCACAACGTCGGGCCGGCACCGCTCGTCGCCGCGGCCGACGCCGCCTCACCCGGGGCCTCCCAGCACCAAGCGGCCCTCTGCTACCCAGGCAGCCTCGACGCCACGACCGTCGAAGGCGCAATCGTGGTCTGCGAGCGTGGCGTCACCGCCCGGGTGAGCAAGAGCGCAGCCGTGTCCAGGGCAGGCGGCATCGGGATGGTCCTCGTCAACACCGCAGCCGGCACGCTCGACCCCGACTCGCACAGCGTGCCGACGGTGCACGTCGGCGTGTCCGCCGGACAGGCGATCGGCCGCTATATCGCCGGCTCAGGTGGCCACGCAACCGCCACACTTGTGGCCGCTGCCACCAAGCACCCAGAGCTTCCGACCATCGCCCGCTTCTCGAGCAGGGGACCGACAGTGGACGGGTCGGTGCTCAAGCCGGACCTGGTCGCGCCCGGCGCCAACATCGTCGCCGCCGTCGCACCACCAATCGACCTGGGCCGACGGTGGGACCTGCAGTCCGGTACGTCGGCAGCTGCACCCGATGTCGCCGGCCTGGCCGCCGTCGCGCTGGCCGCCCACCCGAGCTGGTCGCCGGCGACGGTCAAGTCGGCGCTGATGACGACAGCCCAACCACTGGCCACTGGCGAGGGCCCGCTGGCCCAAGGCGCGGGACAGGTCGATCCTGCCCGCTACCTCGACCCCGGCCTGGTCTACGAGGCCCACCCCGCCGACTGGGCGGCGCTCGCCTGGGGCCACACCACCGGCACCAACTCCGGCGTCAGCACGTCGACCGACCCCAGCGACCTCAACCAGCCCTCGATCGCGGTCGGCGACCTCGTCGGTCACCGGGTCGTCACCCGGACGGTCACCAACGTCGCGGCCCGCACCGAGACCTACACCGCCCAGGTCGACGGGCTCCCCGGCGTCGCGGTGTCGGTCTCCCCCACGACGCTGACCGTGCGGCCCGGGCAGTCGGCGACGTTCCGCATCGGGTTCACCGCCACCAACGACGCCCACTACGAGCGGTTCGTCACCGGTTCGCTCGTCTGGCGGGGCAGCCATGGTCACGTGGCGGCGACGCCCGTCGTCGTACGACCTCAACTGCTAGCAGCCCCGCAGCAGGTGCGATCCCCGCTCGGACGACAGTCGGTCGTGCTCCACGGGAAGGCCGGCGTCACCGGCACTGTGGGGCTGGCCACGAGCGGGCTCGTCGGCGCCCTTCCGCTGGCGGTGCGGCTCTCCCCACGAGACGACTTCGATCCGCTGCACCCGACCACCTCCACCGGCACGACCGTGCAGTCGTTCTCGGTCCCGGCGGGGACGGCGCTCGTGCGCGTCGAGACCCAGATGTCGACCCGTGCCGGCGGATTCGACGTCTACGTCTACCGCGACGGCCACGTGGTGACCTCGTCGTTGGCTCCGGACGGTGCCGCGATGACGTTGTCGCGGCCCCGACCGGGTCGCTACCAGGTATATCTCGTGGGCACCGGTGCCGGGCCGGTGGCAGGCCACCTGACGTGCTGGGTCGTCCCCCGAGCCGACGCCGGCAACCTCGTGCTCACTCCTCGCCCCCTGCAGGTGACCGGTGGCGAGCGGTTCGCCCTGCGCGCCTCGTGGTCGCATCTTGATCCGCGGCTGCGCTGGTTCGGGTACGTCGACTACCTGCGCTCGGCGCGGACGACCTACCTCAGCGTCGGCTGAGGCCGGCTCAGGCGTCGCGGAGGACGAACAGCCAACCGCCGACGATGGCCACGATCAGGAAGCCGACCACATACACCGCAGCGCTGGGCGACAGCCCCCAGATGGTCGCGGTGCTCGTGTTGACGTCGACGTTGCTGAACAGGTCGTACGGCCGGTACATCGTCCGTCGGCCCGCTGAGGCGGGCAGGAAGTTGGCCAGCTTGGCGAGCCCCGGGTTCGTCCGTGCGATCGCGACCTGCAGCACGGTGGACAGGATCGGCTCGATCACCAGCGGCCACACCAGCACGGTCACGATCGCGGCCACCTGGCTGCGCCACACCGCCGCGAGGCCGAAACCGGCGAGGGCGAAGCCGACGCAGTACAGCACGAAGAACGCCATCGGCCGCAGCGCCGCGGAGTCGAAACGGTGCGTCGGCACGAACAGCGCAGCGATCGCCGCGTCGAGCGCCAGGATGACGACAGCGGCCGCCACCACCCAGCCGACCAGAACCGTCGCCTTGGCGGCCAGGACCGTCGGCCGGTCGGGCAGTGCCAGCAGCGTCGCCTTGTTGGTGCCGTAGCGATACTCGTGGCCGAGCGTCATGGCCCCCAGCACCGCGAACAGCGCCGCCGCCAGGATCGGCATCGCCGGGCCCGACCCGCCGGCGGTGATGATCCACGTGGTGAAGACGCCGCTGCCCGACAGCTCGCCGAGGTCGCCGGCATTGTTCGCCATGTTGACCGCGGCAGCCAGGATTCCCGCAATGCCCGCGCTCAACCCGATGGCCAGGCCAGTGAGCCAGTACGTCGAGCGAATCGTGCGGATGCGCAGCCACTCGTAGCGCAGGGCACCCCTCACTGTCGAGCCTCCTGCTGGAAGCCCATCGACGCCCGGAACTCCTCCGACGCGCCGGTCGCTTCGAGGAACGCCTCCTCCAGCGTCGGCTCGCGGGCCACCAGTTCATAGACCCGCAGTCCGAGGTCGAAGGCGAGCGCACCGACCGCCCGCTGGTCCATCCCGGTGATCACCAGCCGCCTGTCGGCTTCGCCGGTGACCGCCGCCCCCCGCGCAGTCGCCTCGGCCGCCAGCCGCGCCGGGTCGTCGACCTCCACGGCCACTGCGTTGCGCTGGCTGGCGGAGATGAAGTCCGCGACCGGACCGCTGGCGATCAGCTGTCCGCGCCCGATCACGACGAGCTGGTCGGCCATCAGCGCCATCTCCGACAGTAGGTGGCTCGAGACGAAGACCGACCGACCCTGGCCGGCCAACGTCTGCAGCAGCGCCCGCAGCCAGTGCACGCCCTGCGGGTCAAGGCCGTTGGCCGGCTCGTCGAGGATCAGCGTGCCCGGGTCTCCCAACAGTGCCGCCGCCAAGCCCAGCCGCTGCCCCATGCCGAGAGAGAAGGTCCGCGGCCGACCCCGCGACACGTCATGCAGGCCGACGATGTCGAGCACCTCGTCGACCCGGCGTCGCGGGATGTCGTTGGAAGCAGCGAGCATCCACAAGTGGTCGGCCGCCCGCCTGGTCGGATGGAACGGCTTCGCGTCGAGCACCGATCCCACGTGCCGCAGCGGCTGGTCGAGGTCGTGATAGCGCACGCCGTCGTACGTCGTCAGTCCATCGCCGTTGTCGAGCCCGAGCATCAGCCGCATGGTCGTCGACTTGCCGGCGCCGTTCGGGCCCAAGAAGCCGGTCACCGACCCCGGCACCACGTCGAACGAGAGGTCGTGTACGGCCACCTTGCCGCGGAAGGATTTTTGCAGGCCACGGGCCTGGACCAGGGGCATCGACACCACTTTCGACGAAAAGGTTCGCCCATCCTGGCACACGCAAGCGGCGACATCCTTAATGTTGGATGAGATGGCCGCACCCGCCAGCACCCCTCGGACGCTCACGCAGATGCTGCGCGAGTGGGACGACGATGCCCTGGTCCGGTTGCTCCTGGGCCGCCCCGACCTGGCCCGGCCGGCGCCGTCCTCGATGAGCCAGCTGGCGTCGCGGGCGACCACCCGCCAGTCGGTCGCCGAGGCTGTCGACAAGCTCAACGTCTTCGACCTCTGGGTGGCGCGGCGATGCATCGCCTACCCCGACGGCTTCACGACCGCCGACGTACGAGACGACCCACAGGGGCGCGCGGCCCTGACGTCGCTGCGCCGACTGCTGGACCTAGCCCTGCTGTGGGGCTCCGCCGAACAGATGCGCCCCGTCCGCGCGCTGGCCACCGTGCTGGGCGATGAGCCAGCCGGGGTTGCCCCGCCGTGGCACCCCCCTTCGTTCGTCGACGTCCGCCAGGCCGACCCCGCCATCGTCGAGCAGGCCGGTGCCGGGACCGCCTTCGACCTGGTCCGGCGGATGGAGGTGGCGCTCGAGTACTGCGACCAGTGCCCGCCGCGGCTGCGCTCCAACGGGCAGCCGTCGATCCGGGACCTGCGAGTGCTGGCCGGTCATCTCGACGTGCCACAGGACCTGGCCCGCTTCTGCCTCGAGCTGGCCGCGTCGGCGAAGCTGGTGGGTGTCGCCGAGCAGCAGCAGGACCGCCGAATCGTGCCGACGGTGGAGTTCGACCGGTGGCAGGACGCGTCGCTCGCCGACCAGTGGATCGCGCTGGCGAGAGGCTGGTGGCACCGGCACCCGTCGAGCGGGCCGACCCAAGTCAAGGCGTGCCTCGTCGATGCGTTCGGGGAGCCCGCCGAGGGTCGGGTGCTCACCCGGGAGGAGTTGACCGCTTGGCTGCGCTGGCAGCTCCCCCGAGCTGCCGCTCAGGCGGGCCGCCAGATCGGCCGCTTCGTCGAACAGGCTCAGATCGTCGGCATCACGGCCCTGGGCGCGTTGACCGAGGCGGGCCGCCGGCTCGAGCCCGACCCGCTGTCGCGGCTGCTGCCGGATCGCGTTGAGCACGTCGTCGTACAGGCCGATCTGACGGCGGTGGCGCCGGGGCCGCTGACTCCGCGGGCGGCTCGCGACCTGGCAGCCCTGGCCGACGTCGAGTCCCGCGGCGGGGCGACCGTCTACCGGCTCTCGATGACATCCCTGCGACGGGCGCACAACCAGGGCTGGCAGCCGCGGCACATCGAGAACAGGCTGCAGCGACTGTCCCGCACGCCGCTTCCGCAACCGCTGCGCTACATGATCAGTGACCTCGAAAGGCAGCCGCAGTCGTCACGTCGAGCGGAGCCGGCAACCGCACCCCCGACGGGCTCGGTGGTGCGCCGGTTTCGGCTGCCCGTGGCGGAGGAGGAGGAGTCTGCTCTCGATCCGGCCGAGGCGGCATCGCTCGCGGCGGCCCTGCGTGAGTCGTCCGACGCGACGCGGCCAGTGGATCTGCGGATGCCGACGTCGGGCGACAGCGTCGCCGACTCACCCTTGGTCGCGTTGCGTGAAGCAGTCGAGACCCGGGAGGTCGTGTGGTTCGGGTACGTCGACTCCCGAGGCCAGACCGGCGAACGCATCGTGCACGCCATCTCCATCGACGACGGACGGCTGTGCGCGCGGGATGCCCGCAGCCAGGAGGCGCTGACCGTTCCGGTGCAGCGGATCACGTCCGCACACATCATCCGTCGCGGTCGCTGACGCCGGCCACCGCCAGAGCGGGCCGGTAAGGCCCAGCCGCGGCATCGGGTATTACCTCGACGGCCCGACTCGCTACCATGGGCGCGTGGACTTCGTCAGGTACGCCGACCTCGCCGCGGGGCTGGTCAACGCGCGCCTCGACACGGCCGACGACCTCAGCGACTACCTCGCCAGCCGGCAGTGGCTGTTGCGCCGGGTGCAGCCGCGCGACCTGCCGGCGATGCGCCGGCTGCGACGTGAGCTCCGCCCGGTCTTCGAGGCGTCCGACCGCGAAGACGAGGTGGCGGTGGTCGAGCAGGTCAACGCACTGCTCACCAAGTATCCGGTCGCCCCCTACATCGCCGGCCACGACAGCCAGAGCTGGCACCTGCACGTGGCCGAGCGGGGGTCGACGGTCGCGACGCTGGTGACGGCGGAGTGCGTCATGGGGCTGGCGATTCTCGTCGTCGACTACGGCCCGACCAGGCTCGGCGTGTGCTCGGCAGAGCGCTGCGACCGGGTCTTCGTCGACACCTCGCCCAACCGGTCCCGCCGCTACTGCTCCGAGCGCTGCTCTTCCCGGGCCAACGTCGCCGCCTACCGCGCCCGGCGACGCCTCGAGGCGACTCTGTGACCGACGGTCCACTGATCGTCCAGTCGGACAAGACGCTGCTGCTCGAGGTCGACCACCCCCAGTCGACGGACTGCCGACGCGCGATCGCGCCGTTCGCCGAGCTCGAGCGTTCGCCGGAGCACGTGCACACCTACCGGCTGACCCCGCTGGGCCTGTGGAACGCCCGAGCCGCGGGCCATGACGCTGAGCAGGTCGTCAACGCCCTGCTCAGCTTCGCGAAATACCCAGTCCCCCACTCGATCCTGGTCGACGTCGCCGAGACGATGGACCGTTATGGCCGGCTGCGGCTCGACAAGCACCCGGCCCATGGGCTGCTGTTGACGGCGTCTGACTCCGCGGTCTTCGAGGAGGTCCTCCGCAGCAAGCGGATCAAACCGATGCTCGGCACCCGGCTCGACGACACGTCGGTGGTCGTCCACCCGTCCGAGCGCGGCAACCTGAAGCAGGTCCTGCTCAAGCTGGGTTGGCCAGCCGAGGACTTCGCCGGTTACGTCGACGGGGAGGCGCATCCGATCGAGCTCGCCCAAGAGGGCTGGACCATGCGCCGCTACCAGCAGGAGGCAGCGGAGTCGCTGTGGCACGGAGGCTCCGGCGTGGTGGTGCTGCCCTGCGGCGCCGGGAAGACGATCGTCGGGGCGGCCACGATGGCGCTGGCCAAGGCGACGACGTTGGTGCTGGTGACCAGCACCGTCGCGGCCCGGCAGTGGAAGGCGGAGCTGCTTCGCCGTACGACACTCACCGCCGACGAGATCGGGGAGTACTCCGGCGCGGTGAAGGAGGTCCGGCCGGTCACCATCGCGACCTACCAGGTGATGACCACCCGGCGGAAGGGCGTCTACAGCCACCTCGAGCTCTTCGACGCCCGGGACTGGGGGCTGGTCGTCTACGACGAGGTGCACCTGCTGCCGGCGCCGATCTTCCGGATGACCGCCGACCTGCAGGCGCGGCGACGGGTCGGGCTCACAGCGACCTTGGTGCGCGAAGACGGTCGCGAGGGCGACGTCTTCTCGCTGATCGGGCCGAAGCGCTACGACGCGCCGTGGAAGGACATCGAGGCGCAGGGCTACATCGCCCCGGCCGAATGCGTGGAGGTGCGGGTCGACCTGACCGACGCCGAGCGGATGGCCTACGCGACCGCGGAGCGCGAGGACAAGTATCGACTGGCATCGGGCTGCGCCGCCAAGGCGGTGGTGGTGTCGCGGCTCGTCGAACGGCACGCGGGCGAGCCGACGCTGGTGATCGGCCAGTACATCGACCAGCTGGATGAGCTCGCGGACCACCTGGGCGCACCGGTGGTCAAGGGCGAGACGACCGTGCGTGAGCGGGAGCGGCTGTACGCCGGCTTCCGGGCCGGCGAGATCGAGCTGCTCGTCGTCAGCAAGGTGGCGAACTTCTCCATCGACCTGCCGGAGGCATCGGTGGCGATCCAGGTGTCGGGCACGTTCGGCTCCCGGCAGGAGGAGGCGCAGCGGCTCGGTCGGCTGCTGCGGCCCAAGCACGACGGCCGGACGGCCCGCTTCTACACCGTCGTGGCGCGCGACACCGTCGACGCGGAGTTCGCCCAGCACCGGCAGCGGTTCCTCGCCGAGCAGGGGTACTCCTACACGATCCTCGACGCCGACTCCGTTGTCGTCGAGCCGGAGAGCTGAGGACTGCGGCCCAGCGCTGACGGCTCGGGTTGACGACTCAGCCGAGCTCGGCGGGCAGCGGCTCGGCGTGCAGGACCACCAGGGAGGTGACCGCACGGGTCAGGCAAACGTAGAGCCGGCGCAACCCCGTGGGGTGGTCGACCTCGGCGGCGACGATGTCGGCTGGCTCCACCAGCACGACATGGTCGAACTCCAGTCCCTTGGCCAGTGACGCGGGGACCACGTCGACCCGGGCGTCGATGTCGTCGTCGTTGCCGAGCACGCTGTGGTCGAGACCGTTGGCGCTGAGTCTGGCGTCGGCGGTTGCGACGAGGTCGTCGGGCACGATCAAGCCGATCGACCCCGGTGCGCTCACGAGCCCGGCGACGGCGTCGATGGCGCCGGCCACAACGTCGGGCTGTGCGCGTACGTCGAGCTCGCCGCGCGCCCGACGTACGGCGGTCGGCTTTGCGAGCCGCGGAGCGATCGATGGCAGCAACCGGGTGGCGAAGTCGATCACGTCACCCGGCACCCGGAATCCGAGAGTGAGCTCCTCGACGACGGCGGCGGGCTTGCCGAGGTGGTCGAGGGCGGCGGGCCAGTCCGCCACTCCCCACGCCGTTGTCGCCTGGGCGATGTCTCCGAGCACGGTCGCCGAACCGGTGGAGCAGCGACGACCGACCGCCCGCAGCATCATCGGCGAAAGGTCCTGCGCCTCGTCGAGGACGACATGACCGAGGCTCGACGTCCGTTCGAGCAGGTCGCTCGCCTCGTCGATGAGCACCGCGTCGTGCAGCGACCACCGGGCGCTGCCCGGCCCCTTCGGCGGCTTGGCCCAGAGCAGCAAGGCCTGCTCATCGGGCGTCAGGATCCCGTCGGCCGCAGCGGCCAAGAAGGCTTCGTCGGAGAGCAGCCGGAGGACGAGCCGGCGGGCGTCGGTGGCCGGCCACACCGCGTCGGTCAGCGCCTTCGTCGGGCGGCTGCGCGCCACCGACGCCTGGACCCTGTCGTCAGGTGAGTCGCCCGCCAGCTCCATCTTGACCAGCACCGCGTGGGCCAGCCGCTGCGGCAGCATGGCCCGCCCGGCGCCGTACCGGACTCCGCGACTCCGCAGCTCGGCCACGATCTCGTCGACCTGGTAGGCGGGAACCCGCCACCGCCGCGAGCCGATCGGCACCATGAGCGCCTCGTCGGCCGGGCGCACAAGCGACCACAGGGCGCGGTCGAGGACCTGGGCCATCCGCGCGTCGCCCTTGAGCAGGGCGGTGGCGAGCGGATCGACGCCCCGCACGGGGACCCGGCCGACCAGCTCCTCCAGCGTCGACTGGCTGGCGTCGATCTCGCCGAGGGCGGGCAAGACGTCGGCGATGTAGCGCAGGAACGACGCGTTCGGGCCGACCACGAGGACGCCCTGCCGGCTGAGCTGGTCGCGGTGGGTGTAGAGGAGGTACGCCGCCCGGTGCAGGCCGACCGCGGTCTTGCCGGTGCCAGGCGCGCCCTGGACGCAGACGCTCGTCGCGATGTCGCCTCGGACGATGTCATCCTGCTCGGGCTGGATCGTGGCCACGATGTCGCGCATCGGGCCGACACGCGGCCGCTCGATCTCGGCCTCGAGGATCGCGCTGGTCTGTGGTCCGGACGCCGGCGGCGTCTGGCCGGTCGCCGGGCTGGTCAGCGGCTCGTCCTCGTAACCGGTCACCACGCCATGCTGGAAACCGAATCGGCGGCGGAGATCCACACCCATCGGCTCGCGCCTGGTGGCGCGGTAGAACGGGCGAGAGATCGGCGCCCGCCAGTCGATGACCATCGGGTCGCCGTGCTCGTCGGTCACGTGCCGGCGGCCGATGTAGAAGCGCTC
>JAICMS010000007.1 GCA_025929075.1 Propionibacteriales bacterium
GGTGGCGCGCCGCCGGGCCGACGCCGAAGCGAGTGATGGCCAGACGGGCGGTCAGAGGCACGGTGGTCCTAGCGGTCCTGCGGATGCTGCCCAGGTTGCGGCGCAGCCCCTTCTGGCCTCGACGACCGCCAACCCCACTGACGACTCGACGTACCACGCGCGTTCGGCATGGGGAGGTCTTGAACTCGGGGCGGTCGTAACTGTCGCTCTCGGCGGACTGGTGCTGCCGGTGTTCGGAACGCTCGTCGGGCTGGCGCTTGTCTGGTTCTCCTCGCGTTGGGAGCACCAGACAAAGGTCGCGGCGACGTTGCTGGCAGCGATCCCCATCGCGTTGTGGGTGGTGATCGGCCCGGTGCTGGCGGTTCGGGGTGAAGGTGGCTCGTTCGGCCTATCGCAGGCGCTCCTGTCCGGCGGTCACGCGCCCTTCATAGCAATGGCGGTGGCAACGGCGCTGCTCAACCTCTGCCCCCTCGGCGCGGCGGCCGTGCTCGCGCATCGCCTCAACGGCGACATCGCCAGCACGCAACCTGATCGTCCACGGGCTGGCGAGTCGTAGCTAACGTCCTGCAACTAGCGCGCTCTGGCGCTCCGCTCGCAGGACGTAAGCAGCGGCTAGAGGCCGACGCTGCCCTGCATGATGCCGCCGTCCACGAAGACGGTGGTCGACGTGAGATAGGCCGCCTTGCCGGAGGCCAGGAACACGACCACGTCGGCGATCTCTTGCGGGTCGGCCATCCGGCCCATCGGGATCGCGGCGTTGAGGGCGGCAAGCTTCTCCGGGTCGTCTATCGTCGACTTGTTGATCGGCGTGGCGACGGCACCGGGGCCGATGTTGACCACCCGGATGTCGTGCGGACCGAGCTCCACGCCGGCGGTGCGGGCCAGCATCCGCATGCCGCCCTTCGAGACGCAGTACGGCGTGTTCCCGGGCATCGGCCAGTCCTCGTGCACCGAGGAGATGTTGAGCACCAGCCCGCCGCCGCCCTGGGCGATGAACTGCTTGGCCGCCAGCTGCGTTCCGAAGAACGCGCTCTTGAGGTTGATGTCCATCACCCGCTGGTACTGCTCCTCGGTGGTGTCGAGGACAGATGAGCGGGTCTCGATGCCGGCGTTGTTGACGAGTACGTCGAGCCGGCCGAAGTTGTCGAGCGCCGCCTGCAGCATCTTCTGCAGATCGTCGACCTTGCTGACGTCCGCCTGGACGCCGACCGCCTTGCCGCCGGCCTTCTCCGCCGCCTCGATGCACTCCTTGGTTTCGTCGGGGTGCACGACGTAGTCGATCACCACGTTGGCGCCCTCGGCCGCCGCCGCGACGACAATCGCCGCCCCGATCCCGCTGTTACCCCCGGTCACGATGATCGTCTTGCCGTCAAGCAGCATTCCGGGCTCCTTCGCTTCTCCGTACGTCGTCCCGCTCAGCACGGTATCCACCGACGGTGGCGGCACACCGGCCCACCCACTCGCCGCGGCGCTCTCCGGGGCAAACACCCGCTCTCCGGGGCAGGTCTCCCCCGTTAACGGGGCGCCTGCCCCGTTAACGGGGCAAACACCGGCGGGGCGGTGGGGCCGGGGGTGGCTGGGTTGGGCGTGGCTGGGCTGGGCTGGGCCGGATTGGGCCCGGAGGGCGCGAGGCGTGGCGGTTGGCCGTCCGGCAGCCTGGCGGCGATTAGGCTGCCAACCGTGCCGTTCGACCCGACGACGCTGAGCTGGTTGGTCATCGTGGCCCTGGTGCTCTCCGCTGTCGCCGCCGGGGTCGCCTGGGCTGCGGTGTCGCGCCAGCAGCGCCGGCCGTCCGGACCCGCGCGGCCGGCTAGTCGGCCGAAACTGCTCGGCCGCAGCAAGGCCGACCCACTGACCGCTGAACAGGCGACCCGCGAGATCGAGGCGCTGCAGCTCGACGTCGCCACTTCGCTGCGGCACCTGGCCGTGGTGCGCTACGACGCGTTCGGCGACATGGGCGGGCACCTGTCGTGGTCGATGGCGCTGCTCGACGACCGAGGGGATGGCGTCGTACTCACCTCGATCCATGGGCGCAGCGACTCCCGCACCTACGCCAAAAACGTCAGCGGCTGGTCCGCCACCCAACAGCTCTCGCCCGAGGAGGAGGAGGCGATCGGCTTCGCCCGCCGGGCGAGCTGAGCGTTGCGAGAGACTAGCGGCATGGCGACGCCGGAGCTGGACCCCCATGACGACGAACCCGCGGTCGAAGACATCGGCTTCGCGCGGCTCGACATCGACCGGGCGGCGCGGACCGGCGACCCGGAGGTCGTGTACGGCGCCGGCAAGACCCCCGAGCAGATCGTCGCCTCGCTGTCGATTCTTCACGAGGCGCACGCCGACCGGGCGGTGCTCGCGACCCGGTTGACGGCCGAGGCGATCGACCTCGTGCGAGGGGCACTGCCCGACGCGGCGATCGACGAGGTCGCGCGAGCCTGCACACTCGGCCCCTTGCCGCAGCTCACCGGTCACGTCTGCGTGGTCTCCGCCGGCACGTCCGACGCCCCGGTAGCCGCCGAGGTGGCCCTTACCGCAAAGGTGTTCGGCGCCGGCGCGCACATCATCACCGACGTGGGAGTCGCCGGGCTGCATCGCATCCTGCGCGTGCGGCCCGAGCTCGCCGATGCCGACTGTCTCGTCGTCGTGGCCGGGATGGAGGGCGCATTGCCATCGGTGGTCGGCGGGCTGACCGGGGTGCCGCTCGTGGCGGTGCCGACCAGCGTCGGCTACGGCGCCTCGTTCGGCGGCTTGGCCGCGTTGCTGGGGATGCTGAACTCCTGCGCTCCGGGCGTGGTGGTCGTCAACATCGACAACGGGTTCGGGGCCGGTGTGTTCGCTGCCCGCGTGGCGCGCAACGCCGCACCCCGGCCGGCTCCCGACGACCCATGGCCGCCTGCTGCCTTCACGGCTGCCGCAGGCGCCGACACATGATCGGGTGGCTCGACGCCGCGGCCGGCGCCAGCGGCGACATGCTCCTCGCGACGGTCCTCGATGCCGGTGCCGACGAGAAACTAGTCCGTCGGTCGATCGCCGCCGTCGCGCCCGAACCGATCGACCTGCGACTCGAGCGAGTGCAACGGGCCGGCCTGGCCTCGCTTCGGGCCCACATAGACGTCACCGAATCCACGACCGAACGCCGCCCCGCCGACATCGCCGAGCTCTTGGCCAAGGCAGACCTCGAGCCCACCATCCGCGACCATGCGCAGGCCGTCTTCACAACCTTGGCCGACGCAGAGGCCGCCGTACACGGAGTGCCGGTCGAGTCGATCCACTTCCACGAGGTCGGCGCCCTCGACGCGATCGCCGACATCGTCGGCGTCTGCGCCGGTTTGGCGTCGCTGGACCTCGCTGAGCTGCACTGCTCACCGGTCGCGGTCGGATCCGGTACGACGACCGGCGCCCACGGCACGATGAGTGTGCCGCCACCCGCGGTGACCGCGCTCCTGCGCGGGGTGCCGACGTACGCCGGACCGGTTCCCCGCGAGATGTGTACGCCGACGGGGGCGGCGGCGCTGCGGCATTGGGTGACGAGCTGGGGGCCACAGCCACGGATGGTCGTCGAGCAGGTCGGCGTGGGGGCCGGCGGCCGCGACATCGTCGGCCAGGCCAACGTGCTGCGGCTTCTGGTCGGAAGCGCCACCGAGGCCGGCAACGCCGTCGAGCAGGGCGGCCCCCTGGGCGTTGCCACAGTGTTGGAGACCAACGTCGACGACCTCGACCCGAGGCTGTGGCCAGGAGTGCTGCAGCGGCTGCTCGATGCCGGTGCGTCCGACGCCTGGCTGGCCCCGATTCTGATGAAGAAGGGCCGGCCGGCGCACACCCTGTCGGTGCTCGCGCGAGCCGACGTGGTCGAGGCCGTCCAAGCTGTCGTCTTCGCCGAGACGTCGGCGATCGGGATGCGGACCAGCATCGTCGGCAAGGTCGAGCTCGCGCGCGAGGTCGGCGAGGTGATGGTCGGCGGCGAGGTCGTCCGGGTCAAGCTCGCCCGGTCGCCGTACGGCGACATCGTCAACGTGCAGCCGGAGTACGACGACGTTGCGCGGGCCGCCGCGAGGCTGGGTCGGCCGGTCAAGGCGGTGCTCACGGAGGCGATCGCACTGGCTGCCGCACGCTGGCCGACCGGGGCCGACGCGCGGAACAGCGTGACCGAGTAGGTCGGCAACGTGTGGCCGGTGATCGGCGCTGGAAGCGGCCGTTCCACAGCAAACGCGTCGGCCGCTGCCCGTGCACACCCGGCCGCCGCGGACCGCGGTCAGCGGGTTGGTGCCCGATAGACTCCGGCCAGTCTCGTCGTCGACGTTGGGTCGTTCATGGATTGGCACCTGATCCTCATCAGCTTCGGCCTGATTTTCCCGATCGAGCTACCCGACAAGACGTTCGTTGCGGCACTTGTGTTGTCGACCCGCTACCGGCCCCTGCTGGTGTGGCTCGGCGTCGGGCTCGCCTTCGGCGTGCAGTGCACGGTCGCGGTGACGGCGGGCCAGGCGGTGACGCTGCTGCCCTCGTGGATCGTGCATGCGCTGAGCACGGCGATGTTCTTCATCGGCGCCGTACTGCTCTTGCTCACCGCCCCGAAGGCTGACCGTGAGGAGCACGAGCAGGAGGAGGAGTTCGAGGCCAAGGCAACGGGGGAGCGGCGCGGCTGGCATGCCTTCGGCGCGTCGTTCCTGCTGCTCTTCGCGGCCGAGTGGGGCGACCTGTCGCAGCTCCTGACGCTCAACCTGGTGGCCAAGTACGGCGAGCCGGTGCCGATCTTCATCGGATCGTGGGCAGCTCTACTGATGGTCTCCGGGCTCGCGGTCGTCGGCGGCCGGGTGCTGCTGCGCTACCTCCGACTGTCTCTGCTGCACTACATCGGCGCGTCGGTGTGCCTGATCTTCGTCGGCATCGGCATCTACGAGATCGCCGCCGGCTGACCAAGTCGTCGGCCAGCTCCGGCCAACCCGTCACCCTTCCCTGCCCGCCACCCTTCCTTCCCCGCCACCCTTCCCTCCCGCCACCCTTCCCTCCCCGCTCCGGCGCTTGCCCCGTTGTCAGTGTGTTTGCACTGACAACGGGGGAGATGTGCCCCTCACTGTGTGTGCTTGCCCCGACTGAGGGCCAGCTCCTTGAGCAAATCAGTCGCCAGCGCAGCGCGATGCTCCGATAGCGTTGCCCGGCTGCCTGCATGTCCCGACCTGCCTGGCGAAAGGCGGTACGCCGGTGCGCCTGCGCCTCCCCGACGCGCTGAGCCCGATGCGCGACCGCCAGTTCGCCTGGTACTACACCGGCCGCTTCGTCTCGACGATGGGCTCGGTGATGGCGCCGATCGCGCTGACGTTCGCCGTGCTGGACGTGACCAACAACTCCGCCACCGCACTCGGTCAGGTGCTGGCCGCCAGGAGCATCCCGCTCGTCATCTTCCTGCTGCTCGGCGGCGTGGTCGCCGACCGGCTGTCGCGTTCACTGGTCATGCAGGTCTCACACCTGCTGTCGGCCGCCACTCAAGGGACGGTCGCTGCGCTGCTGCTGACGGGCGACGCCAGGCTGTGGATGCTGATCGTCCTCGAGGCCGCCAACGGCACAGTCTCGGCGTTCACCTTCCCGGCGATGCAAGGCGTCGTGCCACAGGTCGTGCCGCGCAGCCACCTCCAGCAGGCCAACGCGATGCTGTCCTTCTCGCGAGGCGGCCTGGCCATGATCGGCCCTACCGCCGGCGCTCTGCTCGTGGCGACCGCCGGCTCCGGCTGGGCGATCGCCATCGATGCGCTGAGCTGGGCGCTCGCCAGCTTCTGCATGGCCAAAGTCCGGGTGCCGTCGGTCCGCAGCGATGCCACCGGATCGACATCGATGTGGACCGAGCTCGTCGAGGGCTGGTCGACCTTCCGTTCGTTCACCTGGGTCTGGGTCGTCGTACTCGCCTTCGGTGCGCTCAACATGATCTCTGCCGGCGCCTGGTCCACCCTCGGGCCCAGCCTGGCCAAGCAGACCATCGGCGTGCCGGCCTGGGGCTACACGCTGAGCGCGGAGGCGGTCGGCCTGCTCGCGATGACCGTGGTGATGTTGCGGTGGCGGACGCGCTACCCGTTGCGCGCCGGCATGATCGGCGTCGGTGCGCTGGCTCTCCCGATCCTGATGCTCGGCCTGCGGCCAGTGACGGCACCGTTGGTCGTCATCGCCTTCGTCGCGGGGTGCGGCACCGAAGTGTTCAGCATCGGCTGGTCGACCTCGCTGCAGGAACATGTGCCGCTGCACCTGCTGTCCCGCGTGTCGTCGTACGACGCCCTCGGCTCGTTTGTCGCGATCCCGATCGGCGAGCTGCTCTTCGGGCCCCTCGCCGGCGTCTTTGCGCTGCGCGACATCCTCGTCTGGTCCGGCATCGCGTACGTCGTGATCGTCGTCGCCACGCTCGCGTCGAGGTCGGTCCGCGACCTCCAACACGCGGCAGAGCCGGTGATCGAACCGGTCGCTGCACCCGGCCCGGCGCCGGACCCGACCGGCTGAAGACGCCTCCGCCGACCCCTCACCGGCGGGCGTCGGCGGGCGCCGCCGGCCGCGACCGGCGCCAAACCCCGCCGAGAGGTCAGATCTGCACCGACACGCCGCGAAAACCGGTGCATTGTTGCCGTCTCGGCGGAAGGGGGGGTGGGGATGGACCGGGTGCAGCGGGCGGGAAGGGAAGCGCGGATAGGTTGAGGAGATGGCGGCTGGATGGCGTTGGCCTCATTGGCGGCCGCGGGCGCTGGAGGTGTCGATCCGGCAGTTCCGGCAGTCCGACGCGCGGGCCGTCTGGGAGCTGCACGCGACCACGAACCACCCGGGTCGCCTCGACGACCTGGTCGATGTCGACGAGTCGTACCTCGTCGGCGGCGGCGACTTCCTCGTTGCCGAGCTGAAGGGCGGCGAGGTCATCGCGACGGCAGCGCTGCGGCCGATCAAGGCGGGCAGCACCGCGGCGGAAGTCACCCGGGTGCTGGTGCGGCGCGACCTGCGTCGGCGTGGGATCGGCACCGGGCTGATGGATGCGCTGCATCGACGCGCCGCGGCGCTCGGGCTGGAAGTCGCCAAACTCGACCTAGCTCACCAACAGCCGGCAGCGGTGGCCTTCTACCACTCCCTCGGTTACACCGAGGCCGCCGACGAGCAGACCGGCCGGGTGAGGGAGCTGGTCAAGCGCCTCATCACGCTCCCGTAGCCCACGGCGGCTGCCACTAGTCTCCAGGTATGCATCAGACCCTCGGGGCAGACAGCGAAGTCGGCCGGCTGCGCACGGTGATCCTGCATCGCCCCGGCCCGGAGCTGAAGCGGCTCACCCCCCGCAACAACGACAGCCTGCTCTTCGACGGCATCCCCTGGGTCGGCCGCGCCCAGCAGGAGCACGACGAGTTCGCCGCCGCGCTCAGCGATCGTGACGTCGAGGTGCTCTACCTCGTCGAGCTGCTGGTGCAGACGCTGGACGATCCAGCCGCGCGTGACCAGGCGGTCGACCAGGTGACCGCCGGGGCGGCGCTGGGTGACACCCTGCGCCGCTTCCTTCGCGACTGGCTGCACCGGCTCAGCGCCGACGAGCTGGCGACGGCGCTGACGGCCGGCATCAGAAACGACGAGGTGCGCGGTGGCTTCGGCCTGGTCACGAGCCTGCTGGCGCATGACGACTTCGTCGTCGACCCGTTGCCCAACCTGCTCTTCACCCGTGACTCCTCCGTCTGGCTGCCAAGCAGCGTGGCGATCACCAGCCTGGCGATGCCGGCCCGCGCCCGCGAAACCCAGTTGATGGAGCTGATCTACACCTTCCACCCGCGGTTCGCCGGCGTCGAGCGGGTGCACGGTTGGCAAAGCGAGCACCTCGAGGGCGGCGACGTGCTGCTGCTCGGTCCGGGTGTCGTCGCCGTCGGCGTCGGTGAGCGTACGACGCCTGCCGGGGCCGAACGCTTCGCCCGTCGGGCGCTGGCCACCGGTTGGGCGCACACGGTCCTCGCCGTACCGATCGCTCAAGAACGCGCCACCATGCACCTCGACACCGTCTGCACGATGGTCGACACCGACGCCATGGTGATCTACCCCAACGTCGTCGACTCGCTGTGTGCGTACGCCGTCACCTGCCGCGACCAGCACGACGACCACAGCCGGTTGGAGCTGGAGGTGGCCGCGCCGGAGCCGTTCCTGGTCGCGGCGGCCAAGGCGATGGGCATCGACACCTTGCGCCAGATCGACACCGGCCTCGATCCGCTGACGGCCGAGCGGGAGCAGTGGGACGACGGCAACAACACGCTCGCCATCGCGCCGCGGGTCGCCGTCGCCTACGAGCGCAACGTCGAGACCAACCAGCGGCTGCGGGACGCCGGCATCGACGTGGTGGCCATCGCCGGCTCGGAGCTCGGCTCGGGACGCGGAGGCCCGCGATGCATGTCGTGCCCGGTCGCCCGCGAGCCGCTCGGCCAACCTGCCGACCAACCAGCCGCCAGCGCCTAGAGTCCTCGACCCGCTCCCCCGCATGTGCGGGGGGCGGCGGGCGGGCGCGCGGCGGAGGGGCTCGAGGGCCCGGGGCTAGCGGATCGTGAGCTGACGGGTGGCCAGGCCGTGCCGGGCGGAGCGCTCGGCGTCGGTGAGCGCCGCATCGCTCGTCAGCGCCTCCCCGAGCCGCTCGGCGAACTCCGCGGCCGGCTTCTCGACCGCCTCCGCGCCGGTGCCGACCGGCAGGTCCCACACCGGCACCAGCAGGCCGTGGGCGCGGAACGAGCCCACCATCCTCGAGTCCTCGCCGAGCTGGTCGGCGCCGGCCGCATGCAGTCTGGCCAGCGCTGTGAGCAGCCGCTCCTCGTCGTGCGGCATCACCCACCGCAGGTGCTCCTTGCTGCCTACCGACACCCAGTAGGCGGCGTCGACGCTGGTCAGCCGGGCGGTCGGGTCGACGGAGGCGTTGAGCTGCTCGAGGCTGGCCGCGAGCGCGCCGTCCGGGTCGTCCATCGCCTCGAACCAGAACTCGAAGCCCTCGAACAGCTGCACCTCGAACGCGCTCTCGGGCGCGATCACGTCCTGCAGCCGCTTGCCGGTCGTGCCCGCCGTCGCGACGTCAACGGGCGTTCCCGGCTCGGTCACCAGGGCCGCCGCCAGCGCGTCGGCCAGGTCGGCGCTCTCGTCACCGGAGCGGCTCACGATCTGCAGCCCCAGCCAGGCCTCGCCGTCCTCACGGCGCATGCTGCGCACCAGACCGGGGAGCACCGTCACCACCTGCACAGGGGAATCACTGTCGATGTCGGCGTACGGCGACGGCCGCAGCTCGATGGCAGCCTTGCCCGCCTGCACGAACTCCCGCAGCGCCACCCAGTCGCACTCGTGCGGCAGGCCTTCGAAGGTCCGGTTGACGAACGTCGACGCGCCACGCGGGTCGCCGTGGCAGGCCTTGTAGCGGCGCCCCGAGCCGCACGGACAGGGTTGGCGCGGCCCGACCGCGGCGTCGGCGGTCGCTGTCGCGCCGCGCGGCTCGGCCGTGGCGGTGCGGGCCGAAGCCGGGTGCTTGGGGCGGGAGCGCTTGGCCATGGTGTCCTTCCGGTGAGGCAGTGTGGCCCCACCGTACCGACCGCCGCCTCCTCGCCCTACAGACAGTTCGAAGCGAGCCGGTCAGGCCGACGAAGGGACAGGCCGCTGAGCAACCGGCGAAGGACGGGTGGCTGCTGTTGACCGCTAGGCGCGGGTCAGGACGCCGAAGACGGTGTTGCCGTGCTTGCCCTCTCTGACGCCCCACTCGCGGGTCAGGGTGCGGACGATGGTCAGCCCGCGACCGTTGGGAGCGAGCTCCGGGCCGTGCAGCAACGTGGGCAGCGTGGCAGAGCCACCGTCGGCGACCGATAGCCGGACCGAGTCCTCGTCGACCTCCAAGGTCAAGACGAGGCCGCAGCCTTGGATCGGGCGGGCGTGCCGCAGGGCGTTGCCGAGCAGCTCGCTGACGATGAGCCGGGCGTCGTCGATGATGCGCTGGCCGATCCCACACCGGCGCAGCGCCACAGTGACGTTGGTGCGCGCGCTTCGCACTGCGGCGGCCGTGAAGGGCACGCCCCACGAGGCGATCCGCGCGGACCCGACGTCCAGCGTGGACGTCTCGCGAGGGCTCACCCCTCCACTTTCCCGGTCTCCTCAGCGGGTACGCAAGTCTTCCGCCTTGTTGCAACTCCATTCTTAGTGTGCAACAAATCACACCACCGCCCTGCGATCCACCGCTCGCGGCCGCGCCAATCGGGCAGCATATGTCCGATCTGCGGCTGCCTGACGTGTCCGGTCAGCAGCGCGACGACGCTGTGCTCGGCCCCGGAGCCGGCTCCTATTCCATCCGCTTAAGACGCTTGAGGACGTCGCCGGGCGCATCGGTGATCACCGCATCGACGCCGACCGAGGCGCACAAGTCGACGTCCTGCGGCTCGTTGACGGTCCAGACGTGCACCTGGTTACCGGCCGCGTGCGCC
Source organism: Propionibacteriales bacterium (assembly GCA_025929075.1). Taxonomy (GTDB): domain Bacteria; phylum Actinomycetota; class Actinomycetes; order Propionibacteriales; family Nocardioidaceae; genus JAICMS01. The sequence goes on from JAICMS010000007.1 coordinate 10,437, forward strand.
TTCGCGACGTACTCGGGATGGGCCCGGATGATCTCGATGCTCGGCCCGCTGACCCCGGCGCCGAGCGGCAGCGACCCATCACGGAACCGCAGCGGGACCCGGTCCATCAGGTAGACCATCTGCAACCCGGGAGCCATCTCCAGGCAGCGGCGCAGGCTCATCCAGGAAAAGCTCATCACCCGCACCGGAGACGCCACGCCGCTGCGCGGCCGGGCCCAGCCGTACCGCTCGAGTGTCTCGATGAGCCGCTGCTCGACCAACCCGGCGTAGCGCGTCGGATGCTTGGTCTCGATCGCCAGCTCCACCGGCTTGTTCCAGTCCCGGATGGTGTCCAGCAACCGCTCGAGGGTGAGGATCTTGTTGGCCTCGACGTCGACGTCGGGCGCTTCGTCGTCGAGCTCGTTCCACGGATGCTTCCACGACGACCAGTCCAGCTGCTGCAGCTGGGCGAGCTCTAGGGCGGAGACGATCCCCTGACCGTTGCTGGTCCGATCGACCCGACGGTCGTGCACACAGACCAGATGACCGTCGGAGGTCAGCCGGACGTCGCACTCCAGGGCCTCGGCCCCGTCGAGCAGCGCGCGCAGGTAGGCACCCAATGTGTGCTCGGCGACGGCAAGGCTCGAGCCGCGATGCGCCACGACCTGCGGTCGACCCTCTGGTGGCTGCCAAGGAACCGGCGCGGCCCGTCGACGCCGCAGCGACGGCAACCGCCACCTGCTCACCGATCCATCGTGGCACGAACTCCCCGGCCGGGCGCCGCGGTCCCGGCGCGACTCGGTCAGCTGCTCCGGCGCGACATCCCCACGCTCGAGAGGCCGATAACCAGGCTCAGCGCCACGACCGCGAAGCCGATGCCGGCGATGATGGTGTCGGTCTCCGCGTGCCGGCCCGCGGCCAGCGCCCCACCGGTCGAGTCGACCGTCTCCAACAGCAGCAGCCCGACGGCCGCGGCGATCCCGCCGAGCAGCCACAGCGTCAGCCCGATGGCGTCGAGTCCTCCGCCGGCAGTCCGTCCGCGCACTCGTCGTACGAGCCAGATGAGGAGCGCGATGACCGCCAGGCTCGCCGCGATCGCTAGAAGGACGTTGTCGATCCGGTCGTTGGTGCGAGCGCGGTCGAGGGTCACCGTCCGGGCGGCTGCGAAGTCTGCGAAGATCGCGCGCCGCGCGGTCAGCTCCCACACCGCGTAGACCACAGTCGCTACCAGCGCGAGGGCGAGGACGACCCGGGCGAACACCGACCGTGCCGGCTTGGGTCCTGGCGTCGACCTCGTGGCCGGATGCATCGGCTGGGTGAGGACCATCGGGCTCTGGTCGGTCACGGCCGGCCCGGGCGGCATGGGATTGCCGATGCCGTACGTCGACGGGCCGGGCTGCTCGCCGGCGCCAGCCGGTGACGGGCTGCCCGGGTGGCCGCCGACGGCCGGGTCGGAGGGCCACTGCGGTCCCCAGGTCGGCGGGTCAGTGGCGGGCGGGGCGGGATGACTGTACGTCGACTGCTGGCCTGCTGATTGTTGGCCGGGCGGCGACGGCACCGGAGGTGGCCCGTAGACCGGCAAGCCACACCGCGCGCACTCGGTGACATCGCCGGCGTTGTCGAGGCCGCAGCGGGGACACCGCAACAGGTAGCCGCCGTCGTGGCTCATCTTTGGACACCTTCGGCCGGAAACCAGGTCAGCCCCGAGCCTACCGAGTGGCAAGCCCGAGAAGCCGTGTTCGGCTTGCACCCGCCCAGCGCGTCCGCACACCGCCAAGCGGTGTTCGGATCGGGGCTACTTGAGCAGGCGGGAGAGTCGCCGGTCGGCGAGCGGCTTGCCACCCGTCTGGCAGGTCGGGCAGTACTGCAGCGATGAGTCCGCGAACGACACCTCATGGATCGTGTCGCCGCACACCGGGCAGGGCTCACCGGCGCGGCCATGCACCTGCAGGCCCGACTTCTTCTCCTGCTTCAGCTCGCTGGCGGCCAGCCCGTCGCTGCGCTCGATCGCGGTCCGCAAGGTGGCCAGCAGCGCGTCGTACAGCGTCTGCGCCTCCTCAGGTGTCAGCGACGCAGGCTTGAACGGCGACATCTTGGCGGCGTGCAAGATCTCGTCGGAGTAGGCGTTGCCGATGCCGGCGATGACGCTCTGATCGCGCAGCACGCCCTTGAGCTGTGCGCGCCCCGCGGCTCGGAGGATCTCGGCGAGCCGCTCGACGGTGAAGTCGGGTGCGAGCGGTTCGGGGCCGAGGCGGGCGATGCCGGGTACGTCGACAGGCTGGCGCACCACGTAGATCGCGAGCCGCTTCTGCGTGCCGGCCTCGGTGAAGTCGAGCCCCGAGCCGCTGTCGAGGAGGAGCCTGGCAGCCAGCGGACTCTTGCCCGGGCGCGGCGGTGTCGCCGGGAGCTCGTCGCGCCAGCGCACCCAGCCGCCCCGGGCCAGGTGTACGACGAGGTGCAGGCCGTCGACGTCGATGTCGAGGAACTTGCCCCGTCGGGTGACCCCTTGGACGAAGAGCCCTTGCAGCGCGCTCGGCGGCGGGTCGAACGTCTTCAGCGCCTGGAAGGCGACGACATCCAGCCGCGCCACCGCCCGACCGGCCAGCCGATCGGCGAGATCGTTGGCCAGCGACTGCACCTCGGGGAGCTCCGGCACAGCACAAGTGTGCCCGCTCGGGCGCAATCCCCTCCGATCCCCGCAATTCGCTGAGATGCTTGCCGCCCGGGTCGACGCGGCGGCATCATGGCGGAATGCCCGACGGCCTGCCCCTGTCCGACGAAGCTCGCGGCGAGATGTTCCTCGACGCCCGTGGGCCGGGACGCGCCCTGCGGCTCACGTGGCATCCCGAGGCCGAGATCGTAGTGCTCTCACTGTGGCGCGACGGCACCTGCGCCGGCACCTTCCGGCTCAGTCGCAGCGACGTCGGTGACTTCGTCGACGCCCTTGTCGACGGGCTCAGAGCGGCGCCGGGCGTCCACCTCCCCGTCCGCGACACCGGCTTTCATCTCGCGAGCGACGCCGCAGAATCGGCGACGCCGCCTGCTGACTGGTCGTCTTGGGGCGCCGCGGCTGCTTCGCCGGCCGCTGCCCGCTCAGTGCCAGCGTCAACAAGGGCTGGAGCTCCGTACGGCGAGCAGCCGGCCGCCACGCTCGAACCAGCGGTGGACTCTGGCGCGGGGCAGGAGCCAGCCGGGTTCCTCGACTGGGTCTTCGCGCCCGACCGCGAAGCGCCGCGCGCCAGCACCCGCTAACTAACCCCCCGACCCGCCCAGTACGTCCTGCACCTAGAGCGCTATGGCGCTCTGGTTGCAGGACGTTGCGCGCGGGTCAGGAGAAAGGACGGGACGCGGTCCACGTCGATCCGTCCCAGTGCTCGACGAACGCCGCGCCGTTGAGGGTCTTCGCCCCAGTGAGCCAGGCGTCGTCGCTCGAGTCCTGCGAGACGCCGTACACAGCGCTATTGCTTCGGGGACTCGGCACGATCGACCACTTCTGACCATCCCAGTGCTCGGTGAGCGTGCGTTGATGGTCGTCAACCCATCACCTCGTGGACCGCCGTGAAAGTACTTCCGGCTGACGGTAGGCACCGGCGTCCAGGCCGTCCCGTCGAAGTGCGCCGCGAAGGTCTGGGTCTGCTCGCCGTACGTCGACGACTGCGCCGGCTGCATGCCCACGCCCCACACATCCGTCGGCGAAAACGCCTTGACGCCGATCATGACCGGCCCGCGGACACCAAGGGCGGGTCCGGTCAGAGGCGCGGGAGCTGCGACGGGCTGCCGGTCAAGGGGTGCAGCCGCGACCGACGGCGCCGCCAGTACGCCGAGCGCAACCGCTGCTGACAGCATGGCAAACGCCGTTGTCCGTGATGCTCGCAACTGGATCCCACCACCGGCTCCTCCCCTTCGCGACGACTGAGGCATCGCGCTTCCTCACCCGTCGAGTGCGATTATGCTCCGACCGGGGTGCGCTGTCAGCGGGTCGACGTACGCCGGCAACCTTGCCGACGGCATCCCCCTGACCAGAGACCTGGCCGGCCCAGGACGTCCTGCACCTGGAGCGTTATAGCGCTCTGGTTGCAGGACGTTGTGGGGGTGGGCCGACTCCTCCCGCAACCGGACACGCGAGGCGGCCCGAAGTCGGGCATATAGGCACCGGAGACGGGCCGCGACGGGTGTTCGGGCGGGAAGGGGGCGTCGGGGCGAGGGGTTTCAGGTGAAGGGGGCGGGTGGCGGGAGGGTGAGGGCGGTCTCGAGGCGGTGCAGGTAGGCATCCCGCCCGACGGTGACCGCGCCCAGGCTGGCCAGATGCGGCGTGAGCCACTGAACGTCGAGCACGCGTCCAGGCAACCCGTCGTCGAGCAGGTCGACCAGCGCCATCAGCGCGACCTTCGACGCGTCGGTCACCCGGTGGAACATCGACTCACCAGCAAACAAGCCGGCGATCGCCATCCCGTAAAGGCCGCCGACCAGATCGTCGTCTCGCCATACCTCCACCGAATGCGCCCAGCCCAGTCGCGCCAGCTCGCCATACCCCACGGCAATCCGTCCGTCGATCCAGCCACCCGGCCGCCGCGGGTCGGCGCACGCGCTCAGCACGTCGTCGAAGCACTGGTCGACAGTGGTCCGCAGCCGCCGCGAGGAGCGCCGCATCGAGCGAGTCACCCGCAGCCCGTCCACCGGCAGTACCGCCCGCTCGACCGGTGACCACCACGCCATCTCCCCGGCCCCGCCCTCCTCGATCGGCATCGGGAAGATGCCGTGCCGGTAGGCGGCGAGGATGGTGCCCGGCTCGAGATCGCCGCCGAAGGCGACCAGGTCCTCCGGCGCCTCTCGCGGATCAGGAAACCGCCATCGCGTCGGGGCCGGCTCGACCGGCATCAGCGCGGCCAGCCGAGCAGCAGCGACGCCACCAACGACGTCCACCCGGTCTGGTGGCTCGCGCCGAGCCCCAACCCGGTGTCGCCATGGAAGTACTCGTTGAAGAGCACGTCGTCCTGCCACGGCAGCCCGCGCTGGCAGGGCCGCTGCCCGTCCGCGCCGCGGAGGAAGAGGCCCACCAGCCGGGCGGTCAGGTCATCCGCCACCTCGCCGAGCCGAAGCTGCCGGCCCGACCCGGTCGGGTGCTCGACGGTCAGGTCGGCGCCGCAGTAGTCGCCGTACCGCCGCAGCGCACCGACGAGCAGCGCGTTGATCGGGAACCACACCGGCCCCCTCCAGTTGGAGTTGCCGCCGAAGAGCGGCGTCGTCGACTCCGCCGGCTCGTAGTCGACCTGGTGCGTCTGCCCGCCGATCTGCACGGTCGCGGGCTGCTCGCGGTAGGCCGCCGACAAGCTCCGGATGCCGTACGGCGACAAGAACTCCCCCTCGTCGAGCACCCGCGCGAGCACGCGCGCCAGCCGCTCGGGCGTGGCGATCGCGAGCAGCTCGCGGCCCTCCGCACCGTCGAACCGGATCTGCTCGGCCTGCGCCGGCCGGTTGGCGCGGAGCCAGTCCAGGCGCCCCGCCAGCTCGGGGATCGCCGCGAGCGTCTCAGCGGACAGCTCAGACACCGCCAGCAACGGGATCAGCCCGACCGCCGACCGCACCCTGACGGGCCACGACGTCCCGTCGCTCTCACGCAGCCGGTCGTAGTAGAAGCCGTCCTCCTCGTCCCACAGCCCGAGGTCGTTCGCCGCGGCCGCGATCGAGCAGAAGTGGTCGAGGAACTTGGTGGCGAGCCCGCCGTATGTCGGGTCGACCCGGGCCAGGCACGTCGTGATCTCGAGCAACTGCAGGCAGTAGGACGCCATCCACGCGGTGCCGTCGCTCTGCTCGAGCACCTCGCCATCACCGATCGCTTGCGACCTGTCGATCGGCCCGATGTTGTCCAGGCCGAGGAACCCGCCCTCGAAGAGGTTGTCGCCCTCGACGTCCTTGCGGTTGACCCACCAGGTGAAGTTGATCAGCAGGCGATGCATCACCCGCTCGAGGAAGTCGGTGTCGCGCTCGCCGTTGATGCGGTAGATCTGCAGCGCGGCCCAGGCGTGCACCGGCGGGTTGACGTCGGAGAAGTTCCACTCGTACGCCGGCAGCTGGCCAGCCGGGTGCTGGAACCACTCATGCAGCAACAGCAGCAGCTGTTCCTTCGCCAGCGCGGGGTCCACGTGGGATAGCGCGACGCAGTGGAACGCGAGGTCCCAGGCCGCGAACCACGGGTACTCCCACGAGTCGGGCATCACGATGACGTCGGAGGCGACGACGTGCTGCCAGCCGCTGTTGCGACCCGTCAGCCGGCTCCCGGGCGAAGGCGGCTGCAGCGGGTCGCCGGCGAGCCATCGGCTGACGTCGTAGGCGTAGAACTGCTTGCACGACAACAGGCCCGCCAGTGCCCGGCGCGCCACGTCGGCCTGGCCGGCCGCCAACCCGCTCGTGACATCAGCCCAGTAGGCGTCGGCCTCGCCCTCCCGGGCGGTCATCACCGCCTCGAACTCGTCCCCGAGCGCGCCTTCCGCCACCGAGTCCGAGCCCACAGTCAGCCGCACCCGGATCTCTGCGGTCCCCCGGGGGGCAAGCTGCAGGACGTGGTGGAAGGCGGCCTTCGTGCCTTCTCTCGCCGGATTGGCGGTCGCCGCGCCGCCGATCACATGGTCGTTGATGCCGTCCTTGGGGAAGGCAGTAGCCGGCGCGCCGGCGAACTCCTCGGCGCCGTACAGCCTGTGCACGTTGGTCTCGTTCTCACAGCACACGATCTCCGGCGGCGCATCGCCCGGCCCGCTGCTGACGACAGCGAAGTCGCCGAGCGCTGAGTGCCGACCACGCAGCACCGACGAGCCGGCGTTGCCCTGCGGCGAGTCCCACAGCTTCGGTCGATCGCCACTCTGTTCCGCCCATGACCAGATGTTGCGGAACCACACGCTGGGCAGCACGTGCACGGTCACCGGATCGGGTCCGCGGTTGTCGACGATGATCCGGACGCAGAGGTCCCGAGGGTCGGCTTTGGCTACGTCGACGGTGACCATGACGTATCGGTCGTCGGTGAAGACGCCGGTGTCGATGAGCTCGTACTCGGGCTCGGTGCGCTCGCGGCCGGCGTTCGTCGCGACGAGGTCCTCATAGGGGAATCGCGAAGTGGGGTAGGCGTATCGAGCCCGGCTCCACGAGTGAGTGGGCGTGCTGTCGACGTACCACCAGTAGTCCTTTGCGTCCTCGCCGTGGTTGCCCTGCGGACCGCTCAGCCCGAACGGCCGCTCCTTGAGGATCGGGTCGGCGCCGTTCCACAACGCCAGACCCAGGCAGAGGCTCTGTCCGCGGTCGCACCAGGCGAGCAGCCCGTCCTCGTTCCAGCGGTAGGTCCGCGACGCAGCGTGCTCGAACGGGAAGCTGCCCCAGGCGTTGCCGTCGGCGGAGTAGTCCTCGCGAACACTCCCCCAGGCCCGGTCCGCGACGTACGGACCCCACTCCCGCCAGTCAGCCGAGCCGGCGTCGGCTGCCGCCAACCGCGCGCGCTCCCCATCCGGCTGCTGGCTGGCGGACGACGTGGTCACCGGGCCATTGTCGTCGACCCTGCTGCCGTGTCGCCGACGGAATCGACCCCCCTGCCTCGATTAACCTCGACAAGGTGGCCCCCCAATCCGTCCGCGTGACCACTCGCGGGTACGCCGTCGTCGGCGCCCTCGCCGTCGTGCTGTTGCTCGGCCTCGGGCTGGTCGTCAAGGCATTCGGCTCCGACGGTGGTCAACAACCCGCCCCGCAGGCCACGTCCGGCCACCACCACACCGCGATCATCGGGAAGGCGCCGCCGCAACACCACCTCAAGAAGGCGCCGCCGCAGCACCAAGCCACGAGCACGCCGCCGCCGTCGGCTCGGCCCCATCAGCTGCACGTGACAGGCATCGCGGGCCCGCTCACGCCCGGCAGCTGCCTCTCCCTCCCGCCGACCCACGGCGACCGGTCGCAAACCGTCTTCCTCGACCCGGGCCATGGCGGTCACGACCCCGGCACGAGCGGCACCACGTCCAACGGCACCCTCCTCTATGAGAAGACCGCCACGCTCGCCGTCGCCAAGCAGGCCAGCAAGGCCCTGCGCGCCGACGGCTACACGGTCGTGATGTCGCGCACCCGCGACTCCGACGTCGTCAAGCTGCCGCCGTCGGACTTCACCGGCTCACTCTTCACCCCACACGGCGACCATCTCGAGATCCTCTCGCGCATCGCCTGCGCCAACGCAGCGCATGCGTCCGTGCTGGTGTCGATCCACTTCAACAGCTTCCCCGACACGGCGGTCGGGGGGGCGGAGACGTACTACGACACCTCACGCTCGTTCGGCAAGAGCAACAAGCGCCTCGCGCAGCTGGTCCAGGCCGACCTGATGATGGGATTCCAGGCCGCCGGATGGGCAGTGCCCGACCGTGGCACGGCCAGCCAGACTGACCAGAGCGGTGGCGCGCTGACCGCCGAGGGCGAGTCCTACGGGCACCTGCTGCTGCTCGGCCCGCACAAAGCCGGCTGGAACGACCACCCCAGCACGATGCCCGGTGTCCTCACCGAGCCGTTGTTCCTCACCCGACCGACCGAGGCCGACATCGCCGCGAGCCCCCAAGGCCAGCACGTCATGGGTCTGGCGCTCGCCCACGCCCTCGAGACCTTCCTCGCCCACGAGTAGCCGCGAAGGCGTCTGCTACTTCGGGGAGCCGATCGGTCCTTGCCGGATCACCTTGACCGCGAACGACGTGTGCAGGAAGGCCTCGGGGTCGTACGACGACAGGAGCCGCTTGTTCGTCGTACCGACGATGAGCGCGAAAGCGTCCCGGTTCGGACCCACCTGGTTGACGAACCGGTACTTGCCGATCAGCCGCTCCGCCTCCGAGATCAACGCCTTCTGGGTGTAAGGACACCGGCGCCAATGAGCTGTCACGCCATGAGCCGGAGCCCCCTTGATCAGCGACTCGAGCCTGCTGGTGGGGTAGCCGACACCGAAGATAGTGAGCGTTCTGCGGTCGCTCTGGATGGCGGCGCCGTAGTTCGGCTGGTTCTGCGCGACTCTCAGTAACCGGTAGAAGTACGTCGACGAGGACGCCTGCTGGCTTGTCCCTGCAACGGTCGAGGAGGAGGCCCCAGCTGCGGGGATGGCCGCCACCATGGCCACCGCCACCGTGCACAGCAGCAACCGACCCGAAATAACCATCGCCGTCCTCCGTCTCTAGAGCCAGGCGATCTTTGGGCCGCGCAGGGACCGCCTGAGGTGTAACGCACGGCCAACACCCACCGCAACGTATCGCCAAGAAGCAGGCGATGACTCTTCCGACGGCCGGAACGTCACTGCATCGTTACAGCGCCGCACCACCCTCGTGGAGCCGATGGGATCGCGGGTTGACTGGTGACGTGGTGGACGTCTTGAAGTACGCGCGGGTGGAGCGCGAGCGGCGGTATCTGGTGGGCTCGATCCCGGACGGGGTCGTACGCGTCGACGACATCAGCGATGCCTACGTCGAGGGCACCCGGCTGCGGCTGCGCGAAGTCCTCTCATCCGACGCGGCAGTCCGCAAGCTCGGACACAAGATCCGGCTCGGCTCCGGGCCGCGCGAAATCGCCTGCACGTCGCTCTACCTCGACGACGCCGAGTGGAGCGTGCTGTCGCCTTTGCCGGCATGCCACCTCCACAAACGTCGCCACCACATCGATCGTGACGGCTACTCGTTTTGCATCGACGAGTACGACGACGGCGCGCTCGTGGCGGAGTTCGACGATGGTGACGCCGCGCCGGCGCCACTGCCCGCCTGGCTCGACGTACTGGCGGATGTCACCGACGACGAGTCGTGGACCGGCGGTCAGTTGGCGGCCAAACACGACCTGATGCCCAGCTCGTTGATGCCCAGCCCGGACGGCAACTGATCGACAACTCTCAGCTTGAAGGCGGAAGGCTGCGGGGGCGGGGGCGGAGCTCGCGGGCGGCGTAGCGGCCGATCCGGTAGGTCGCATACCCGTCGGTGACCATGCCGACTCCGCCACCGAGGATGGGCGTGCGCCGGGCCAGCATCGTCGCTGTACGCCGACCAGCGACCCTCGACAGCAGTTCTGTGGCGACCTCCGTCGAGACCTTCTTATCGAGGTCGGCGTCATAGGCCGGAGCCGTCGCCACCGCCATCGGAGTGCTCGGTAGCTTGCGCTTGCGCACGAGCTTGCGGACAGCGTCCTCGCCGAGCATGCATTCGAGCACCGCATTGCGGACGCGCGGATCGTCGAGGTCGTAGCCACGCAGGTGGGCGATGCCGGCGACCATGTGGCACTGCAGCAGGGCGAGGCCCGAGATATTGGCCGGGATCGTCACCGCCATGGTGACCAGGCCGCCGAGGTTGGTGACGAGACCCTGCGCGCCAGCGAGCGAGACGTGGGAGTCGACGATCGAGCGGACCGCCTTGTCCACATCGCCGTGGCTCTGCTGCAGGTGGTGGTCGGCACTGGCCGCCGCCCCCCGCAGCGGCCCCAGGCCGTCGACGGCGCGGTCGAACGCTTGGCGGACGAAGTTGGCCGCCAGACCGGGCGCCGCACTGCGCGCAACCGGCGCGATCATCTTGCCGGCGAGCTTGCCTGCAGCCAATCGATTCGCCTCCTTCGTGACCAGGCAACGGTACCCAGGCCGCGTCAGGCGTCCCGCACGCGCGGGAATCTGGCCGGACAAATCGGACGAAGTCGAGCCACTTTCCCGCAATTCCGGGGAGGGAGGGGAGGCTGTCGGGGTCGGGCGGGCGGCTATCAGGCGAGGGCGGCGACCACCCGGGAGGCCGGCGGCTTGCCGATCTGCTCGGCCATCCACACACTGGTCGAGACCAGGGCCTCGAGGTCGACGCCGGTCTCGATGCCCAGCCCGTGCAGCTGCCAGACGAGGTCCTCGGTCGCCAGGTTGCCGGTGGCGCTCTCGGCGTACGGGCAGCCGCCGAGACCACCGGCTGAGGAGTCGACCGTCGTGATCCCTAGCCGCAGCGCGGTCAGCGTGTTCGACAGCGCTTGGCCGTAGGTGTCGTGGAAGTGCACGGCGAGTACGTCGACGTCGACCCCCGTCGCCGTAAGCGACTCGACCAACCGCTCGACGTGCCCCGGCGTGCCGACGCCGATCGTGTCACCGAGTGACAGTTCGGTGCAGCCGAGGTCGAGCAGCCGGCGCGCGGCCTCGACCACCTGGTCGACCGGCACGTCGCCCTCCCACGGGTCGCCGTAGCACATCGAGACGTAGGCACGCACTGCCAGACCGGCCTCACGGGCGCGGGCGACGACGGGCGCGAACATCGCGAACTGCTCGTCGTAGCCGCGGTTGAGGTTGCGGCGCGCGAAGCTCTCGGTCGCGCTGCCGAAGATCGCCACCTCGGTGACACCCTTGTCCAGCGCCCGCTCCAGGCCACGCTCGTTCGGCACGAGCACCGGCGCCCGGCGTAGGCCGGTGAGGTCGGTCGCCGCGAGCCGGTCGAGCAGCTCGGCGGCGTCGGCCAGCTGCGGCACCCACCGCGGATGGACGAAGCTGGTCAGCTCCACCGTGGACAGGCCGGCAGTAACCAGCCGCGTGATGAACTCGGCCTTGACCTCGACCGGCACGACCGCGGACTCGTTCTGGAGCCCGTCACGCGGCCCGACCTCGTAGATCGTGACGCTCGTCGGCAGCGCCGCGGCCGGCTCCACCTGCGGCGAGCGCATCAGCCGTCGGCTCCGTCGGTACGGCCTTCCACCCCGCCGCTGCCGTCAGCTGACGCGCGCTGTCCTGCTCCGCCCTCGTCCTCGTCGACAGGCTCCACCACGAACAACGTGTCGCCGAGACCCACCTGCTCCCCCACCTCGGCGCCGACCGAGGCGACGCGGCCTCGGACCGGCGCCCGCAGCGCGAGCTCCATCTTCATCGCCTCCAGCACGCCGAGCGTCACGCCCGACTCGACCAGGTCACCGGCCGCGACATTAACCGCCAGCACGGTGCCGGGCATCGGCGCCGTCACCGAGCCGTCGAGTGCCGCCAGCCCATGACCGGGGGCGAAGGCGTCCGGGCGGGTGAAGCGGTAGCCCTGACCGCGATAGCTCACGAGCACGTCGGTCGAGCCCAGCAGGACGTAGCCCTCGTGCACCACGTCATCGATCTCGAGCCGGACGAGCTCCCCGCTTCGGCCCAGCGAGCGCACCGCCCGCGACGCCTGCGGACCGGTGACGGTCTCCGCCGACAGGTCGACGGTGAGCATCCTGGTCTCGCCGGCCGGGTCGGTGAGCTCGATCGGTACGGCGGCAGCCGGGCCGCCCAGCCGCCAGCCGTCGCCGGCGCCGAACGGGCTCCGGTCGGCGGCGTCGTGAGCGTCCGTCAGTGCCCGGGCGGCCAATGACCAGGCGGCCAGACACCAGGCAGCCGGCGGCGTCGACGTACGGAACTCGTCCGGATGCCGGTCGAGCCACGCCGTGTCGATCTCGCTGTGCTCGAAGGCCGGCGAGTCGACCAGCCGGCGCAGGAAGCCGAGGTTGGTGGTCAGCCCCAGGACTGCCGAGTGGTCGATGGCGCTGACCATCGCGCGCCGCGCCGCCTCGCGGGTCGCCCCGGTGACGATGAGCTTGCCGAGCATGGGGTCGTAGTGGGTGCCGACCCGCTGCCCCGACTGGAGCGCGGCGTCGACCCGGGCCGAGGCCGGCCAGACCACGAGGTCAGCGCGGCCGGCCTGCGGCAGGAAGCCGTGGTCGGTGTCCTCGGCGTACACCCTGACCTCGATGGCGTGCCCGCGTGCCGTCACGTCGTCCTGGCCGAACGGCAGCGGCTCCCCCTGCGCCACCCGGAACTGCAGCGCGACCAGGTCGAGGCCGGTGATGCCCTCGGTGACCGGATGCTCGACCTGCAGCCTGGTGTTCATCTCCAGGAAGAACGCGTCCTCACCGTCGACGAGGAACTCGACGGTGCCGGCGTTGACGTAGCCGACCTCCCGCGCGAGGGCCACCGCTGAGTTGGTGACGAGGACACGCACGCTATCGGAGATCGCGGTGGCCGGCGCCTCCTCGACCACCTTCTGGTGGCGCCGCTGCACCGAGCAGTCCCGCTCCAAGAGGTGCAGCACCTCGCCGTGCTCGTCGGCCAGCACCTGCACCTCGATGTGGCGGCCGCGCTCGACGTACCGCTCGAAGAGCAGCGTGTCGTCGCCGAAGGCCGAGGCCGCCTCCCGACGGGCCGCGGCGATCGCGTCGGCGAGGTCGGCGCGCGCCCTGACGATCCGCATGCCCTTGCCGCCGCCGCCGGCGGCCGCCTTCACCAGCAGCGGCAGGCCGACCTGGTCGACGATCTCATCGAGGTCGCCGGCGACGCTCGGGTCGGCAGAGATGTCGGCGGCCGGTACGACGGGGACGCCGGCCTTCACCGCGACCTGCCGGGCCCGGTCCTTGCGGCCCATCACCTCCATCACGTCGGCGGGTGGCCCCACGAATACCAGGCCTGCCCCGACGACGGCTCGGGCGAACGCCGCCTGCTCGGAAAGGAAGCCGTAGCCCGGATGGACCGCGTCGGCACCGCCCCGGGCGGCCGCCTCGAGCAAGGCCGGGATCGAGAGGTAAGACTCGGACGCGGCGGGCGGGCCGATGCGTACGGCGACGTCGGCCGCTCCGACGTGCGGGGCGTCGCGGTCGGCGTCGCTGTAGACGGCGATGGTGCGGAGGCCCTCAGCGGCGGCCGCGCTGATCACCCGCAGTGCGATCTCGCCGCGGTTGGCGACGAGCACGGAGCCGAATCGGGTCATCGCCGGCTCACATCCGGAAGACGCCGTAGCGGGGTTCAGGGATCGGAACGCCTGCCGCCACCGCCAGGCCCATTCCGAGCACGCGCCTGGTGTCCACGGGGTCGATGATGCCGTCGTCCCAAAGGCGGGCGGTCGAGTAGTACGGCGAGCCCTGCCGCTCATACTGCTGCCGGATCGGCGCCTTGAACGCCTCCTCGTCGTCGCTCGACCAGGTGCTCCCCTTGGCCTCGATACCGTCGCGGCGGACTGTCGCCAGCACCGAGGCGGCCTGCTCGCCGCCCATCACCGAGATCCTGGCGTTCGGCCACATCCACAGGAAGCGAGGGTCGTAGGCCCGGCCGCACATGCCGTAGTTGCCGGCGCCGAACGAGCCGCCGATCACCACGGTGAGCTTCGGCACGACCGAGCAGGCCACCGCGGTAACGAGCTTGGCCCCGTCCTTGGCGATCCCGCCCGCCTCATACTCGCGGCCGACCATGAAGCCGGTGATGTTCTGCAGGAAGACCAGCGGCACGCCGCGCTGGTTGCAGAGCTCGATGAAGTGGGCGCCCTTCAGGCTCGACTGGCTGAAGAGGATGCCGTTGTTGGCGACGATGCCGACCGGGTAGCCCCAGATCCGCGCGAAGCCGCAGACCAGCGTCTCGCCGTACAGGGCCTTGAACTCGTGCAGCCGCGACCCGTCGACGATCCGCCGGATGACGTCGCGGACGTCGTACGGCGTGCGGGTGTCGGGTGGGACGACGTCGTAGAGGGTGAAGGGGTCCTCGGCGGGCTCCTCCGGCGGCTGTTGCACCACACCGTCGGCCGGCCGGCGCTCGAGCGTGCCGACGATCGAGCGCAGGACGTCGAGCGCCTCCGCGTCGTCGCCGGCAAGGTGGTCGACGACGCCGGAGGTGCGCGCGTGGACGTCGCCGCCACCGAGGTCTTCTGCGGAGACGACCTCTCCGGTGGCTGCCTTCACCAGCGGTGGGCCGCCCAAGAAGATCGTCCCCTGGTTGCGGACGATGACGCACTCGTCTGACATCGCCGGGACGTAGGCCCCGCCCGCAGTGCAGGAGCCCATCACCGCGGCCAGCTGAGGGATGCCGGCCTCGGAAAGCCTTGCCTGGTTGAAGAAAATGCGCCCGAAGTGCTCGCGGTCGGGGAATACCTCGTCCTGCATCGGGAGGAACGCGCCACCGGAGTCGACCAGGTAGAGGCACGGCAGCCGGTTGGCCATCGCCACCTCCTGCGCCCGGAGGTGCTTCTTGACCGTCATCGGGTAGTAAGTGCCGCCCTTGACGGTCGCGTCGTTGGCGACGACCACGCAGTCGCGGCCGGCGACCCGCCCGACACCGGTCACGATGCCCGCGCTCGGCACTGCGTCGTCGTACATGCCGTACGCCGCGAGTGGTGACAGCTCGAGGAACGGAGAGCCGGGGTCGACGAGCCGGTCAACCCGGTCGCGAACGAGCAGCTTGCCCCTCTTGATGTGGCGCTCGCGGGAGGCCTCGGACCCACCTCGGCGGACCGTGGCCAGCCGCTCGCGAAGTTCGGCGACGAGGTCGGCCAGCGACTCCGGCGAGGTCGCCATCCGCCCTCCTTCGCCGCGGCGTGTTGGCGGCCCTGGGGTTGACGCCCCGCGAGAGGCGTGGTTAGGTGAGAAACGCGTGGTTGAGCCTACTGCCACTTGCATCCTCGGAAGGACCTGGCTGTGGCTCCCAATGCCGTCATCCCAGAATTGTCCGAAATATCGCAGTCTGCAACGACCGACGACTGCGGTCCCACCAACCGTTCCGAGCTCACCCATGAGCTGCTTCTGCAGGCCCACGGCGCCGCCCCCGCGCGGCGGCAGGAGCTACTGGACAAGGTCGTGCTGCTCAACATGGAGGTCGCCGAGTCGATCGTCCTGCGCTACCGCAACCGTGGTGTCGCCCAGGACGACCTCGTCCAGATCGCGTGCCTGGGGCTGGTCAAGGCCGCCCAGGGATACGACCCGGACAAGAGCGACAGCTTCCTCGGCTACGCCGTTCCCACGATCCGCGGCGAGGTTAAGCGGTTCTTCCGCGACAACGCCTGGGTCGTCCGGCCGCCGCGCCGGATTCAGGAACTGCAGTCGCAGATCACCAGTGCCCGCGCCGATCTCGCCCAGATGACGGGCCACGAACCCACGCCGGACGAGATCGCAGACGCGCTGGATGTCGACGTCGACGACGTCAACGAGGCGATGACAGCCGACGGCTGCTACACGCCGAGCTCTCTGGACAAGACCACAGGTGAGGACGACGCGCCGGCCCTATGGGGCCTGCTCGGCGCCGACGACCGCGGTTACGACCGCGCCGAGGCACTCGTCGTACTGCGGCCATTGTGTCGCAAACTGTCGGCGCGCGACCGGCGCATCCTCTACCTGCGCTTCTTCCATGAGTGGACCCAGGCGAAGATCGCCGCAGAGTTCGGTGTGACGCAGATGCAGGTATCCCGGCTGCTGGCCCGCATCCTCAAGCAGTTGCGCGACCAACTCGAGCAGCCGGAGCAGAGCAGCGCCCACGAGACCGACACGACGCTGGCCGCGGCGAGTTAGCCGGGGCCAGGGCCCGCACGCGATTGCGGGAAGGCGGCTGACTTCCCTCCCTCTCCAGCCGCTTTCCCGCAGTCCGACTACAGCGAGTGCTTCCCCGTGCCGTCGAGTTCGGCGCCGGAGGCGATCCGTTGGTCTACGGCATCGGCGAACGTGGCGACCACACGGTCGGACGAACTGCCGTTGGACGTGCCGTTCGAAGCGCTGGCGGGAGTGCCGTTGGACGCCCCCCGAGTCGCCCCATTGGAAGCGCCGCCGCCGTTCTGTCCGTCGCGCTGCTCGCCGGCCCCAGCGTGCGCCGCGGGAAGTATGCGGTTGTCGATCAGATGCTCGGCAACGTCACGCAGCTTGAGGTTGCCGTCTTGTGAATACCTGCGGAGGACGGCGAACGCCTGGCTCGAGCTGATGCCGAACCGCTCCATCAGGATGCCCTGCGCCTGCCCGATGAGGTGCCGGGAGTCGATCGCCCGCCGAAGCCCCTCCTCGTTGAGCGCGGTCGCCAGCGCCACCGATGCGTGCTGACCGAATAGGTGGGCGAGCGCGATGTCTTCGTCCTCGAACTGACGCACCGGGATGGAGTAGAGGTTGAGGGCGCCCAGGGTCTGGTGCGAGGCGTGCAAGCGGATACTCAGCATGCTGCGCATGCCCAGCTCGGCAACCTGGATCATGAACGGACGCCACCGCTGCTCGGTCTGGGTGTCATCGACGAGGAACGTGTCGTGCTCCCAGATGGCCTCCAGGCACGGCCCCTGGCCCAACTGCATCTGGATCTTGTCGGCAAGGGCCACGATGTCATCGGTCGCGGCCGCCGTCTCGATCCGCTTATTGCGCACGATCATGATCCCGGCGAAGTCACAGGCGAGGGAATGTTTGGCGTGCTCAGCGATACTGTGCACGGTGTCCTCGACGTCTGACTCGTGCAACAGGTCGAGCACGACCCCGGCAAAGTGTTCTGTCGTCTCAGCCATCAGCACCGCCTGAGTAGGGACGCCATCGACACGCCTCGCGTCTGGAGCGTTTGCCGACGCCAGCGCGACTGTACGCCACATTCAGGCATCACGGAAACGCGCTTGCTCGGTGGCGGCGAATGGACGGAGCCCTAGGAGCCGCTGTGCGAGGTTCTCGATTGGTCGGCGGTCAGCGCGGCGTGGGCCGCAGTCAAGGGCCGTCAGGCCGCTTGGCGGCGTCGCAGCTCGGGCAGCACCTCCTCGCCGTACATCCTGAGCATCTGCGCGTAATGCGGACCCATGTTGGCGACGTAGATATCGTCGAAGCCGGCTTCGAGATAGGGCTTGAAGGTCTCCAGGTGTGCGCCCGCGTCGGGACCGCAGGTGACCGAGCCTCGCGTCATCTCCTCGGTGACCAGGGCGGACGCCTGCTCGAAGTGGTGGGGTGAGGGCAGCACCTGCGAGAGCTCACCGGGGATCCCGCTGGTGCTCCAGAGCTTGTGGGCGATCACCGCTGCCTCGTCAGCGCTGTCGGCGTAGCAGACCTTGACCCCGGCCTGGGTGGCCTTGTCGCGTCCCGCCGACGTGCGGAACCTGTCGAGCAGCTTCTGGTCGGGTGAGGTGGTGATGTAGCCGTCGGCAATCCGGGCGGCGACATCGACAGCCTTGGGGCCGAAACCCGACATAAGGATCTTCGGCGGCGTGGCCGGGAGGGTGTAGATCCGCGCGGTGTCGACGGTGTAGTAGCGGCCGTGGTGGGTGACCTCGTTGCCGGTCCAGAGTTCGCGGATCAGCTCGACGGCCTCCTCGAGCATCTCCAGCCGGACGTCGGCCGGCGGCCAGACGCTGCCGAGGATGTGCTCGTTGAGCGCCTCACCGGTGCCCACGCCGAGTGCAAACTTGCCGTCGAGCAGAACCGCTGAGGTGGCCGCAGCCTGGGCGACGATCGCCGGGTGCTGCCGGGTGGTGGGGCACGTCACCGCCGTGGTGACGGGAAGATCGCAGACCTGGGAGATGGCGCCGATCATCGACCAGACGAGTGGGCTCTGGCCCTGGTTGTCGTTCCACGGGTGGTAGTGGTCGCTGATCCAGAGCGCCTCGAACCCCGCCTCCTCGGCCAGCCGCGCCTGCTCGACCAGCTCGGCCGGGCTGTACTCCTCACACGACAGGAAGTATCCCAACCTCATTGCCGCCTCCGATCTCCACCTGTCAGCTGGTGGGATGCTACGGCCTCCGCACCTGCCTACCGACGCCATGCCCACCGGCGCCTCCCAACAAACCCGCCCAGCCGGCACTCAACGCGGTCTCACAACCGCGCCGAGACGTCAAAGATGTGCCGGTTTTGCCGGCGTGTCGGTGCATGAGTGGCGTCTCGGCGCGAGGTTGGCGGAGGTCAGCGGCCGCCCGCTTGGCGGGTGATGTATGTCAGCCCCACGAACGAGTCGAACATCGCGAGCGGGTCGTCTCCGGAGATCCGAACCGTTCGTACGGCGACCTGCTCGACGCCCTTCACCCAGGCGGCAACCGCCGCCATGTCGGCGGTCTGCAGGTCGACCTCGAGGGTGGCCGGCAGGTCGATCGTCGGTGGCCCGATCCGGTCGGCCGCGACCGCCTCGACAGCGCGCGTCGCCGCCTCGCTGATGAGCGACCGAGCGCGTTTCGGGTGGAGGTTGTCTGCGGCGAAGCGAGTGCGCGACACCTTGGTCTGCACCGTGACCACGTCACCGGCGAAGCTCGCCGCCTCCGCCAACGTCACCTGATCACCGGTCAGCAAGGCGATCGGCACGCCGCGGCTAAGGGCCACCAGTGCGTTGATGCCGCTCTCGCCGACGTACTCGCCGTTCAGGCGGACACCACTGATCACCTCGGGGTTGTAGCTGTGCGACAGCGCCGACGGCTCGCCGGAGATCGAGCCGTGGTAGCCCACGAAGAAGACGGCGCCAAAGCTGTCGTCCAGGCCCTCCATCATGTAGCGGGGCTTGTGCCGCCCGGACAGGTAGCGCGCCGGCGGCCGCAGCGCAGCCGGGTCGAGGTTGAACATGCCGCCATGGGAGTCGTTGACGAGCACCTCGTCGGCCCCACCCGCGAGCGCGCCGTCGATCGCCGCATTGACCTCGGCCAGCATCAGTCGGCACCCGACGGCGTACGCCTCGCTGCCCGGCCGGCACTGCGACCAGTCGACGACGCCAGCCACACCCTCCATGTCACACGACAGGAAGATTTTCATCGTGCGACGAACTCTCGCAGGTACGTCGGCAACATGGCCCACCAGGTCGGCCAGTCGTGCTCCCACTCCTGGCCCCACGGGTCGACCCGGTTCGGGATCGACTTGGCGCCCAGTACGGCGGCGGCCGCCCACGATTCGCCGACGTCCTCCCAGGCCCCCTGACCGGAGGCAAGCAGCACGAAGCGCTGTCGTATCGCTTCCAGCGCCGGCCCGTCCAGCCCCGGCAGGAACGCCATCGGCGACGCGAAGTAGAGGTCGTCGGAGTAGCCACCAATAAGGCCCTCGATGTTGTACGTGCCACTCATGCAGATCGCCAGCCGGAAGACCTCGGGATAGCGGCAGACCATCGCCAAGGCGTTGAACGCGCCGATGGACGCGCCGGCGACGACGATCGGCTGCGGCCCGCCGCAGTCGTTGTAGATCGCCGGCACCACCTCCTCGACGATGCATTGGTGGAACCGGTTGAGCAACCAGGTGCGGTACTCCGGCGACCCCTCCTTGCGGACCATCGCCGCGCCGGCGACGCTGTCGCACGAGTAGAGCTTGACCGTCCCCGCATCGATAAGGTCCTGGCAGTGACCGATCAGGTGGTTGCGCTCGACCTCCTCGGCGTCACCGCCGGCGGTAGGGAAGACCAGCACCGGCGTGCCATAGTGCCCCCACCGCGCCAGCGCGATCGGGCGGTCCATTCGCGGGGACATCCATTGCTCGACTGTCTTCATAGCGCCTACTCGTAGACGAACTTCTGTGGTCCGGGGAAGATCCACGACAGGCCTTCCTGGAGCCGGTCGCGCCAGTTCTCCCAGTTGTGGCCGTCCCGCGCCTCGACGTACCGCAGTTCCATGCCGGCCGACTGCAGGGTGGACACCATCGACCGGTTGCCGACGCTGAGCGGCTCATATACCCCGCAGGACATGAAGATTCGGTCCGCGAGCCGGGTCGGCCGCGCGCGATAGCGGTTGACGAACGTCACCACCGGATCGAACGCAGGCCCACCACCGTGGTCGTCGCCGATGTCGGTGAAGACGAACGACGTCGACTCCAGCAGCAGTGAGCCGAACATCTCGGGGTACCGCACCGCGGTCGACATCGAGGCGATGCCGCCGAAGCTGGAGCCCATCAGGCAACGCGACCGGGCGGTGCCGGCCAGCGGCAACTCGGCCTCGAGTGCCGGGACCAGCTCGGCCGCGACGAAGCGGGCGTGCGCAGCGCTGTTGGCGTACTCCACGAGCCGGTTGCCGGGCCGAATGAACGCGGCCACCACCTCCGCCATGTCCAGCCGGTGGATCAGATTGTCGAGCACGGTCTTGGCCGCGGCATAGCGAAGGTAGTCCCCACCGTCGTGCACGATCAGCAAGGGATAGCTGACCGTACGACGAAATCTCGCCGGGAGATAGACGGTGACGGTGGTGGTGCGGCGGAGCGCCAGACTTCGGATCGGCATGTCGACAAGCTCACCCGGTCTCGCCTCCGGGTCGGGCTGGGTCCAGTCGGGCACCCGGTAGCCGCTGCCATAGCACACCGAGCTCGAGCCCATCGGGCTGTGCGCCACCCGTGGGTTGAGCGGGTCGTTGACGAAGCTGATCGTCTCGCCGGCCAGGACCAGTTCGAACTGGTACTCGACCCGCGAGTTCTCGGGCAGCTCGATGGCGACGTACCACAGGTCGGTGTCGCCGACCCGCCGCAGCTGCAGGGGATCGGGCAGGCCGACGACTCGATGCCGGACCCGCACCTCGTCGGCTTCGCCGCGCCACAAGAACGTGCAGCGCAGCCCCTCCACGATCGGCGCGTCACGGCGGGCCAGGAACCTGTCGATGGCCGCCTTGTCGAGGCCGCGACGTTGCCGCAGCCGATTGATCGCCAGCTTGCGCCCGGGACTCGGGCGCACGCCGCTCAGGCCGCCTCCCAGGTCGCGACAACGCCTTCGTGGGTGAGCACCGGCGCGCCCGGGGGGCAGCGGCCCTCCTCGGTCAGCTTGACCACGGCTCCGTCGTCCAGCACCAGGCAACAGTCACCACCGAACCGCCGCGCGAAGCCGGCGACTCGCACCGCATCATGCAGATGCAGACGCCGCCGCGCATGCGGGAGGGGCACCACGTGCCGGAACAGGCCGACTCCCCGGCGGTAGACCTCGGCATGCCGGGAGCCGTCGACCGCGTTGTCGTTGAACAGCACGATCTGCTCACCCAGGGCCATCGCTCCCGCCGACCACGCCACAACCGGCATCGTCGGCGGCAACGGCCCGACGAAGAGCTGCAGGCACTTCAAGATGACACCGACGTGGCCGCCGGTTATGGCCAGCGCGACCGCCGAGCCGAGCAGCCCAGCGACCTCTCCGCGATGCTCGACGACCCGCAGCCGCTCATGCGGGTGGTACGTCGACTCGAAGTCGGCCTCGATCCGGTCGACCGTGTCGAGGTGCCAGCGGTCGATGGCCCGGATCTCCTCGATCGCGTTACCCAGCGCCTCGCCGACCAGGGGGATGGAGTCGTCTCGCCGCCAGATCTCGTTAGCGGCGTCCACGGCGTGCCGCAACCGCAACGTGTACAGCGACTGCTGGTCGTCGAGGACCTGGTTGTGGTGGCGGGACGCCTCGGCGTACTCCGGGTCGGCCGCCAGCGCGTCCTCCCAGCGGTGGAAGAGCTGGAGGTTGACCATCCGGCCGTCGAGCACGTCGCCCAGCTCGCCGTCATCAGCCTCCCGCTCCTGCCAGCCGGCGTTGATGGCGGCGACGGGTCCGTCGACCGGGAGGTTGCGGATCGCCGTACGGGCGGAGAGCCGGAAGCGTTGCGGGCCGAGCAGGGTAACGTTCATCCGGCGTGCACCTGGACCGTCCGGCCGACCTCGTCGAGCATCTGATGCACGACGTCGTAGTCGGGGTGGCGCATCCGGATGTAGGCGTTGGCCATGTAGCCGGCCTCGACCGGCTGGGTCGGTGTGCCGGGGTCGGGCAGGTGGGAGTCGATGACCCACTCGTTGTAGCGCTGGGCGATCTCGTCGACACCGGAGTAGCCGCTGATCGTGCCGTCGTTGTTCGGACGCAGCGCGACGATGCCGGCCGAGTACTGGCGGGACAGCGCGCCGCCGGGCTGGCCATGAACGATGGCGTTCGCCCACTCCTTGTAGATGTCGATGTCGTTGCCGGCGGCGTAGAGATCCCAGGCTCCGACGCCGGGGGGCCGGCAGCCGATCTCGGAGAAGCGCAACCCCTTCGGGCCGAAGAACCACTCCATGTGGGTCGCCGAGGTGCCGATGCCGAGCGCCTCGATGACTCGGTGGCCGAGCTCGCGGACCTCGCCATAGTCGGCGACGGAGTCGATCCGGTTGGTGGCGATGAACTCCGGCGAGATCCAGCGCTGCCGCATCGCATCGAGGACGTTGGGGTAGTAGTGCGAGACGAAGTCGTGGACGGGCTCGCTGTCGATGGAGATCGTGTCGTAGAAGGCCTCGTGTCCTTCGACGTACTCCTCGACGGCGATCGACGTGACGCCCTTTGCCCCGAAGTCGGCGAGGGTCGCGACGAGTTGCTCGGTGTCGTCGACGCGTGTGGTGTCGGCCGCACCGGCGCCGGCGCGGGGTTTGAGAATCAGCGGGAAGCCGACGTCGGCAGCGAAGGCCAGCACCTGGTCGGTGGTGTCGGCGGCGGTTGAGGCCGCGGTGGGTACGCCGACCTGCCGCAGCGCCTCTTTCATCGACGGCTTGTCGCGACACAGCCATGCAGTGCGCACCGACGTGCCGGGGATGTGGCGGTCCTCGCGGACCTGCGCCACCGGCAACGTGTGCGCCTCGATCGTCGCCTCGAGCCGGTCGACCCACAGCTTGTCCTGGATCCAGGCGACGGCGTCGTTCATCTGCGACACGTCGACCACCGAGTCGACCTTGTGGTAGTGGGTCATCCACGAGCGAAGCTCGTCGTCGAGCCACTCGCTGGGCCGTTCGCCGATGCCGATGACGGTCGCCCCGACCTCAGCCAGGGCACGGACGAAGTGGCGCTGGTTGTTCGGGAACGCCGGCTCGACGAAGACGATGTTCACGCGGACCAACCTACGGTCTGAGCGGCCGCCTCGCCCGCCGGACTACGGCGCCCCGATCCGGCTCTCCGTCCCGCTACGATGAGACATTGCGGTCGCCCTAGCGACCAAAATGTTGACTCCAGAGCACCACCACGGGGCTCCCGGGTGTTGCCTCACCTGCTCACGCGACCGAGCCATACGACAAGACAAGCCATGAGGTTTGCGTCCAGGAGATTCAGGCTCAGCTCGTGGTTGGGCATCGCGCGCAGTGGTTCATCCGCTATCCACCGACGGATCAAGGGCACGAGTGGCTGCGACGGGTGTGGAGAGAGGCGTTCGGCTCCAGCCCTGCCCGCGGGCGTGCCAACACTTGACGGTCGCCAGCGCTACGCCAAACTGACCTGGACCGACATACTCCCCATCAACGCCGACGTCTTCTGCGACGATCCGCTCGCCGCAAAACTGACTGAGTTCCTCGACACAGTGGTGATACCCGCTCCGGCAATGAAGCCCGCGCTCGAGCCAAACGACCGCATCGACGCAGCCGTCTTCCATGCGATGCGGATCGCGCCCGCTCTCAACGGCAAGGTTGGAGACACGAAAGCCGACCGCGGCAAAGACGTCGCCTTCATAGACGTCGAGGAGGCCCGCGTTGCCGAACGCGCGATCCGCGCCGCGCTGGCCGACGCCGGACTCGAGAAGGTCACCACCTGGCTCTGGCGACCCCAGAGCTCGGGAACGCCACAGACTGACTCGGGCGCTGAGGTCGGGTTTGAGCTGCGCCTCGCCCCGAGCCGCTGACATCGCACTATGGCCACCAGTAGCACGAGCGCGGGAATCCGCCACGGCGCTGCGTTACAGCCGTTGACCGGCTTGGCGTCTTGTCCGCCAGGGCGGAGGTCAACTGCCGCGGAGAACTGGCTGGACGACGGGGAAGGGAGGCAGCCGCCTTCTTCCCGCCATCCCAGGGGACGCCGGCACCTCAGCCGTGCAGCCGGTATCGGAGCCACACGCTGCCGCTGGGCGTCGACGTGGCTTCCAGCAGCTCCATCTCCTGCAGCTCGGCCACCGTCGCGAAGAGCCGTGGACCGACTGGATCGAGCACGCGGCCAACGGCTAGGCACAGCTCGTCGACCAGCCCTTCCCTCAGCAGGGACTGGGCGAGCGTGACGCTTGCGTGGACTCCGATGTCGCCGCTGGGGCGAGCCTTCAGGTCCGACACCACTGCGCGGACCGGCGCTGACACTGCCTCGGCGCCGGCCCAGTCGCCGGTCAGGGGGCTTGAGGTGACGACGTACTTCTTCACGCCGTTGATGAAGTCGGCGAACGGCTGCTCGTCGGAGGTCGGCCAATAGCGCGACCACTGGTCATATGTGTGGCGGCCGAGCAGCACTGCGTTTTGCCGAGAGATCATCTGCGACTCGAGCTCCTCGAGGGCGTGGTCGAAGACGGGTGCGCCGTGCTTCTGGCCGGTCTCCGGGAAGTAGCGATGCGGGTTCTCGGTCGCTCCGTCGAGCGAGATGAGGGTGTAGAGCACTATCTGCGACACAGTTAAGCCCTTTCGACACGTCCGGCGACAGTGGTCTCTACCCCGACCGCGTCGGGATCCCGCCCCCCCATCAGCGAACCACCGGCGACTACGCCGACTGACCGCGGCCGCACCTCGACGCTGAATGTGCTGTGCGCGAGGGGGGAGTTGAACCCCCACGCCCTTTCGGGCACACGGACCTGAACCGTGCGCGTCTGCCTATTCCGCCACTCGCGCATGTCGCCGGGCAAGGACGTGCACGAGAGCGCAGGTCTCCACCACGGCGACGAGCCAGCCTAACACCGCGGTCGCTCGCGAGGCCCGCCTGGCGAACCGCCGTACGGCGACCACGACCGTGGTCGGAAGGAATCGACATTGCGGTCGCTCTGGCAACCGCAATGTCGATTCATCCGCGGCGAACTGACGCCTGCAGGCGCTGGCAGGTGGTGGGGGCCTCGTCACCGTTGGGGCACAGGCAAGTCTCCGGGGCAACCACCCGGTTTCCGGGGCAGGTTTCCCCCGTTTACGGGGAGCCCGCCCCGTTAACGGGGGAAACACCAGGCGAGCCAGGCCAGCCGAGCGGTGGGCGGCTGGTGGGCGGGTCCGTGGGGTCTGGGGGGCATTCCGGCTACGATCGAGCGCGGGGGCGGCTGCGCGGTCGACGCAGCGGAGACGCCTGACGGATGTGCGTGCATCCGGCTGGCCCGCCGGGAGGGTGCTGCATCTGGCCCGCCGGAGGGCAGCCCCCTGCACCCACACCGATCCGCCAGCCGAGCCGCTGGCCGACCACGAACGAGAGGGCGAGACACGAGTGAGCGTGCTCCACCGCTTCGAGCAGCGGCTCGAACTCCTGGTGACCGGCGCCTTCGCCCGGGCCTTCCGTAGTGCGGTGCAGCCGATGGAGATCGCCGCTGCCCTGCAGCGAGAGGTCGACAACTCCGCCCAGATCCTCAGCCGCGACCGGCGGCTGGCACCCAACTCCTTCGTCATCGACCTCTCGCCGACCGACTTCGACCGGCTCTCGGCGTACGGCGACACGCTGTCCAGCGAGCTGGCCACCATGCTGCACGAGCATGCCGACGACGAGAGCTACCTCTTCGCCGGCCCCATTCACCTGCATTTCCAACGCGCCGACGACCTCACGACCGGGCGGTTCCGGGTGCGAAGCCACGCTTCGGCGGCGGTCTCGCCGGCCGTCGGCCAGCCAGCCCCCACCGAGACAGCGGTGCGCCGCGCCCCAGTCGCCCTCGAGATCGACGGCGTCCGTCACCCGATCGAGCCGCCGGGCATCGTGGTCGGGCGCGGCAGCACGGCCGACCTGCGGATCGACGACCCCGGTGTCTCCCGCCGGCACGCCGAGTTCCGGCTGCAGGACGGCAGCGAGCCGCCGATGGTCGGCGTGGTCGATCTCGGCTCGACCAACGGCACGGCGGTCAACGGGCGACGGGTCCAACATGCGGTGGTGGGCGACGGAGCCCTGGTCCAGGTGGGCAACACCAAGATCGTGGTGCGTACCAATGCGGCGGGCGGTTACGTCGACGAGGTGCCGAGCCGGCGCGCGGCCGGCGGGTCAGGCATGCCCCGCCAGTCGCCGTACCGACCAGGCGCGTGACGTGTCTGAGCTCACCCTCACCCTCATCAAATTGGGGTTCTTGGCGCTGCTCTGGCTCTTCGTCCTGACGTCGGTGTCGGTGGTGAAGTCGGACCTTTTCGGCGAGCGCGTCGACACCTCCCGGCCCCGCTCGAGCAAGCCACCGCGGCAGCGCAAGCCACGCCGCGGTGCACCCCGCTCCCTCGTCATCACCGACGGCGCCAACGCGGGCGAGTCCGTCGAGCTCGCCGGGGAGCCGATCCTGCTCGGGCGCGGCGCCGATGCGACGATCCGGCTCGACGACGATTACGTCTCGACCCGGCACGCGCGCTTCGTGCCCAACGGTGACGACTGGTACGTCGAGGACCTGGGCTCGACCAACGGCACCTACATCGGCAACCAGCGCCTCACTACGCCGATGGCGGTGTCGATCGGCGTCCAGGTCCGGATCGGCAAGACGATCGCCGAGCTGAAGAAGTAGCCGATGGCGCTTTCGCTACGGTTCGGTGCGGTCTCCGACATCGGTCGGCGGCGCAGGCGCAACGAGGACTCTGCGTACGCGGGTCCGCACTTCCTCGCCGTCGCCGACGGGATGGGCGGAGCACCGGCCGGCGACCTCGCGTCAGCGATCACGATCCAGACCTTGCGCCGGCTCGATGGCGCGCCGCCGGAGGACCTGCTGGAGGCACTGGCCGGCGCCATCAACCGCGCCAACGACCGGCTCGCGGAGCTGATCGACTCAGACTCCACGGTCGAAGGGATGGGTACGACGGTCACCGCCGCCCTCTTCGACGGCACCCATATCGGGGTGGCCCACCTCGGTGACTCGCGGGGCTACCTTTTGCGCGACGGCAACCTGCAGCGGATCAGCGCCGACCACAGCTGGGTTCAGAGCATGGTCGACGAGGGCCGGATCACCGAGGCGGAGGCGGCGTCCCACACCCACCGCTCGGTACTGCTGCGGGTACTGGATGGTCGCCAGGACAGCGACCCCGACCTGACCCTCTACGAAGTCAGCGCCGGCGATCGGATCCTGCTCTGCAGTGACGGTCTGTCGGGCTTCGTCGAGCAGGACCGCATCCAGCGGGTCCTCTCCGTCGGCGAGGCGAGCGAGGCCGCCGCCGAGCTGACCCGGCTGGCACTCGAGCACGGCAGCACCGACAACGTCACGGTCGTCGTGGGCGATGTGGTCGAAGGCGACGCGCCGAAGGCGGCGCCCATCATCGTGGGGGCCGCCGCCGAGGAGCACCGGTCGGCGCTGCGGCGGTTGCGCAACTGGACTCAGCGCGAGGACCCGGGCCAGCCGGGCGAGATGCTGATGACCGATCCGACGGCCGACCCGGAGGAGCTGCGGTATGCCCCTCGCGAGCCGCGCCACCACACCTGGATCAGGCGGGGTGCGATCATCGTCGCCGTACTCGCCGTCCTGGCGGCGGCCGGCGTGCTGTCCTACCGATGGACACAGACGCAGTACTTCGTCGGCGCCGACGGCAACCGGGTGGCGATCTACCAGGGCGTAGAGGCCGAGCTGCCGGGGATGTCGATGCACCACGTCTACGAGCACCAGGGTCTGCGGCTGTCACAGCTGCCGAGCTTCCGCCGCAGCCAAGTGCTCGACGGGATCTCCGCTGACAGCCTGCCCCAGGCGCGACACATCGTCGCGCAGTTGCGCAGCTTCGCCCGGATCTGCGCGGAGCAGTCGACCAACCCCTCGACGACGACCCTGCCGACGCAGACTCCCGCGACGACTCCGGGCACCACTGCGACCAGCAGTGCGAGCACGAGTCCGGCCACCACCACCGGGCGACGCACCACCACCTCACCGACGAAGCCGGGCAGCACCCGCTCCACCGGCCGGCACACCGGTTCGCGATCGACTGGTCCGACGACCCCGTCGGTGACGGTCACCGGGCCGTTCACGCCGCCGACGGTGTCCCCGAGCCGGCCCCGACTGCCGGAGGAGTGCGCCGGCGCCACTCCGCGGGGGACGAGCCGATGAGCATGATCACGGCGGCGCAGGGGCGCTTCGTGTCGACGTTCGTGCCGCGCAAGCGGCGTGGCGTCGAGCTGATGCTGCTCGTGCTGGCGCTGATCCTCGGCGTCGGCGCCTACGCGTTGGTCGGCATCGGCACCGAGGGCAAGGTGCCGACCGACATCGTGGGCTACGGCTCGGGACTTGTGGTCCTGGCTCTCGTCGCACACGTCGCCGTACGGGTGAAGGCACCGTACGCCGACCCGGTGCTGCTGCCCTGCGTGGTCGCCCTCAACGGGCTTGGGCTGGCGATGATCCGGCGGATCGACATCGGCCGGCTCGCGCAGGACCCGCAGAGCCACACGTATGCCACGCAGCAGCTGATCTGGACCGCCATCTCGGTGCTGGGGTTCGTGCTGACGCTGGTCGTCGTGCGCGACCACAGGCGGCTGCAGGCGTTCACGTTCACGATGGGGCTCGCCGGTGTGGTGCTGCTCCTGCTGCCGCTGGTGCCGCTGCTCGGCGTGAACATCAACGGCGCCCGGATCTGGATCTCGCTCGGCTCGCTGTCGTTCCAGCCCGGCGAGGTAGCCAAGATCTGCCTGGCGATCTTCTTCGCCGGCTACCTGGTGGTCAAGCGGGATGCACTCGCGCTGGCGGGCCGACGCTTCGCGGGCATCGATCTGCCGCGAGGCCGCGACCTCGGGCCGATCGTGCTGATGTGGCTGATCAGCCTCGGCATCCTCGTCTTCGAGGACGACCTCGGCTCCTCGCTGCTGTTCTTCGGACTCTTCGTGGTGCTGCTCTATGTCGCCACCGAGCGGGCGAGCTGGCTGGTCGTCGGCGTCGTACTCTTCGCTGCCGGAGCGTACTTCAGCTACCTCGCGTTCGCACACGTGCAGACCCGCGTGCAGGGCTGGCTCCACCCGTTCTCCAACCCCGACCTCTACTACCAGATCATCCAGGGACAGTACGGCCTGGCATGGGGCGGCATCCTGGGCCGCGGCTGGGGTCAGGGCAGCCCTCAGTTGACGCCGTTCGCCTGGAGTGATTTCATCGGCGACTCGCTCGGCGAGGAGCTCGGGCTGACCGGGCTGATGGCGATCATCGTGATCTACGGGCTGATCGTGGAGCGGGGGCTGCGGACGGCGCTGATCTGCCGTGACCCGTTCGGCAAGCTGCTCGCCGTCGGGCTGGCGATGGCGATGGCGCTGCAGGTCTTCGTCGTACTTGGTGGGGTCACCAACCTCATCCCGCTGACCGGCCTGACGACGCCGTTCCTGTCCTATGGGGGCTCGTCGCTACTGGCGAACTGGGCGATGGTGGCGCTGATCCTGCGCGTCAGCAACCATGCCCGCCAGCCGATGCCCGACCTCAGCCCACCACGCGCCGACGACGACACGCAGGTGATCGGACGCCGATGAACAAGCCGATCCGCATCCTCGCCGTGTTCTGCCTCGTGCTGTTCGCGTTGCTGCTGTTCAACATCAACTACGTGCAGGTGCTGCAGGCGCAGAGCCTCAACGACCATGCCGGAAACAAGCGGGTGCAGGATGCCGAGTGCTCGCGCCAGCGGGGGCCGATCCTCGTCGACGGGCGCACCGTCGCCAAGAGCGTGCCCTCGCACGACCGGCTGCACTTCGTCAGGCACTACGACCACCCGCTGCTGTACGCGCAGGCGACGGGCTTCTTCTCCTGCTACTACGGGACCCGAGCCGTCGAGAACTCCGAGAACTCGATCCTGTCCGGCAGCGACCCGCGACTGTTCGTCAACCGGATCGTCGACCTTGTCGGCAACAACGAGCCGCAGGGCGGCAGCGTCCTGCTGACGCTCGACTCCAAGGCGCAGGCCGCCGCGTGGCACGGCCTGCAGGCACTTCCCGGCCAGACCCGCGGCGCCGTCGCCGCGCTCGATCCCAGGACGGGAGCCATCCTGGCCCTGGCCAGCACGCCGTCGTACGACCCGAACCTGCTCGCCACCCACGACTTCACCAAGGCGCAGGCAGCGTGGAAGCGGTTGACGGCACACGGCGCCGACCGGATGCTCGACCGCGCGACGCAGCAGATCTACCCGCCGGGGTCGACGTTCAAGCTGGTCACCGCCGCGACCGCGCTGTCCAACGGCTACACGCCGAACTCGATCGTCAAGGGCGGCGCGTCTTTGCCGCTGCCCCAGTCAACCGCTGTGCTGCACAACGAGAACGGCAGCAACTGCGGCGGCAACCAGATCACGCTGACCCAGGCGCTGGTGGTCTCCTGCAACGTGTCGTTCGGCGATCTCGGCTTGAGTCTGGGCGCCAAGCGGCTGCAGGCGCAGGCGGAGCGGTTCGGCTTTAACCAGACCTATCTGAACCAGCTGCCGTTCTCACCCAGCGTCTTCCCCACGAACATCGATGAGCCGCAAACCGCGCTGTCGGCGATTGGTCAGTATGACGTCGCGGCGAGCCCGTTGCAGATGGCGATGGTGGCGGCGGGCATCGCCAACGGCGGCGCGGTGATGAAGCCCTACATCGTCGACGAGGTGCGTTCCCCCGATCTCGCCGTGCTGCAGCGCGCCCAGCCGGAAGTGCTGCACCAGGCGGTGTCGGCGCAGGTCGCCGGCGAGCTGACCCAGATGATGGTGGCTGTGGTCACCTCCGGGACGGGAACGCCGGCGCAGATCCCTGGGGTCGAGGTGGCCGGCAAGACGGGCACTGCGAACTCCTCGGCGTCGCGGTCGCCGTACGCGTGGATGGTCACCTTCGCCCCGGCCAACGACCCACAGGTCGCCGTCGCCGTGCTGATCGAGCGCACCGGCGTCAGCCGGGCCGACATCACCGGTGGCGGGCTCGCCGGTCCGGTGGCGAAGGCAGTCATGGAGGCGGTGCTGAACCGATGAGGCGAACCAACCCACGAGGCCGGCGAGGCGTCACTAATGCGCCGACACGCCGACGAAACCGGTGCGTTATTGGCGTCTCGGCGGAAGGGGAGGCGGGATGACGGAACCACCAGCGGTCGGCGGGACGGAGACGGAGACCATCGGCGGCGGCCGCTACCGGCTGCTGTCGTTGCTCGGCCGGGGCGGCATGGCGGAAGTCTTCAGCGGCGAGGACCTGCGGCTGGGACGGCCGGTGGCCATCAAGCGGCTGCGGATCGACCTGGCCAGCGACCCGACCTTCCAGGCGCGCTTCCGACGAGAAGCGCAGTCGGCGGCGTCGCTCAACCATCCTTCGATCGTCGCCGTCTACGACACCGGCGAGGAGTCCGACCCGAAGAATCCGGGCCTCCTGCTGCCCTACATCGTGATGGAGGTCGTCACCGGCCGGACGCTGCGCGACATCCTGCGAGAAGGCCGCAAGATCCTGCCCGAACGAGCCCTCGAGATCACGGCGTCGGTGCTCTCCGCGCTGGACTACAGCCACCGCAACGGCATCATCCACCGCGACATCAAGCCGGCCAACGTGATGCTCACCCCGACCGGCGACGTCAAGGTGATGGACTTCGGCATCGCCCGGGCGATCGCCGACTCCTCGGCAACGATGACGCAGACCGCCGCCGTCGTCGGCACCGCGCAGTACCTCTCGCCCGAGCAGGCACGCGGAGAGCAGGTCGACGCGCGCAGTGACCTCTACTCCTGCGGCTGTTTGCTCTTCGAGCTGCTGACAGGGCGCCCGCCGTTCGTCGGCGACTCGCCGGTCTCGGTCGCGTACCAGCA